>CAYTLC010000001.1:0-82810 GCA_964438395.1 uncultured Candidatus Scalindua sp.
ACATCCAAAAATTGCGTATGCTGCATAGATGCCCTATTTAATTGCCGGATCAATACATAGTAAATTAACAAAAGTCAATCTATTAACCGTGAATGATACTAAGCAATGGTCTAGAAGAAAAGGGAATGCTCAATATTAAGATTATATGAATTGATTCGTCGACTGCCTTTTGCCGCTACACTTATATGATACTCATTTTCGCTGTAACGCATTCCCGAGTTTCTGTTTTCATAATGATGTCCTATCGTGAAATAACCTGTTTTGTCAGGTTTGACAGTAACTAACCAGAAAATATTCTTATTATATCTGTCTAGCTTAAAATAATCCTCTGTGATTACAAAATCATCTTTAAATTCCTCCACAAATCTTTTCCTTATAATATCGTAAGTATTGGAGCGAGTGTCAGCAGAATTCATTGTGGCAGAATTGGCCTTTTCGTGTTGGATTGCAGTTTCAGAGGTCTCTTCAGTTGTCCCTCGCAAATATTCATCTCATACTAATTTATCAGTATGGGACCGTCTTGTCAAATAAATGAAAATTAATTGTAGTCACCTATTAGAAGGTTCTTGTCTGTTTAATTCTTGTTGACAACCGTCAGCTGACGATTTACAATCAAAAAATGATCAAAAGTTTCAAACATAGAGGGTTAAAGCGATTCTTTGAAGACGACAAACCTCAGAGATTACCCCGCGACATGTTGGAACGTATCAGTTTGATTTTAGCACGATTGAATATAGCAAAAACAGTTGAAGCCATGAATATTCATTCTTATAATCTGCACGAATTAAAAGGTAGTCGAAAAGGAACATGGAGTGTAACAGTTCGAGCAAACTGGCGTATTACCTTTCGGCTTAAAAATGGCGATGCTTTTGATGTGAACTTTGAAGATTATCATTAAGTAAAGGAGATAACAATGAACAAGATACGTATGAAAAATCCTCCACATCCTGGTTTGGGGGTACGGATTGATTGTTTGGAACCCTATAATTTAAGCATTACGGATGGAGCAAAAATTCTAGGTGTTACCCGGCAAACATTAAGCATGTTGGTTAACAAAAAGACCCACCTGTCGTGGGACATGGCGATCCGTCTGTCCAAAGCGTTTGGAGGAACATCTGACGGGTGGATGGGATTACAATTCCAGTATGACGCAGCGCAAGCCGAGAAACGCGCAAAACAGATTAAAATTAAACCGTATAAAGGAACACTGGAACCAACTTATCAATAGGGTGTCAAAAATAATAACATTAGAAGATAGATCAATTCTGCCTGGCATGAGTTGAAGGCCTTCGGATCCCAACCGCAGTCAATACGCAGTCAAAGTAATGGTAAATAACAGTAAGTAACGGTAACTACCAGAATTTATAATTTGTTGTAAGCTTTTGAGTAATAAGTGATAGCGTCATAACAGACGTAAAATAAAGCACTTATAATATTGAAAAAATCAGCCTATTCTTACTCGACAAGCAAGGGGTCACTGGTTCGAGTCCAGTATCGCCCATTGTCATACAAGCACTTATGACAGATTTGTACTATCGAAAAACCGTTTTTTCCTCGACCGTAGCCAAAACGTAGCCACTTTTAGCCTTGGCTGACTAAAACATCAACCCCGCTTCTCAGGCTCTCCGATGAGTGGTGCGCGTACCGCTGGGTCATGCGAATATCTTTGTGACCCATCAGCTTTGCCTGTTCCTCGCAAATATTCATCTGAGAAGAATTATAGTAATAAACTGTTTGCACGGGATCGTTTTGTTTACTTTTTCATGGATTTCTGGCGATAAATTTATTGGTATATAACAAGAGTGAGGGGAAGTAATCAATTAACACATGAGAAGGCAAGAAAGGGTTCTATCTTTGAATTCTTTTACTCTAATAAATGAGAATTATGTGGTTCGTTTAATACGATTTATTTAAGCTGCTTCTTTCCATTGATAGCGATTATGCAGTCCTCCAACACGTGGTAATTTAACGATCTTGCTATCACTAGAAGGCTTAGATTGAATTAGACGCTCGGCAGGAACATCTTTATCTAAACCACAATGAGTTCTATCTTGATTGTAGTATTCAAAATAAGAAGAGAGGGCTTTTTGCAAATGTCTTTCGTTTAATACTATTACATGATCCAGACATTATCTTCGTATTGAACCAATCAGTCTCTCTACATATGGATTTTGCCAGGGAGACCTTGGTGCAGATAAGACTTCTTTTATTCCCATATTCTTTACGCGCTGTTTGAAATAATTTCCATATATCGAATCACGATCTCGTATTAAATACTTAGGAGCTGTGTCCCAAGGAAAAGCTTCTATTATTTGTTGAGCAGTCCATTGGGCTGTGGGATGCTTAGTTACATTGAAATGGATAACTTTACGATGATAATTTTTTAAAATAACAAAAACAAATAATATACGAAAGTTAATGGTTGGAACAGTGAAGAAATCTACTGAAACGGTATTAGTCATGTGATTTTTTAAAAAAGCTCTCCATGTTTGAGAGGAGGGTTTTCTTGGATGTTTTGGCATTAGACTGGAAACCGTTCTTTCTGAGATTTCAATTCCGAGTTTTAATAATTCACCGTGAATTCTTGGTGCTCCCCATAATGGGTTAGCCATTGTCATATTAGAAACTAGGTTTCTAATTTCGTGATTAATCCGTGGACGACCAGGGCTTTTGGATCTGGATTTCCATCTCCAAAACAATCGGAAACCTTTTTTATGCCAACCGACAACGGTTTCTGGTTTTAGAACAATTAATGAATCCTGCCAATTTTTCCAAAAGAGATAAAGGATGATCCAAAACAAGCGATCTTTGGCCTTGATTTGCGGCCTTTTGATAGAACGATTTAAAACTTTCAGTTGCTGATGCAGGGCTAGATTTTTTGCAGTAAGGTTTGCTATTAAGTTGAACTTTGATAGGATGCCTTTAATAAAGTTTATTGACTTTTTCATAGTGGAACCAAATTAACAAGCTCCATTGGAAATGTCAATCAAATCAACACTTATGAATATTTGCGAGGGACAAGGTTTTCTTGGATGTTTTGGCATTAAACTGGAAACCGTTCTTTCTGATATATTAATACCAAGCTTTAACAATTCACCATGAATTCTTGGCGCACCCCATAATGGATTAGCCATTGCCATATTATAAATTAGATTCCTTATTTCCTGACTAATCCGCGGACGACCTGGGTTTTTTGATCTGGACTTCCACTTCCAAAACAGTCGGAAACTTTTTTTGTGCCAACCGACAACGGTTTCTGGTTTTAAAACAATCAGTGAATCTTGCCAATTATTCCAAAAGAGGTAAAGAATAATCCAAAACAAGCGATCTTTGATCTTGATTTGTGGTCTTTTGATAGAGTGATTCAAAACAATGAGTTGTTGATGCAGGGCTAGGTTTTTTGCAGTAAGATTAGCAATTAAATTGAATTTTGATAGGATGGTTTTGATAAAGTTTATTGTCTTTTTCATAATGGAACCAACTTAGCAAGCTCCATTAGAAATGTCAATGAAATCAGTAGTTATGAATATTTGCGAGGGACAGGCATATCATACAGAAACTAGTTAGATAAAAAAAAAGACCTATACCTAGGTGGTTTTTCACCGCCATCCCAGTATAGATCCTTTTTATTTATTTTGATGGAAAAGTTTTCGTGGCTATCGAATCCATATTAACAACCATGCTCATTGGATTTTTTTACAATAAACCAATGCATGTTTGAATTAATTTTATGCAGTAGTATTACTGTTTTTGCTTTCAGTATTGGCTTTGGAAGCTTCCTCTTTTCCCTCTTCATATAGTTCTGAAAAATATTCCTTCATCTTTTTCGCGTTAAAAGTTAGGAAAGTTCCACCTGATTCAAAATGCATCACAAATATTTTACCAATAGCATGTGTGATTGCACCTGCAGTTACCGGAAGAGTGAGTACACTTGCTATATTGCCTATACCAGGCAAAACTTTTATTACACTACCGGCAACAACACTTGCCAATGGAATAGTACCAATGCCTCCTATGAGTGACGCTAAAGTAGTTTTTACAATATCCTTTGGGAAAGTAACATCATATTCCTTTGAAATCTGGTATAACATTTTCATCTGAAGGCCAGTGATAGCCGCCAAATCAAACACAGGTATAGGAACAACCCCTGCTCCCATTGCATAATACATGTTACGCCTTATAATTTTGCCTGCTTCTTCTTCTTTTGTACATGATGGAGAATTGACTTTACATTCTTCTTCAGTCGCTACTGTCATATTAGAACTCCTTAAAAAATATGATTCGAGAATAAAATAGCCAATATAAATTCTACTAAAAAAATATCAAATGTCAACATTAATATGTGAATTAACAGATATAATAAAACATCATATGTTTATCCTTAAACTACTTTTTTCTTTTTTTGCTGCCATTTTTTCCCCTCTTCAAACTGTTCCATGAAGTATGCTTTGACTTTCTTAGGGTCAAAATTAAGGAATGTTCCGCCTGATTCAAAATGTTGTATAAATACTTGACCTACAGCATAAGTAATAGAACCGCTCAACGCGCTCATGGCAGTCATTCCCAGGAATGTGCCTATCCCGGGGACTAGTTTGGTCATACTAATAAGAAATTTCCCTCCAATCAATCCGGAATCGATACTCCCTATTAGTGATATTATTAGGATTTTTAGACGATTTTCTGAACACGCTACCCCATAATGGTCAGACAGCTTTTTTAGCATTTTTACCTGTATTATCAAAACGCTTACAGTGTCTATCAATGGGATCGGAACTATACTGAGGCCTATAGACCATTGAACGTGATATGCAACTATATCCTTGGCTAGAAGCAGTCTCTTTTCCTCATCCTCTCTTTTCTCATCAATTAAATCCTGCTCATTATCTTTTTCCCTTTTTGTCTTTTTTTTTCGTTCCTCTTTTTTACTACTGGTAACTGTAGATTTTTCATCATTTTGTACAGATTCATACATTCGCTTTCTTGATCGTTTAACTTTGATCTTTGCCTTTTCTTTTGCATTACTGTCTCCGGTTGTATCTTTTTTATTCACAATTTTCTCCATTCTGTTTAGAAATTTTGTCCAGTCCAAGAATATGTTTTACATACATATCATAATCTTCTTTAGCTGTGCTTTTCCTATAAGAAGCGAAAATCGTTTCCCTTCTCTGGAGTGCCTTTGAAAATTCAGTACTTGTTCGGATAGGAAATGGAATAAAATATTTTGAGTATCTGTCCTTTAATTCAAGCAATGCTGTCTCTGAAGCTTTTTCCCTTCGATCGTATTTTGAAAAGAGGACCCTCACTTTTGGTTCTCCCATATTGAAAGTAGAGCAGATAGAATGAATTTCATTAATTGTTATATCAAGTCCCTTGAATGAAAAAGCATCACTAAACATAGGGACTACAATAGTATCAGCAGCACACACTGAAGAAATTACTGCTGTGCCAAGAGAAGGTGGATTGTCTATAATAATTATTTCAAATCCATTCGCCTTTAGTACATTACAAACATCTTTCACGGCATTTTTCTGATGTCCGGGATTGATTAAACTTGCGTCAAGGAGTCCGTTTTCTAATGAAGATGGAATGATGTACAGATCTTCATCTATCTTTTTAATTGTCCCCATGACCATTTCATCTGGTTTTTGCCAAATGTCGTAAAAAATAGGATCATCCTCTTCCGGAGTCATGTCGAAGGCCAGCGTAGTTGATCCCTGTGGATCCATGTCAATAATGCAGGTTTTAAATCCGTACTGTTTTGCCCTGGTAGCGGTATTTATGGACGCAGTTGTTTTGCCAATTCCCCCTCGCATGTTAATAATTGCTACTACTTGGCAGGAATAGTCGATCCCGTTCTCCTTTAAAAACTTTTTTACAACAAAAGGGAGAATGCCTGTCTTGCCTCCACGAATAGACAAGCTTTCATTCCGGTTCAATTTTTTTTTAATTTTATTTTCTGTCGCCCCGCAAAGATCTGCCAATTCTTCGCAGGTTAGAAGGTATTTATATTGAAGGCTCTGTTCCATATTATTTATATAAACCTTTCTTGCTTTGCTCAGCATGGTTTATAAACATAATTAAATATAGTAAAGAGATAATTAGATTTGTTTGCATAACCCAAAGGGAAATAATATATCAATAAGGAATTTTACAGAGAAATATTTTTACATGCAAGAGATATAAATTTACTTAAAACATATTTTATTTTAATAACTGTTGTTTGAGATGATAAAGAGTATTCGTCTGTTAGTCGAAGGTTGTCGTAAAAAATATAATGTGAGCATACGCTATGCTTTTCGTGATTCTGCATAATCGCTGAGAGCTTTCAGAATATCCTGCTCTTCAGCAGCAACAGAAGGTTTCAAAGTGAAATTTCAAAATACCATCTAAAAGCAGTATTTTATATGGTATTAACTGCACGTGTAAGGTTATATCTAACGTTTTATCTTTTGCAAGCATTATTTCTCAATTACTGTTTATTTACGTAATATGGGAGTTATCACTCTTTACTATTAAGGCATAAGTTCTATTGCTACACTATGAATCAGTTTTGTATAGGCCACGGTACAATCCCTGTATCATTTGAATTTACGAATACTTAATTCAGATACTTTGTGTCTTGCAGCTACGTGACAGCTATAGTCTGAATCAATAATTATCTTTTTTGTATACCAGCAATTACCGTTGATACTGGCTGTTTCGCCTACCCAAAGAATGTCGAGAAGAGGGATTGAGAGGCCTCTTCCCTCACCTTTTATTACACTTTCTTTTACCGTCCATAATTCATAGAAATATTCTAATTGATTTGGGGCTTCTTGTAACGTGTTCCATTCTTCAGGTGTCATGTAATTTCTGAACTCTACAAAACTCAAAGGCTTCTTTCTCTCAATGTCAATTCCAATTCTTCCGTTAGTATTAGTTGCACACATAACGTATTTTCCGGAATGTGAAATGTTAAAATCTATTGAATCGTCAAGAAACGGTCTATTATGTGGTGAATATGATAGATCTTTTAAACAGTCAGAAGAATAGCCGTATTTCTTTAGGCATTCTAACAATAGAATCTTTCCCAGTAGGCTGGAATGTTTGTCCTGCCATCTTTTAAAACGCATTATCTGTGTTTGAATCTCTTGTGGTAATTTTTGTAAATAGGTATTCCATGTATCAGTAGTAAGTGGAGTATCAAAAAAGGTATAGATTACATCA
Source organism: uncultured Candidatus Scalindua sp. (assembly GCA_964438395.1). Classification (GTDB taxonomy): domain Bacteria; phylum Planctomycetota; class Brocadiia; order Brocadiales; family Scalinduaceae; genus Scalindua. Next base: position 7,207 of record CAYTLC010000001.1, read on the forward strand.
ATCACTGATAATCCCTTGAGAATTTTGAAGAGTCTGCGAAAAGATTCTGTTTATTTCCGTTGAATGCTCATATATAAAAAAGTGTCCTCCCGAAAACTGTCGAACGGAGATCTTTTTCGATGTTTCGTCTTGCCATTTCATTGCTTCTTCGTATGTTATATTTTCATTTGTGCCAAACATTACTGTAATGGGAATATCAAAGGGCGTATCTTTCTTGTATGGATATGTTGAAACTACTTTAAAATCAGCTCTAAGTACGGGCTCAAAAAACTCCATGATACCCTCATCATTGAGGATTTCCTTGGGTGAACCCTCATATTCATGAAGCTTCTCAATAAACTCTTTTTTCGGAAGAGCGTAAATGTGTTTATCTTTATTTTCTACAGAAGGCCCTCCTCTTCCGCTGCAAAAAAGATGTAGAGGTTGTAGTAATTTTTCATTAAGAACACGTTTTACCAAAAGAAACCCCAGTAAAGCTCCCAAGCTATGACCGTAAAAGGCATAAGGAGTATTGATGTGTAATTTTATTCGAAGAAAGATATCATCAACTATTTTGTAAATATCAGACTGAAGGGGTTCCGAAATTCTCCTCCCTCTTCCAGGTAGCTCCACAGGTATGACATTTATGAAATCAGCAATACTTTTTGTGATATCTCTGAAAGAATAAATAGATGCTCCGGCAAAAGGAAGGCAAATTAGATTTATTCTCTCTTTTTTAGACAGTTTTTCTCCCGAGGTAAATTGCAACTCTTTTGATTTATAGTTGCTGTTATATGCGGTAGTCATTGTAAATGCTTATGCGCTATATGTAAATTATTAAATCAGGAAATAAATGATATAATTCTCTAGTGTTAGATATTAGTTAAAGGGCTATTTTACCTTGTAATTCATGGCGTTACAAGTATCACATTTAATGGATTTTTTAAAGGAGGTATAAGGTAGTGTAGGGGGGATAATGTGATGATGTGGAGATGAAATTACAACAATGGAGTGAATAAAAAACAGTAGATATAATTTCACTCCGTAGATATTTTATCACTTTGCAATTTTCATGATTTGTGTTTAAATATCCTGACAATAATAGTAGATCACGAACGACTCTCCAATCCATTACACATACTGATGCTAACATATAAAGAGCTGCTAAAAATTGTAGAACAGGGCAGTATCCTTATGGACCGTCTGGGTGGTTGTTTTACTCCAGTACATTCAACTAACGCGAGAATAGAAAAGAAAATAGAGGCCCGGTTAAAGGAATGGCGTAAAGTTGTAGCTGACGGAGATGAAGAGCTTTTTGCAAAACGCTTGAAATTTTCCGATCTTGACCTAGATGCTGTACGTCCTTTGCTTGGTAACGTACAAATGGACGGACAGACAATCTTGCCTAAATGGACTGAACTGACTTAGTAGGAGAGGAAGGGCCTTAAGAAAGAGAAGGGTCCGGACTCCTGGAAGGTAGAGGGGACCTCTCCTTTTTCCTTTGATGGGAAATTTGAAGAAAACACCAACCTGGGATTACGCGTGAAGGGGAAAATAGATGGCTGGATCATCAACCATCAGATAGCCCCAGATACGATTCTCTACGGTTCCTACTTTGTACGGAGGATGTACCGTGGCTTGGGCCATCCGATCGGACTACTGTTTGAATCCATGAAACGACAGAGAGAAACAGGAATCCTAAAAACTACCTGGTATGTCCGAGCACAGGACAAAGAGATAAAAAAGTTTTATCGGAAACTCCTGGGGCTGTGTATCATGAGCGAGGAAGAGTGCTGGCAATCATCAAAGATGCTAATTGCTCAGGAAGAACGGTTTAAATCTAATTAGTATTCGGTGATTTTTTATAAGGCGATTTTTTTTTAGAAGAAGTGAGGAGGACAACAAGGCCGACTATAGGGGTTAAGAAGAGGGAACAGAAAAGAAGCCCCCAGAATCCCATTTTTTTATTTGATCCCAGCATAGCAATGAGTATGCTTATCAATACATAATATACCTTAATCATGTCGCACCTTTATTTACAGGAGAATAGTTTTCATTTCATCATAAATAAATTTATGTAATTTGTAGCGTATCATATCAGTAGTTTTTACATAAAACTTAATATAAATGTCAAGGGAAATCTAACTATGCTATTCATCCTTGATTTTATATATGAATTCTGGTACTTTTTTCACTTACATTTGTCCTTTTGACTTGTTCAATTAGAATGAAACAATACGTTTGTGTCTAATCTTTCCTTCTGCCTTTAGTGGGTTTTTGTCTGCGTAAGTTGTTAACAATAAAAACTCTTCACATAAACTCCGTAAACTATTAATAAATGCACTTAATCGATTTTTACAAAAAGGAGAAAACTACTTCCGGGATTGATATTCTCGTTATGGCATGTACTTCCGGGCTTTCAAACGGCTCCTTGCTTGCCATTATTAGTTTAGCGGCAAAATCTGCTTCTAACGATAGTGATGGTGGTAGGTTCAGATATCTGATCCTCTTCATTATCTCCCTGATATCATTTCTTATGGGGAAGAGATATGCCCTGAGACATGCGACGATTATTATCGAAGCACTTATAAAGAATGTAAGGACAAGGATTTCAAATAAAATACGCCAATCGGAGCTTTTATTCTTTGAGAATATTGAGAAATCGCATATTTATACTCGGATTAATCAGGATACTAATTATATATCGCAGTCAGCCCTTCTTATTATCAATGCTTGCCAATCTTCTCTTATACTTGTCTTTTGCCTTTTTTATATTGCCTGGTTATCAAAAGTGGGTTTTTTTATTACCATTGGAGCTATTGTTGCTGCAGTCATTGTTTACTTGACGTATCGGAAAGAAGTAAACAGTCTGATGCAGGAGATTACAGACAAAGAGACTGAATTATTTGGCTCATTAACCCATATTGTCGATGGTTTTAAAGAGTTAAAAGTTAATAGAAGCAAAAGTAATCATGTGTTTTCACACTTTAAGGATATCTCCGATTCCACAGAAAAAATAAAAGTCAAGGCGGGGTTAACCTTTGTGACTGATTTTCTTTTTTCACAGACCTTCTTTTATATACTTATTGCTACGCTCGTTTTTTTATTGCCGGTATTTATAGATACTTACTCTGAAGTTGTTATCAAGCTGGTAATGGCAGTTCTGTTCATCGTAGGTCCAGTAGAAATGGTGGTTGGGATAATACCTGTTTTCGCCAGAGCCAATGTTGCTGTGGGCAATTTATACAAATTAGAAGAACAATTAGATAAGGAGGGTGGTATTCCCCCTGAAACGGAAAAAGAACCTTTACCTCCTATAGAATCTTTCCATGAAATTCGAATGGACAAGGTGACATTCAGTTACAAAGATAAGGAGGAGAAGGAGAAGGTCTTATTTTATCTAGGCCCAATTGACTTATCTATTAAACCCGGAGAGATTGTCTTCCTTGTAGGAGGAAACGGATGTGGAAAATCTACTTTACTTAAGTTGTTGTCAGGTCTATATTACCCTATGACAGGGGTGCTTTGTGTAGATGGTGATGTCTTGAGTAAACCAACATATCCGTCATATAGAGAACTATTTTCTCTTATCTTTACGGACTTTCATCTTTTTGACAGGCTGTATGGTTTGAGTGAAGTCGACAGTAAGAAAGTGAATGATCTTATCAAACTTATGGAACTTGATAAAAAAACACAATATCATGATGGGAAATTCACCGAAACTAATCTGTCTACCGGACAGAGAAAGAGGCTTGCACTAATTGTTGCATTTCTGGAGGACAAGCCAATATACGTATTTGATGAGGTTGCCGCGGATCAGGATCCACAATTCAGAGCATATTTTTATAATGAACTACTCGCGGATTTAAAAAAACGGGGAAAAACGGTAATTGCCGCAACCCATGATGATAAATATTTTCATGTGGCAGATAGAATATTGAAGATGGAATATGGAAAAATACAATTGAGCTGATACCTCTTTTTCATTGCTTTTTATTATAATAAATTTCTGAATAATCGTTCATGGGAAATATTTTCAAAAGTATAAAAAATTTTAGTGGTAATTTGTGGTATCAGAATCGAATTAAGATAATTTTTTCGATTCTTGGGTTTTTATTTGTTGCGGTCTTTCTTTCACCACGAATTATTTATAACGTCAATCCCGGGCAGGCAGGGGTATTATGGTTGAGGTTTTATGGTGGTACCGTAGTGGATAAGGTATATCCGGAAGGTATTCGTTTTATTTTCCCCTGGGACAAATTCTACATTTATAATATAAGGATACAAGAGATGAAGCACGAGATGGATGTCCTGTCTAAAAACGGATTAACGTTTCATCTTAAATTGTCTATACGTTATCGTCCGCAATATGATTTTGTCGGCCTATTACATAAGCGGGTGGGTCCGGAATATGCTAAGATAGTAGTAATTCCTCAAGTTGAGTCAGTACTGCGTACTACGATTGGAAGATATTTGCCTGAAGAAGTGTATACCACGAAAAGGGCAGTGATTCAAAAATATCTCCTGGAAGCATCTGCACAGGTAAGTGCAAAATTTATTACCATTGACGAGGTTATTATTCGACATATAGGACTGCCTCCTCAAATTAAAGAAGCCATTGAAAATAAACTCAAGCAACAACAATTGGCTCAGGCATATGAATTCATTATTGAAAAAGAAAAGAAGGAGAAGATAAGAAAGAAGATCGAGGCTCAAGGTATCCAGATTTTTCAGAGAATTGTGGCTGAAACCCTTACCGACAGGTTGCTGGCATGGAAAGGAGTTGAGGCAACGCTTTCACTCGCACAGTCTGATAATACAAAGGTAGTAGTCATCGGAAGAGGAAAGGATGGTTTACCAATAATATTAGACCTTAGACAGGATCTTACACAAAATACTTTACAGGATACAGGAAAAAGAATTGGTCTCGTTACTGGCGAACAATCGATAAAACAGGATGAAAGTTCTGAACCGTTTACAGATCAGCCGATAAAACAAAGTGATAGTTATGAGCCAGCGACAAATCAGGTTACAAAGCAAGATGACATCTCACTTTCTGCTGCCGAAACAAAAGAGACTTCTCTACTTTCGAGCATGGAACGTTACATGAAAAACTTTATCCCAGATGAAAAAACACGAAAAAGCCAAACAGAATAGGAAATCTTCTTGTTAGCAGGTATATGTTCATGAAATGTAGACGTTTAGTAATAGTTTTTCTTGTCCTGGTATCCGCCTGTTCGAAACCGGCAGAGAGAACTGCGAAAAAAGCAGAAAAGGCAAAAGGCGATATTGTTATCGGAGTAGCACTTCCATTAAAAGGTGATCGTCACTTTCGTAAGGGAGTTGAGATGGCAGTCGAAGACCTGAATAATAAAGGTGGTGTTCTCGGAAGAAAATTCAGAACAATTTTTGAAGATGATGAATCCTTTGAAGATGTAGACCTTGAATATTTGATTCAAAAGGGTAAAAAAATTGCACATAAGTTTGCTAAGGATCCAGATGTCGTCGCAGTAATTGGACATAATAACTCTGCCGTTGCTGTCCCTGTTTCCATTATTTACGAACTTGATAAGGTTGTATTTATTACTCCATTTGCCACAACTCCTTCGCTGACTGAACATGGGTTTCGATTTATTTTCAGGACATTGCCTACGGATACTGCCTACGCAAGGAGACTTGCTATTCTCGCGAAACAGAAGTTTAAAAGCGTATTAATTATAGCTGTTGATGATATTTATGGAGGAACACTGTCCGATAACTTTCATACCTTTGCTGAAGAATTAGGGGTAAAAATTGTTGGAAACATTCATTTTCCACCGTGGGAAGAAGATATGAAAGGAGAATTAATGAGACGCGCAAATATGGTAGAGGGACAGAAATTTGATGAGGTATTTGATGCCATATTCCTTGCTGCTTTGATGCCTAAAGCAGCCAGGATTATTAAAATAGTGAGGGATTTAAAGATTACCGGTCCATTCTTTGGGGGAGATGCCCTTGATACGCAGGATCTGTATGATGCTGCTGGTGAGGAAGCGGAAGGAACAATTGTCTGTACGACAATTATAAAAGAAAGCCCTGAACTACAAAGTTTCAGAAAAAGGTTTAAAGGAAAGTACAACTTATCAGATGAAAAGTGGGCTGCGCATTCGTATGACACGGTGATGGTACTGGCCCATGCCATGGAAACTGCAGGAACAACAGTACCGGTGAAGGTGGCAGAGGCATTACACTTTATACAGGATTGGCAGGGGATTACAGCTGCATTTACCTTTAATCAACAGGGTGATGTATTAGACAGCGTATCTGGTTTTAAAGTCCTCACCAATGGGAAGTTTATCTATGACATGGAAATTAACAGAAAGGTGACCGAACAGGAGAAAAAGCTTGCTGAAGAAGACAAGGAAGGTTATGAAGAAATTGTATTGAGAGAGATAAGAGAAGATGTTGATACCATGGATGGAGATAAGGTGAATATGGAAGGAAACGTTAACAATAAGAGTAATGGAATGTGATTTAGTATAATTTGGAATTATTTCAATTAAGTGACATGAATTCCCTTTTAAGGTAAAACTTTTTTCTATGATTCCAAATATCTTGAGGTACTAGTTCCATGATAAATTACGAAGTATATGATGAAAACAGATAGCAAAAAGATCAGGTCATAATGTGACTGAAATAGAGAAAACGTTGAGAGAGAAACAAGAACATTTAGTATTATTTCCTGTATTTTGATGTGACACATAAGTTTTTTAGTGATTACCTTTCATCTTATATATCAGTGCTTCATCCAATATAAATAAAACTATCTTGACGGTTACAAAAAGGACTCATGCCTTCGAGAGCCCATAGATTATCTCATGCGAGAGAGTTACACACCCTACTGTTTGTTTACATGATTTCAAGATAAGTATGGTACTTGTGTATTCAGTTAAAAAAAATTGTGAATAGAACAGAGACAGACATCAAAAACTTCAACGTAAAGGTTATGGTAATATTTGCTGCACCACTTTGTAATCATTAATTCTGGTTTAAATAGTGTACTTTCTGGAAAAAATGCTTAAATAAAACAATTAGTCGTCCCTCAAAAAGTATTTTTTTTAGGAATAAAATGGAGAGTATAGGATTTTTATGAAGTTAATGACGCATAATGCATTTACATTTATTAGACGATTGTCATGATAAAGGATATATTATGGAAATACAATTAGTTGGCGTTATCGGGGCTGGAGTTATGGGAAGGGGTGTTGCACAGAACCTCTCCCAATCAGGGCTTAAGACAATTTTAATTGATGTATCAGATGAGATTCTTGGAAAGGCCGGAGAAGAGATAAAACAGAACCTGCGTTTTCAGGTGATGATGAAAAAACTGGAGAAGCCTCAAACTCCTGAAAGTATTCTTGATAATATTGTTTTTACTACGGATTTTAAACTCCTCGAAAAATGTGACTATGTAATCGAGAACGTAACGGAAAAATGGAATGTAAAAAAAGATGTGTATGCTCAGCTGGAGATGGTCTGCTCGGAAAGGTGTATCTATGCTGTTAATACATCCGTGATACCGATTACTCGTATTGGATCAGTAACCAGCCGTCCCGGACAAGTAATCGGCATTCACTTTATGAACCCGGTTCCCATGAAGACCATGGTAGAAGTTATACGCGGATATCATACAACAGACGAGACCATTGAGACAACGAAGAATCTATTGTCTCTGATGGGGAAAGAGGTCGTGTTGGTAAACGATTCTCCTGGCTTTGTTTCCAATCGGGTACTTATGTTGACCATTAACGAGGCAATATTCCTGGTTCAGGATCAAGTTGCACCTGCAGAGGATGTAGACAAAATTTTTAAAGGTTGTTTTGGGCATAAAATGGGACCTCTTGAGACAGGGGATTTAATCGGGCTTGATACAATCCTGTATTCGCTGGAAGCACTTTATGACAGTTTTAACGACGATAAATACCGCCCAAGTCCATTACTCAAGAAGATGGTTGATGCCGGTTTGCATGGACGTAAAAGTGGGCAGGGGTTCTATACATATTAGTGTTCAGAATTACCTGTTCATTGTGTTAATTTTACATCCTAGGTAAAGGGACAATAGGGAATTTTATTTAAGTATTAGAGGTAAAATACATGACTGATGATACAATCAAAGAGAGAATTAGGGCCTTTCTTCTTAAACATATAAAGAATAATGAACTGTCAGATGATGAGAATCTTTTTGCCACTGGTTTGTTAAATTCTCTATTTGCTATGCAACTTGTAATGTTTACTGAAAAAGAGTTTAAGGTAAAGGTTGAGAATGAAGATCTCGATCTTAAGAATTTTAGTACTATTAATGCCATTGCCGGCTTTGTCAAAAAGAAACTTTGATGGTGAGTAGTACAAACTACTTACTGTTGATTGGTTAAATCGCTTGATGACTTGCAGGAACCTTTAATTTTTCAGCATGAAAACCTCTGATTAAAGAAATAAATTCCAAAATAAACAGTTGAAGGAGATATAATTGAAAATAGAATTAACCACTGAACAACAGGAACAACAGGAGGTGTTTAGGGAGTTTGTCGACAAGGAAGTAGTGCCTTATGCTGAGAAGTTTGATAAGGAAGAGCGGTTTCCTTCTGAGTTAATTGGAAAGATTACTGAAAATGGGTTTCTGGCAACGACTATTCCTGAGAGCAGTGGTGGTAAGGGAATGGATATGATTGTTCATGGCCTTCTTTGTGAGGAGTTTGGTAGTGGTAGCGCATCTGTACTCAGTTTATTTACGGTTCATGGGATGCTTGCGCAGGCAATATTGCAGTGGGGAAGCCATGAGCAAAGATCCCTTTTGCTACCTCAGCTGGCATCCGGTAAGAAAATAGGGGCTTTCGGTCTGACTGAACCAAATATAGGAAGTGATGCGAAAAGTGTGCAGACTACGGCAAAATTAGATGGCACCTCTTATGTGTTAAACGGGACAAAGAAATGGATTTCGTGTGGACAGATTGCAGACATTTTCTTAATTATTGCGCAATGTGCAGGAAAGCCGACTGCTTTTCTTGTGGAAAAAAATTGTCCCGGGCTTACGATAAAACCGATCACTGGCTTGCTGGGTTTTAAAGCGGCCATGCTGGCAGAGCTCTCTTTAGAGGAGTGTTCAATACCGCAGGAAAATCTTGTAGGACGCATAGGATTTGGGTTTTCACATGTAGCGGGAACTGCTTTAGATTACGGCCGGTACTGTGTTGCGGCGGGTTCAGTGGGGCTTGCCCGTGCCTGTCTTGAAGCATGCCTGTTGTACACCAGCAAACGGCAGCAGTTTGGTTCATTATTGAAAGGTCATCAATTGATACAACAAATGCTGACAAACATGATTACTGGAATAGAGGCGGCCCGATTACTCTACTTTAAGGCGGGTTACCTTAAGGACACAATTGATCCGGAATCTATTATTGCGTCAGCTACAGCAAAATATTTTGCATCTACCATGGCAGTTAAGGTCGCAAGTGACGCTGTGCAAATTCATGGTGCAAACGGTTGTAGTGAGGATTATCCTGTACAAAGATATTATAGGGATGCAAAAATTATGGAGATTATAGAGGGAAGTAATCAGATGCAACAGATTATGATTTCCAAATATGCCGGTATAAGTGCCATGAAAAAGAGAAGAGAGAAATAAATATTAACGGTAAAGGTTTTGCAGGAATTTTCAGGAAAAATAGTGGAAGAGAGCAAGGTAAAATGTCTGGTTTGGGATCTGGATAATACTCTGTGGGATGGAACGCTCCTGGAAGGGGATAATGTTAAACTAAAGCAGAATAATGTACACATTATCAATACATTGGATAGCCGTGGTATATTACAGTCAATTGCCAGCAAGAATGACCATACAAAGGCTATGGAGAAACTTCATGATCTTGGCTTGGAAAACTATTTTCTCTATCCACAGATTAGCTGGAATTCCAAGTCACATTCCATCAAACGTATAGCTGATTCTTTCAATATAGGAATTGACTCCATCGCATTTATTGATGATCAGCCCTTTGAACTGGAAGAGGTGAAATTCACTCACCCTGATGTGCTTTGTATTGATGAGAATAACCGGGGCCATTTGCTGGATATGCCAGAAATGAATCCACGGTTTATTACCGAGGATTCAAAGATAAGACGACTCATGTATCTAAGTGATATTGAGCGAAATAAGAGGGAAAGTGAATTTGTTGGACCAACGGAGGAATTCCTTGTATCACTTGGAATGGTATTGACCATTGCCGAGGCAAAGGAAGATGACTTACAGCGTGCCGAAGAATTAACGGTAAGGACTCATCAATTGAACACTACAGGCTATACATATTCTTATGATGAACTTAACTTTTTTCGTCGTTCAAAAGAACATCTTCTCCTGGTAGCTACCCTTGTTGATAAGTATGGAATATACGGAAAAATAGGACTGGTGCTTATCGAATGCGGAAAAGAATGTTGGAATATTAAATTACTCCTGATGTCCTGTCGTGTTATGTCAAGGGGGGTGGGAGGTGTATTAATAACTCACATAAGGAACCAGGCAAAAAATACAGGTGTTCGTCTGCAGGCGGAAATGATCTCAAATGATAGAAATCGTATGATGTATATGACCTACAAATTTTCACATTTTGCCGAAAAGAAGACGGAGGGAGATCTTGTTGTCTTTGAAAATGATTTAACAAATATTCCCGAATTTCCCAAATACATGAAGGTAGTAACAGAAACATATAGTGAATAATTTAGTGAACAAACAGGGCTAATATTGACCTTTATCATGTTGCTTATTCTGAAAGACTTCAATATTATTTAGATTGTAATTTGTAGATACCAATACTCGCAATCGTTGTAATCAGGTATTTTCGATTAGTGAGATTTTTTTATTTAGGGAAAAATATGACAAACGAAATAGATTGTGTTGTTGTAGGGTTTAATGAGATGCCGGTTGGAGGGCTTATAACTGCAAGCAAGAAGACTCACAAATTCAATGGCACATATCGGCATTATTTAGCAAACACTCTTGATATTCATGGCGACCGTGTTACCTATCCTGAGTTCCTGAATCATGTTATTACATCAGCCACTGGAGAGTCATGCGGTCTGCATGTAAGTAGAATGCCGAACCTGGGTGCATGCTATTTAACAAGTTACCTACGTAAAAGGTCTTTTCGGGCAGAACTGGTTAATTTTTTTAACCATGACAGTGAACACCTGAAACAGTTGCTGTCACAGAATCCGAAATCAGTAGCGATCACAACCACATTTTATATTGATCATCAACCGATCAGATACCTCGTTGATTTTATTCGTCAATATAACCAGGATACAAAAATTATAGTCGGTGGTCCTCATGTTTTTAATGTCGTCAATGATTATGACTTAACCGCTCAGGACATGCTGCTATCATTAATGGGAGCTGATATTTTTATTTTCAGTAGTGAAGGGGAGTTTACCCTGAGCAGGGTATGCGCTGCATTACAGGAACCTGAACCTGATTTTTCCTCTATTCCAAATTTAATATTTTTAAATGAAGACGGTAAATTGAGTCACACGAAAATAGATACTGAAAATAATAGTCTCGATGAGAATGTTATTGACTGGAAAGATTTTGATAGGGAGTTACTGGTGCCCACAGTACAAACAAGAACGGCAAGGAGCTGTGCCTTTCAATGTTCATTTTGTCGTTATCCTTATATTGCGGGAGAATTGGTCCATATGGATCTTGGGCTTGTGGAGAAGGAGTGTGACTATCTCCACTCAATAGGAGTAAGACAGCTGCTTTTTATTGATGATACGTTTAATATACCTTTGGATCGTTATAAGGATCTTTGTCGGATGCTGATCAAAAACAAATATAACTTTAACTGGTTCTCCTATTTTAGATGTTCAAACGCTGATGAAGAGGCATTTGATCTGGCAGCAGAGGCCGGTTGCACAGGTGTTTTTCTTGGAATCGAATCTGGTAGCCATCCGGTTCTAAAAGCAATGAATAAAGGAGCAGATCCTGAGAAATATAGACACGGTATCCAGTCGCTGAATGATCGTGGTATTATCACATTTTGCTCTCTTGTTGTAGGCTTTCCTGGAGAAACAGAAGAGACGGTGCGTGAGACCTTTAATTTCGTCAGGGATACAAAACCAAGTTATTACTGCCTGGAACTTTTTTTCTGCGATCTGAAGGCTCCAATTGGAAAAAAGAGTGATGAATATGGTCTGAAGGGAGCTGCATATAATTGGAGACATAATACAATGGACTGGAAGCGTGCGACTGAACTGGTAGAAGAAGGGTATCGAACCATTAAGGAATCAGTCGTATTGCCTCTGTATAGTTTTGATCTCTGGTCCATTGCGTATCTCATGGGGAAAGGAATGGATAAAAATGAAATCCGAGAGTTTTTAAAGATATCCTCTGAAATTCTCGTAAGGGGTTTTACTGAATCTGATTTTGATATTACTGATCAGGAACAAAGAGCCGTGTCAATTTTTCGTAATAAATGAAGGATTTTCAGATATGCTTCCCCCAACATTGGAAGAGTTTCAAGCGGCTCATTCAATTATTAAATCTAAAATTAAATCTACGTTACTCCGCCAATCAGAATGGCTTTCAAAGAAGCTGGATGCAGAGGTTTATCTCAAATTTGAATTTCTTCAACCTGGAAGATCTTTCAAAATTAGAGGGGCAATAAATACCCTGCTGTCTCAAGATGAAAAACCATCCCATGTTTTTGCTTCAAGCGGAGGAAACCATGGAATAGCAGTGACAGTTGCTTGCAATGGGATACAAGTGCCGTGCTGTATCATCCTTCCGAAAAGTACATCAGATCATAAAATATCGGTATTACGTAGACTTGGTGCTGAGGTAGTTGTACACGGTGTTGACTGGGATGATGCCCACTCTTTCGGAGTAAGTCTTGCCAAAAAAGAGAATGGATTGTATATCCATCCGTTTGCTGATCGGTCTGTAATTATAGGGCAGGGGACTATTGCCCTTGAACTTGCTGAAGAGTTGCCTTCCTTTGATATAGTGATAGCGTCTGCCGGTGGAGGGGGGCTTCTTACCGGGATTGCTCTGGCATTAAAAGCCATTGGCAGGAAGGAAAACGTGGAAATTATATCAGCTGAAACTACTGGCGCAGACTGTATTGCTCAATCTGTTCGGGCAGACAAAGTTATTGAACTTCCAACCATCACTTCTATTGCAAGGTCATTGGGTGCAAAAAAGACCTCTCCTTTTATCTTTGAAACGATTTCCAGTTTGGTTAATAAATGCATTGTTCTTTCTGACGAACAGGCTGTGTCCGCTTTGTTTCAGTTTCTTGATGAGGAGAAGATATTGATAGAGCCTGCAGCGTCTTGTAGTATTGCAGCTGCTCTTGATAACCGTGATTATCTTGTAGGGAAAAAAATAGTTATTATCGTATGCGGAGCAAATATTCATCTGAATGAGGTTCTGGGATGGAAATCAATGATGACTTTTACGAAATAATGTAAGGTAATCTTCAATTTTAATAAATATCTACTTAGTAGCGGAATTGACGTAATCCAGAATTATATCTGCTGCCCTTTTCGCACCACCTGCATTCCGGCAGGCATCACCAATGCGTGAACTATTGTTTCGATAGGTTGGATCTGAAAGGATTTTGTTCGCACATGCCCTCAGTTTTTGAGGTGTTACTTTTTCAGGTTTCAAGCGTATTCCAGCATGCTGTTCTTCTATACGTATTGAAATCAGGTCAGTCTCAAATGTTGTTGGTATTGCAAGCATTGGTACGGCGTTCCAGCCACTTTCACGAGTTCCTCCCATTCCACCATTCATGATGAATAGATCGGTTTTTGGAAGAACATCAAGCTGTGGAAGTAAACCATCATTCTTTAGACTCCAGATAATGAAATTATCAGGTACGTCCTTAAGATCTTGCGGTTCCGTACTGGCACTCAGGTTAACAAGTACTTGATACTCAGAATCGCGAAAAGCCTCAATACAATCGAGGAAAAACTGCTTTCCCGGATCACAAATTGTTCCAAAACCGATGTATATAAGTTTGTCTCTCAGCTTTTCCAGTGGAAAATTGTGCTCGCCCGGGCGGGTATGCACTGAACCTACAAAATGGTACGTATTGTCCAGAGACTCAGCTTTAGGCTGAAGTTCAAAAGGTGTATGACATATATTTACTCTCTGCGGGTTTGTAAAGGTATCCATAAAAGAGATTGGGGTAAGATTGTATGTCTTGCGCAATTTACGTTCAAGTTTTCTGAATACTGACATGCATTTGAATGATTTTATAAACATTTCAGGCATATCCAGCCAGTATCCTCTGTTTGAAAGAACTACACGCCAGGTAAAAGCGGGAGTATGTATTGAACATACTCCCGGTATTTTCAGTATACTGGCAATAATACGACCCCAGAGACAAAGAGAATCATGAACAATGTAATTTGGCTTGAGCTCCCTGATTTCATCAATGAGTTTTGGAACCCACTCAAGTGAACACCAGGTAAGCATTACGGCAAGGCCAAGTTCATGATGATAGGGATATTCCACCATTGGGCCTTCGTAAGGCTGTATGTCAGGATAAGGTCGAAAAGTGGCTCCCAACGATTCAATATCCTCCTTAAAGCGTGGTGACTCATAGTAGATAATCTCCTCTCCACGATTCACCAGCTCCGCAACCATTCCATAGGTCGCAATGACATGACCTCCACCAGAAACATTTAAAAAAACAGCCTTGCCCAATAAGTAGTGTCCTTTTTATTATTCTTCCAGCCAGACTGAAGGAAGTTTTTCGGTTATTTCAATATTATCAAAATTCCTTGTTTTTCTTACACCTACTTTTTTTACCCAGCTTACCATCTTTTTTACTCCGATTTCAAGTGAAGTCGCACTCTCTGTTTTAAAAATGTTTAATGCTTTGGAGTGATCAGAGTATGCGTGTTTTACTTCATTTCTAGCAGGAAGATATCTGATATCACCTCTTATATCCAAGGTCTCCATAATTATCCTTGCCAAATCGTTTATCGCATAATCCTTTTCTGCACCAATATTAAAAATTTCATTATATGCATCAGGAATGTCAACGCATCGTGCAATCGAAGGTACGATATCATCTATATAGCTGAATGCACGGGTTTGATTTCCATCTCCAAAAATAGTGATCGGCATATTTTGTAATAATTGGTTCATGAAAATGCCCAATACATTTCTATATTTATCACCAATGTTTTGATATTCTCCATAAACATTATGAGGACGAAAAATAACATAATTTAGGTCAAACATTTCCTTTGTTACTTTCAACTCTTGTTCAACGGCCAGTTTTGCAATACCATAAGGATCTTCCGGCTGAGGTATCATCGCTTCAGTCATGGGTAATTGTCCTTGTCCATATATTGCAATAGATGAAGTAAATACAAAACATTTTATCTTGTGCTTTACTGATTCATTGATAAGGTTTACACTTCCAATAAGGTTGTTCATGTAATTGAAGCGTTTGATAAAATGACTAAGGCCTTCAGCCGCATATGCTGCGAAATGATACACATAATCAATCTTATTTTCGGAAAAAACCCTGTTAATAAGTGTGCAGTCGGTGATTGAGCCCTTAATGAATGTTGCTTTTGGATCCACATTTTCAATGAATCCACCACTCAAGTCATCAAGTACAAGGACTTCATGACCATATTCAAGAAGCTTTTTTGTTACGTGGGCACCTATGAAACCAGCTCCTCCTGTAATCAGCGATATTGTTTTTTCTTTCATAAATATTCAGAAACATTATCTGTAACGTTAATTTTCTGTTACAGAATTATTTTGGCATAAAGGTGGGGGAAATCCGGAACATGAGATAGGTTATTTAAATATAGATGCATTAAAAAGTCAAACATCAAATTTTCCATCATAAATGCAATTTATTCAATTAGTATTATTGTTGAAACTTATTTAATTTAATAGAAAAATTTAAATTTGTTTTCTATAGATAAACCAATATGTTGTTATCTTCTAATAATGATACAACTAGGCACACTCTCCTCCTTTGATTCTTAAAGTATTAAGATGAAAAAGCAATGAAAATGAAATTTACAATTTAATAATAGTATAATCATTTCCTTGACAAAACAACCAAATAGTAGTTGAATATTGCAGGGTATTTGTGTTTTTATGGCGGTACATGGGGTGCCGGAAAGATGAAAATATTATATCCGGATTATTACCAGTTCCGTTACAAATCATCCTCTTTTCGAAAACAAAAACTCCCATTTTATGATACAATACAAAACACAAAGTAATGCTCGTGTCACAGAGTAACTGACAAGGCCGGTGTGTAAGGACAGGGTATTTTTTATGTACAACACAACAGCAAAAAAAGAAAAAAAGCTAAGAGTCCCGATAGCCATTATTGGTATTGGATGCAGATTTCCCGGTAACGCCGACAGTCCTGAGTTATTTTGGAAAATGCTCTGTTCCCGAGTAGATGCTATTTCCGAAGTGCCTCAGGACAGATGGAACTCGCAGGCATTTTACTCCCCGGATATTGGAAAACCAGGGTTCATGCCTATCCGCCAAGGTGGTTTTCTAAACAATATTGATCTGTTTGATGCAGACTTTTTTGGGATATCTCCAAGGGAAGCTGCTTATATTGATCCACAACAACGTTTGTTATTAGAAGTGGTCTGGGAAGCACTGGAGAATGGCGGTCTGGTACCGACAAAACTGGTTGGTTCAAGAACCGGTGTCTTTATTGGGAAATTTGCTATGGAGTATCACCTGATGCAGTTTAGCGAAATGCAGCGGGAAATCATAGGCCCTCATTCAAGTACCGGTACTCTCAGTACACTGCTCTCCAACCGCATTTCACACTGGTTTGATTTTAAGGGGCCAAGTGTTGCCCTCGATACTGCCTGCTCTTCATCTCTCGTCGCAGTTCACCTTGCATGTCAAAGCCTATGGAGTGGAGAAAGTGATCTTGCTCTTGCCGGTGGAGTAAATATTATTTTTAAACCTGAATGGACTCTTGCTGCTGCAAAAGGTGGGTTTTTATCTGTTGACGGACGGTGCAAGGCGTTTGATAAACGTGCAAACGGGTATGTACGTTCCGAAGGAGCCGGAATAACTGTGTTAAAACCTCTATCTGATGCCTTACGTGATGGAGATCGTATTTACGCCGTAATACGGGGTAGTGCTGTAAATCAGGACGGCCATACTCGGGGGATTACTGTTCCCAGCAAAAACTCTCAGAAAAACTTAATGACAGATGCATATGAGCAGGCCGGTCTTTTGCCGGAACAGATCAGCTATGTTGAAGCTCATGGTACTGGTACACCAGTTGGAGACCCAATTGAAGCCGGAGCAATAGGTTCGTTCTTCTCCCAGGGACGGACTGAAGGAGAAAAATGTTTTATGGGGTCGGTTAAAACTAATATTGGACACATGGAGGCAGCAGCAGGTATAGCTGGCCTGATAAAAGCCGCACTCTGCCTTTATTACGGCAAAATTCCTCCAAATCTTCATTTTGAAACACCAAATCCGGCTATCCCTTTTGATGAATTGAGGCTGAAAGTTCCTACGGAAATTGAGTCATTTCCTGATAATACAGGATCTAGCTTTGCGGGCATCAATTCCTTCGGGTTTGGTGGTACCAATGCCCATGTAGTACTGGAAGAAGCTGTACCTACTCAGAAGAAAGACGTTGAGGTGCCTCAAAGAGGAGGCTTTGTATATCAACTCTCCTCTCGTTGTCAGAAGGCACTTCAGGAACTGGCAATATCGCACCTGCCGCTCTTAGATGATAATAATTTTGATCTGTACGATCTTTGCTATAACGCGTGTTTACGCCGTGATCATCACAACTACCGATTGGCTGTAACGGGAAAATCAAAGGAAGAAGTAGCCAGAAACTTACGTTTCTATCTGGAATCGGGAAAATCCCCTGGTGTTTATGCCGGGGTTGTGGAACAGGGGCTACCAGTTAAACTCGCTTACGTTTTCTCCGGTATGGGACCTCAATGGTGGGCAATGGGTCGTGAACTTCTGGAAGAGGAGCCACTGTTTACGGAAGTAATAAAAAAATGTGATCAGCTTCTCGGTAAATTTGCGGACTGGTCTTTATGGAAGGAGTTAACTGCGGATGAAAAAGATTCCCGTATTGATGAAACCCGAATCGCACAACCTGCCATATTCGCCGTTCAGGTAGCTCTGGCCGCATTGTGGCGTTCGTGGGGTGTACTGCCTGAAATCGTCGTAGGTCATAGCGCCGGTGAGATAGCGGCTGCTCATATTGCGGGAGCTTTGAGCCTGGAAGACGCTGTGTGTATTATCTATCACCGTAGTCGTTTACAGCATGAGACGGAAGGTGAGGGAAGAATGCTGGCCGTTGGACTACCCGCAATGGAAGCGGAACTCCTCATAGAGAAATATAAAAACCGGGTTTGTATCGGTGCTATAAACAGTCCCGGTTCTGTCACCCTGGCTGGTGATGAGAATGCCCTGATAGAAATAGAAAAAATACTTGAACAAAAAGATATTTTCAGCCGTTTTGTTCGAGGTAAAGTACCCTATCATAGTCAAAAAATGGATCGTTTAAAACCAGAATTGATTAAGTGCATTCAAGGAATAACACCGAAAACAACAACGACTCCTCTCGTTTCTACGGTCACCGGGCATTTGATCAACGGTCTTGAATTAACTCCTGCATACTGGTTTAGAAATATCAGGGAGACCGTGCAATTTGAACCGGCTATAAGAGAACTGACGCAATCAGGTTTTCATACCTTTCTGGAACTGAGTTCCCATCCGGTTTTAGCATCCTCTATTATTGAAACCCTTAAACAGATGGAAATAGAGGGCAAGATACTACCATCATTGCGCAGGAAAGAACCTGAGCAGATGTTGATGTTGGGAAGTATCGCGGAACTTTATACTTTAGGATATCCGGTGGATTGGAGCAGATTGTATCCTCAACAGAGAGCTTTCATACAATTACCTACCTATCCATGGCAAAGAAAGTCGCATTGGATAGAATCAGAAGAATCGCGAGAACACAGACTTGGTCATAGTTCCAGGCGCACCTCAATGGCCCGTGAAGTTCATCCGCTCCTGGGAAGCCGTTTTAATATTGCTCATCCTGCCTGGGAAAAGATAATGGATTTGGAATCTTCCGGATATATCAAAGATCATCACGTTGGGGGAAGTGTGGTTTTTCCCGGGGCAGGGTATGTGGAAATGACTCTTGCTTCCGCTAGGGAAGTATTCGGTGAAGGCCCTTATCATATAGTAGATATAGAATTTCAAAAAGCACTTTTTCTATTTGAAAATGAAGGTGTATCTTTACAATTAATCCATGGAACTTATGGTAATAATAAAAACAGTCAAAATACCTTCAACATCTACAGTACCGGTAAGGAGAAAAAACAATCGTGGAATCGACACTGCACCGGAAGGTTTGTAGAAGGTAGTGCTATTTTACCGGAAGATATATCTCTTGAGGATATGCGCAAAAAATGCTCAAGATTAATTTCGAGTGAGAATTGTTATGAGCGTTTTAAAGAGAGAGGTCTGGAGTACGGTCCTCTTTTCCAGGGAATTAAGAGTTTATATACGGGCAATCATAAGGCAATAGGTAACATTAAACTTGATGTTGCATTAAATGGAGATTTAGAAAACTATCTGCTGCACCCATCAATCCTTGACGCCTGCTTTCAGGTTTTTCTGGGAGTACTGGAGTTTGCCGAGGACGTAGAAGCTCCCGGTATGTATCTGCCGGTATTTATAGATGAACTCCGTTTTTATAATAAGCCCGGTAACGATTCATGGTGCCATGCCAAAATTTATGAACAAAGCCCTATACACATAAAAGGCGATATACAATTATTTGATACTATGGGAAATATTCTGGTTGAGATTAAAGGCTTTAAGTGTCAATCATTGGAAAAATTAGAAGAAGGGGTTTTCAGCCAGATGCGTGATACTCTTTTCGGTTATAGATGGATACATGACAAAGGCGATACAGGAAAAAAAGACTTTCCGGAAAAGTCAAAGCAAGAATCGAGTGCATGGATTATTTTTGCAGATAAAAATAAGATTGGCGACAAGATATCAGATAAGCTAAAAGAGATCGATGAAATACCGGTAATGATTTTCCCGGGACCATCCTACCACGAAATAAATAGTAATCATTTTCAAATCCGACCAGACAACCTTGAAGATATGCAGGCAGTTATAAATTCCATTTCTGCAAACCAATCACTTTGCAGTGGTGTAATTCACCTCTGGGGTATTGACGAAACTTCAGATGATGAAACTACTCCGGAATCACTGAAGAAATCAACAGAACTTGTCTGTGGTAGCGTCTTAAGTCTGGTAAAGACCCTTTCTGATACACCCTGGAAAAAACCTCCACGTCTTTTCCTTATCACAAAAAGGGCAGAGGTGGTTGGTACGGGAGATACATTCGTTTCAATCGAACAATCCGCATTGTGGGGATTGGGTCGTGTAATAATGAACGAATATCGGGAACTTGGGTGTACTCTGTTGGACATAGATATTGAGGATCATCTTGAATTGCAACCCCTCTTTCAGGAAATTTTAATTTCTACTCAGGATAATGGACATGAAGATGAAATTGCTCTCCGAGGCGCATCACGTTATATCCATCGATTGACACCTCTTGATTATGGCTCTTTTGAAGAGATTCCGACAAGACAAACATTTGAGGCATATGAAGGTAAACCGGGTGGTAAAAATACTTTGTCCGGTACGGCGAAACAATTGGAATTACATATCAACAACGGTGAAGTAAAGATACATGCTACCGGCCTCAATTTCAAGGAGTTAACAGACGCTATGAAAGTGCTGGACCAGGAGAACATGAAAGACACTTTTCCTAAAAAATATCAGTTTCTGGAAAATACTGAAAATAGAGAAAGGTCATTGGTAGAGATCAAAGAGACCTCATTGAAAACCTTACAGGAAGATGATGGGGAGATAACGTTTCGTGATGATGCAACATACCTGATTACCGGTGGTTTAAATGGATTTGGACTTTCAACTGCCAAATGGCTTGTAACTCATGGCGCAAGGCATTTAGTACTCATGGGAAGAAGCGGTGCTTCTTCAAAGGAGGCAAGAGAAACACTTGATTCCATGAAAGAAAAAGGTGTTTACGTAATGGTAGCGAAAGTCGATGTTGCCTGTACTGAACAGGTTTCCAACGCTTTCTCTGATATAAGACATAATATGCCTGAATTAAAAGGTATATTTCATTCTGCCAATGTGTACCATGATGCGATGTTGTTACAAATGGATATTGGTTCGTTTATGAAGGTATTGGGGCCAAAGGCTTTAGGGGCATACAATCTACATAAAGAGACATTAAACGACAAACTGGACTTTTTTGTTCTCTACTCATCTATATCGTCTGTAATCGGTAACCCCGGTCAGGGAAACTATGTTGCGGCAAACGCTTTTCTGGATGCGTTGGCACATCATCGCAGTTCAATGGGTCTGCCTGCTCTAACTGTTAACTGGGGGGCAATAGCAGATGTTGGTTATTTAGTCAAAAACATGGATGTAGAAGTACATCTGAAAAAGATGGGGATACATCCTATCTCACCGGAACAGGCGTTGAAGACACTTGGTGCTCTACTGATGGTAAAACAGACAAATATCACTGTTGCTCAGATTGATTGGAAGAGGTGGACGGAAACACACCAAACGGGAAAATCCCCTAGGTTTTCTCTGGTGGTAGATTTAGGGGATGAGTCTGATGACAGTTCACCTGCTGTTGAAGGATTTAAATTTTTAGAAGAACTCAGCGATATTTCTCCTGAAAAACGGAATGATTTATTAGTATTACAGATTCAATGCCTGGTAGCGGATGTACTTGGCATCAGCAATCCTGATCAGATAGATACGAATGAAGGACTTTTTGAAATTGGACTGGATTCCATGCTGGCTTCTGAATTGAGAAACAATATTCAAAACGGTTTTGGTTGTACTCTTTCCCAGACGGTGCTTTTTAAGTATCCTACCATCGGAAAGTTTTCTGACTATTTACTATCAGAACTGTTTTCGGTGGAATCAGATCCTGAAAAAAGGGGAGTAGCTTTACTATCCGAATCTTTGGACGGTCTTTCCGAAGAGGAATTGGCCGAACAATTGTCTCAAACTCTCTCATCCTTGAAAGATGAGAAAGCAACATGATGAGTGTGATTTCATTCGTTACTGATTTAGTGAGAAGAGAGATATTTTGCCAATAGTTCTAAAACTATAATAAGTTTATGATAAATGGGTTCTGCCCTGTAAGAGCGTGACATTGTGTTTTCTCTCCGGAATTTGCAATATAAAGTCATATTTTAATATTATGAGTATTACATGACAGAGTGTCAAAAAAAAGATAATCGCCAGTTGATGAAAAATGCACTTCTGGAATTAGAAAAGATGCGATCCAGGGTGAAGGAGTTAGAGAAGCGGGAAAAAGATAGAATGGATCCTATCGCCATTATTGGAATGGGATGTCGTTTTCCTCATGGTGCAAATAATCCTCAGGCATTCTGGCGGTTATTGCAGAATGGTATCGATGCGGTTGCCGAGGTTCCATCAAATCGATGGAGTCTGGATGATTATTACGATAAGGACATAGATGCCAGGGGAAAAATCTACACCCGATACGGGTGTTTCCTGGATCAGGTGGATAGTTTTGACGCGGGCTTTTTCGGGATTTCCGCGCGTGAAGTAGCTCTTATGGATCCGCAACAACGGCTTCTCCTGGAGGTCTCATGGGAGGCTATGGAAGCTGCCGGACTGACAGGTTCTCAACTGAGTGGCAGCAGGACCGGGGTTTTTGTTGGTGTAATGAATCAGGACTATTTGTGGCTTTTTCCCGAATTCTCCGATTTCGATATCCATACGGCAACAGGCAATTCGGCCAGTGTCATTGCAGGTCGGCTTGCCTATCTTCTCGATTTACACGGCCCGGCTCTCGCGGTTGATACTGCGTGCTCTTCTTCCCTCCTATCTGTACATCTAGCATGTCAAAGTTTGAGACAGGGTGAGTGTGATATGGCATTTGCGGGTGGTGTAAATATGATTTTATCCCCGATAATTTCCATTGCTGAATGTCGCGCGCATATGCTTTCTCCCGATGGTCGCAGCAAAACATTTGATGCTGCCGCTGACGGCTACGGAAGGGGAGAAGGGTGTGGTATGATACTTTTAAAGCGTCTATCCGAAGCCTTGGCTGATGGTGATACTATTCTTGGAGTTATTCGGGGTTCAGCAGTAAACCACGACGGGGCCAGTAGCGGTCTTACGGTACCCAATGAACTTGCACAGGAGGACGTGATCCGACGGGCCCTGACAAATGCGGGTATAGATTCAAGCCAGGTGGACTACCTGGAGGCCCATGGGACCGGAACTACCCTCGGAGATCCCATTGAAATAAACGCCATAAACACGGTCTACGGAAAAAATCGAACAAAAGAAAATCCTCTTTTCGTGGGATCGGTAAAAACCAATATGGGACATCTTGAGGGAGCTGCCGGAATTGTCGCTTTCCTGAAAACTGCTCTATCATTGCAGCATGGGCAGATACCTCCTCATCTCCATTATGAAACGCCGAATCCAAATATTAACTGGGAGGATATTCCGATCCGGATACCTAAGTGCTCGACTGCATGGCCTTCAAACCGAATGGAAAAGAAGAGAAGGATTGCGGGAATCAGCTCCTTTGGTTTCAGCGGAACAAATGTACACGTTATTCTAGAACAGGCTCCTGATATTGAGGATCGCAAATCGGAAAATCGGGAAACCGAAAGTAAAGTACACCTCCTGACACTTTCAGCGAAAAATGATAATGCATTAAAAGAGCTTGCGGTTAGTTATCATGATTATTTTGAATCCAATGCAGAGACCTCCATAGAAGACGCCTGTTTTACTGCAAACACCGGTCGTACTCATTATGAGTATCGTATCGCCGTAACCGGTGAATCAAGGGAAGAACTCCGAAAAAAACTAAAAGAGCTATCTTTACACGCTGATGCAAAAAAGTGTCCCGGTTCTATTAAACCAAAGATAGCATTTCTCTTCACAGGTCAAGGTTCTCAATATACCGGTATGGGTTGGGAACTTTACGAGACCCGACCGGTATTTAGAGAGGCGATGGACCGATGTGATAAAATTTTGCGGCATTATATGGACAAGCCGCTTCTGGAAATCTTATACCCTGATAAATTCAAAAATACCGATAAAGGAAAAAAATATCAAACGGATTCTACTGATATTATTCATGAAACTGCATACACACAACCTGCAATTTTTGCCATTGAGTATTCTCTGGCAGAGTTATGGAAATCATGGGGAATTGAGCCATCCGTAGTTATGGGACACAGTGTGGGAGAAAATGTAGCTGCCCATCTGGCCGGGGTCTTTACATTGGAGGATGCATTGAAAATGGTTGCCATGAGGGGTTGCCTGATGCAGAGTCTTCCCAAAAATGGCAGGATGGTTGTTGCACTTACTAATGAGGGTTTGGTTGCTGAAACAATCCGTCCATATGAAGATCGTGTTTCTATTGCTGCGATAAATGGTCCGCAAAGTGTTGTTATATCTGGAGAGCATGAAACAGTATCTAAGGTTGTCAATATTCTTCAGGAGAGTAGGATCATGGTAAGCGGTTTAAACGTCTCCCATGCCTCCCATTCTCCTCTTATGTGTCCCATTCTGGACAAATTTAGAAATATTGTCGGAGATATAAACTATACATCTCCACATATGGATATCGTTTCCAATGTTCCTGGCAGGTTAGTAATTGATGAAATAACAAATCCTGAGTTTTGGGTAGATCACGTTGAGAAACCCGTAAGATTCGCTGACGGCATGGCTGCACTCTATCAGGAAGGGTATGAATTATTTGTGGAGATCGGACCGGGTTCTACGTCCCTTGGAATGGGACGTCAATGCTTGCCCGATGGATTCGGAGAGTGGTTACCCAGTATTCGCGAGGAAGTTTCCGACACACTCCAGATGTATGAAAGCCTTGGAGGTTTATATAGAAAAGGTATTTCCGTGAATTGGAAAGGTTTTTATGCAAACTCGATGTTACGACGGATTCCACTGCCTACATATCCGTTTCAACGTAAGCGATACTGGTTGCCGGAAAAGGATGTGGATCCTGCCAAACGATATGGAGACTGGTTCTATGAAACTTCCTGGAAGGTGTTGCCTCTTCCTGATATAGCTCCACCACACGTATGTTCCGGTCGATGGGTTATATTTGAAGACAGTGGTGGGGTCGGTCATAATCTTAATCTGGCATTAGACTCAGTCGGTGTAACCTGTACGCGGGTAGGTCGTGCAAATGACACAATCCGTACCGGAGAAAATACATTTACGGTCAATCCGGAAGAATCAGGATCTTTTGAAGAACTTTTCGAAATGATTTCTCCCAATCAGATATCTCTGGATGGAATAGTGTTCCTCTGGGGTCTCGATACAACTCAAACGGAACAACTTGAAATCTCTTCCCTTGAAAACGATATAGGAATAACACTGCACAGTACATTACGGATTTTACAGTCTGTTGTCAGTAACAACAACATCGTTGTACCGCGTTTATGGCTGATTACACGAGGGGCAGTCTCTGTCCGGGAAGATGATTCTTCCATTGCGGTATCTCAAAGCCCACTTTGGGGATTAACACGGGTCATTCCGGTAGAACATCCGGAATTGTGGGGTGGAATCATTGATCTTGATCCACAGGCATCAACTAGTGAATCAGTGGATCAGTTACTATCATCCTTTAATCATCGAAGCCGTGACGACAGAGTATCATTCCGAAACGGAGTTCGTTATGTTGAACGAATGATCAGACAGCGGATGGATAAATCTGCTCCCGACTATTCACTTACATTAAGAGAAGACTCCTCTTATGTTATTACCGGAGGTATGGGAGGTATGGGACTGAGAACTGTCTCCTGGATGCTTGAACAGGGAGCGCGCTATTTCGTTCTTATCGGGAGGTCTCCAGTGCCCCTTCGCGAAGAGTGGGAAAACCTTTCACCAGATCATCCAAAATTCAAGGCGGTAAAAACTATTCGTGATATTGAAGCACGGGGAGGTTGTGTTGTTACGGCGGCATTGGATATTGCGGACAAAAATCAAGTAAAAGATTTCTTTCATGATTACCAAAGCAGTGGAAAACCACCGATTCGAGGTGTAGTCCATGCTGCGGGATTGTGGAATGACAGATCTCTTTTAAATATGAATACTGAAATACTTGATTCCGTTCTTCACTCAAAAATCCTGGGAACCTGGTTGCTTCATCAAATATCATCTCAGTGGGAACTCGACTTCTTTATTCTGTTCTCCAGTTTCTCTTCATTTCTCTCTACCCATGGGCAGGCAAACTATTCTGCCGGAAATATTTTTCTCGATGCCATTGCACGGCAGAGAGCAAAGCAGGGGAAAGCAGCGCTTAGCATCAACTGGGGTCCATGGTCTGAAGTAGGCTTCGGTGCGACGGATGAGGGAATGAAAGCCCACAAACGCCTTGAATCTTTTGGCATTGGACGAATAAGCCCGAACCAGGGTTTCGAGATTCTGGGATATTTAATGTCTCAAAAGGCTGTTCAAATTGGAGTTGTTCCAATTGACTGGGAGCAAATTGCACGAGTTGATCCTCTCCTGGCAAGCGCTCCTTTTGTAGAAGATGTTATAGGTGTTTCATCCGGATCCAATTTGCCTGTTGACTATGCTGCTGAGCTACACAAATCCCTGAACAATAAGACTTCGGAAGATCAGAAGAGTCTTGTACTGGAAAGTGTACAGGACATTATTGCTGGAGTAATGTTTCTGCAACCGGAAGAGATTGATGCCGATAAACCGTTGAATACCCTGGGAATGGATTCACTTATGGCCCTTGAAATAAGAAATCGTATACGTTTAAGGACCGGTGTCAGTGTCGCAATTGGAGATATTCTGGGAAGATCAAATAATGCCGAAGGACTTGCGATGTGCATATTGGCGGAATTAAAAGTTAAGTCATTGATACAAAATGAAGAAGAAGTTAATTATGGAAAAGAGATGGAAGAATTTACTATCTAATCACTGAGGACTATTATTAATAAACTAGGAAAACAATCAATTTTAAAGAATAGAAATTACACATATGCAAATATCAAATAAGACAACTCAGGCCCTTATCAATTTTCTTGATGAATTAGCAGCGCTTGGCATACGACTCTGGGTCGAGGATAGTTCACTGCGTTGCCGTGCTCCAGTAGGTAAGATGACCGACGAGATACGCAATCGATTGAAAGAATACAAAACAGACTTGATTTGCCTACTGGAGAAAGAGGGAGGTGGGGATACAGGTGAAGAATCCGTACTTCGTCCGGTTTCACGTGAGGGAAACATCCCTCTTTCTTTTGCTCAACAAAGCCTCTGGTTCCTGCACGAAATGGAGCCGGAAAGTAAAGCCGCCTATAATGTCCGTGTTATGCTGAAATTTACCGGCACACTACAGGTTGATTTGTGGAAACGTGCTTTTCAGGAGATTGTCAATCGTCATGAACCGTTACGTACCTGTTTTGAATCGGTGGAAGGAGAGCCTGTGCAGCGAATACTTCCTACCGTGGAAGTTCCTGTAGAAATTATAGACTACAGTGATCTCAACCGGGAAGAACAGGAAAATTCTACTGGAACTATCCTGGACAAAGAGGGAAAGTTCTCCTTTGATCTTACGAAAGCACCTCTTTTTCGTACAATATTAATTAAGGTTGATGACGGCTATTATATCATATTAAATGGGAGCCACTTAATAGCAGACGCCTGGTCGGCAAACCTTGTTCTGCATGAACTCTCTTTGATGTATAGGGCGCTTCTGGAAGGTCGTCAATTAAAACTACCGGAGTTAAATATTCAGTATGCGGATTATGTTTTTTACCAACGGCAGTGGCTACGGGGAGAAGGTATTTCACCTCACCTTACATACTGGAAGGACCAACTTCGTGACTTGCAGACTTTAAATTTTCCAACGGACTATTTTTATCCCGAAATACAAACATACGAGGGTGAATCTCAATCGTTTCAGTTGTCCGGAGAACTTTCCAATTCACTTCGCGATCTAAGTCGCCAGGAGGGAGTTACCCTGTATACAACTATGTTGGCTGCCTTTACCGTACTCCTCAACCGGTATTCGGGTGAAGAGGACATTCCCATTGGGGCCTCAATAGCCGGGAGAAATCTGAAGGAAGTGGAAGATCAGATAGGGTTTTTTGTCAACCTCCTTGTTCTACGTCATGATTTTACTGGAAACCCATCCTTTTTAACAATTCTTGAACGAGTACAGGATGTTTACCTGACGGGTATGAAACATGGTGACGTTCCTTTTGATCTGCTGGTGAAGGAACTGCACCCGGTAAGGAGTCCGGGCCGCAATCCTCTTATTCAGTTTCTCTTTCTCTTTTTACAAAGTACTGACACCGGCGTGGAAGTTCCGGGTGCGAATCTGGAAACGATTCAGGTTCCCAGTGTGACTTCAAAGTTTGATTTCAGCCTTCATGTTGAGGACAAGGGAGATATTATTTGTGGATTGATTGAGTACAAAACGGCTCTCTTTGATGTTTCTACAATTGCAGGTATTCTTACGGGATGGGAAAAAATATTGCAGTCAGTCGTACAAAACCCACAACTTCCGGTGAGTGAGATCAGGGTACTGTCGGATGAGGAAGAAAATGAATTTATAACGGATCGCAACAGACTTGATGAAGTTGTGCCAATGCATGAAACCTTGCACGGATGGTTTACTATGCAGGCTTGTCGTAATCAGGATTCTATTGCTTTGTCTGCCGGGAAATACTCTTTTACTTACAAAGAGCTGGAAATAAAATCCAATCGTCTTGCAAACTATTTAACCAGGAAGGGGGTTGGCCCGGAAACCCTCGTAGGACTCTACCTGGAACCATCGCTAGAGATGATCATTGCCATTCTGGCAATATTAAAGGCCGGTGGCGCATATGTTCCTCTTGATCCGGAGTATCCCTCCGATCGTCCTTTGTATATGATAGAAGACAGTAAGACCCATCTCCTGATTTCTACCGAAGAGGTTGTGTCTCAGCTTACAATTAATGGAAGTGAAATTACGGTAATTTTACTGGATAAGGAGACGGAAGCCATTGAGTCGGAGGATGAAATACCGCCTCAAACAATAGTAAAGGGAGAAAATGCTGCATACGTTATCTATACCTCAGGTTCCACGGGAGAACCTAAAGGAGTTATAGTAACTCATAACAATGTGACACGACTCATGGGAGTTACTGAAGCACTCTACCAATTTAACGAGAGAGATGTCTGGACCCTTTTCCACTCAGTCTCATTCGATTTTTCCGTATGGGAAATGTGGGGCGCTTTGTTATATGGTGGTCGCCTTGTGATTGTTCCACCTCACATTCGTCGTTCGCCGGAAGATTTTTATCAATTATTGATTTATGAAAAAGTTACTGTACTCAACCAGACGCCTTCTGCTTTTACACAATTGATGATAGCTGACGAGAATCTCAATGAAAAAAATAGTTCATCATCCCTGGACGTGCGTTATGTTATCTTTGGAGGGGAGGCTCTTAACATAGCAGGCTTAAAACCGTGGTTTAATCGTCATGGGGATACAAATCCACAACTTGTTAACATGTTTGGTATTACGGAAACAACCGTGCATGTTACCTACAGACTTCTTACCAGAGAGGATGCTGAGGGCAGTTCCGGAAGCTTAATTGGAAATCGACTACCTGATCTGACGCTCTATATTCTATATCAAAACCTCCGACCTGTGCCTACAGGTGTAATCGGAGAACTATACGTAGGTGGCGCTGGACTGGCACGGGGTTACCTAGGACGAGACACCTTGACCCGCGAACGCTTTATTACCAATCCTTTTGGCACAGGAAAACTCTATCGGACCGGTGATCTTGCCCGTTGGACCAAGGGGGAAGATATTGAATATTGTGGCCGTAACGATCATCAGGTAAAGATGCGCGGCTTTCGAATTGAATTGGGAGAAATTGAATCGGTTCTCATGAAACATGATCTGGTGCAGGATGCCATTGTCCTGATGAGAGAGGACAAGCCGGGAGAAAAACGTTTGACGGCTTACCTGGTTCCCCAGACTGGAGTAGAAATAAACCTATCCATCATACGTAACCATTGCCGACGAAAGCTGCCTGAATATATGATACCCGTTGCCTTTGTTCCGATGAGGGAATGGCCCCTTACTGACAATAAAAAACTGGACAGAGCAGCACTACCAGCTCCTGATCAGGATACTTCGGTGGCGAAAACAACATACTCTGCCCCTCGTAACGAAAAAGAGCGTATCCTTACAGACGTCTGGTCACAGGTCATGGGAATAAAGGAGGTAGGGATTGACGATAACTTTTTCGATCTTGGTGGAGATTCCATACTTTCTCTGCGTTTGATTGCAAACATCAGGAAGAAGGGACTTGCCTGTTCTTTGAAACAGCTCTATAAATACCAGAACATTCGTCAGATGGCGAATGTACTTGATTTTTCAGAAGGTGAGGAGATTGTAGAATTCGGTTTAATGCCTTTTGCTCTGATTGGAGAAGAAGATAGGAACAAGATGCCTTCCGATGCTGAAGACGCCTTTCCTCTTTCCCAGTTACAGGCAGGTATGCTTTATCATAGAGAAGTGAATCCGGATACTGCAATTTACATCGATATCTTCAGTTTTCATATATGCCTTCCCTGGAGTGAAACTGCGTGGCCAGAGGTTTTTCAAAAACTGATCGATAGTCATTCAATGTTGCGTGCCTCTTTTCACTTTGCGGAGTACAGTGAACCGCTACAGATAATACATAACAAAGCAACTGCTCAATATATTATTGAAGATGGGCGTACTCTCTCAACTGCCGAACAGGAGGAGACGATTACACGGAAAATTGAAAATTTAAAAATGAAACACTTTTCCATAAAAGATCCTCCCTTATTATATTTTTACCTTCTCCGTCGTTCAGAAGACCATATTCAGATTACTTTTTCATTTCATCATGCGATACTTGATGGCTGGAGTGTTGCGACTATGATTACTCAAATGATGCAGGACTACTTCAGGGCATTAGGACGAAGCATTCCTTATCGGGAAAGATCTCAGGAAATGGGCTTTTCCGATTTCATTTATCTGGAAAAATACGAATCCGCTTCTGAACCTTATCGAGTTTTTTGGGAAGAAAAGCTGAAGAAATTGAACTATACCTCTCTGCCTCGCTGGCCTCAACCTGTACAAACAGGACGGAACATTAAACAGTTGAAGATATCACTTTCCGAAGAGCTTTCCGATGGTATTTCTAATCTCGCAAAATATGTGTCAACACCGGTCAAAACAGTTTGCCTGGCAGCCCACTTAAGGGCTCTTGCTTTATGGTATAACCGACATGATGTGGTAACAGGGCTGGTATTTAACGGTCGACCGGAGATGGATGGCGCGGAGACGGTACTTGGCCTTTTTCTCAACACAGTTCCCTTCCAAATGAAGTTGAAAAATGGCTCATTCAAGGACCTGCTGAAGCAGACCTTCCGGACGGAACAGGAGTATGTACCCAATCGGCGTTTTCCCACGGCGTTTCTCAAACAGATGAATAATGGAAAACCTCTCTATGATGCAGGGTTTAACTTCATCCATTTTCACGTGTACGGAGATGTGGTTGCTATGGATGATTTTCAGGTAATTGATTATCGTGTTTTCGAGGAAACCGAATTTTCTTTTGTAGCGATCTTCAGTATAGATCCACAAACAGGTATTATGGGTATTGAATTCCTGTATGATGGTGCGCAATTCCCAGAAGAACAGATCAATGAGGTTTCGTCCTATTATTTGAGAATTTTAGAGGCCATGGTGCATGATCCGGAGCAGGATCAACTGCAATGCCGTATAATCAGCTCTGTTGAGCGTGGACGTCTGTTGCAGGGTGTTGGAACCGTAGATTACAAAAAAGATATTGGAATTCACGAATGGTTCTCTTCTCAGGCAAAGCGATCTCCTGACCATACCGCTTTAGTGTTTAATGAGAGTAGTATTTCTTACCGGGAATTGGATGACCGTTCAAATCGACTGGCGCATTATCTGGTCGGCCTTGGCGTTGGTCCGGAAGTATTGGTAGGCATTTGCGTGGAACGATCACAGAAAATTATCGTTGCTATTTTGGGAGTATTAAAGGCGGGGGGGGGGTATGTACCTATCGAACCGACAAATCCTGAAGAAAGAGTTGCTTTTATACTCGATGATGGATCCATTAATTTCCTTATAACTGAACAAAAGATACATCTTCAATTTAATAAAGCGGTTTCAAGCATGGGGAATGTTGTTCTTCTTGATAAAGTTTCGGATGAAATAGATTGTGAAAGTCCTGAACTCCCAATGGTAAAAGTAAAACCTGAAAACGTTGCGTACGTCATCTATACATCCGGTTCTACTGGTGTGCCGAAAGGAGTTGTGGTTACTCACGGGAATGTAACACGGTTAATGGCTGCTACCGAAGAGTGGTACAGTTTTAATGAGATGGACATATGGACTTACTTCCATTCCACTGCATTTGATTTCTCCGTATGGGAAATGTGGGGAGCACTATTGTATGGTGGAAAACTGGTTATCGTATCCTATACAGCCAGCCGGTCTCCTCGTGAATTTTACCGTCTTTTGGTTGAAGAACAGGTAACTGTTCTCAACCAGACGCCAACAGCGTTTGGACAGTTACTCCCGGTAGACAGCGAGAAAAGGGGAAATCTGAATCTGCGTTATGTTATTTTTGGAGGCGAGGCACTGGAACTGTCTATGCTTAAGGATTGGTTTGATAACCATGGCGATATGCAACCCCGCTTGATAAATATGTACGGAATTACTGAAACAACCGTTCATGTAACCTATCGTCCTCTAAAAAAAGAAGACTGCATAAATAAATCCGGCAGTATCATAGGGAAGCCGATTCGAGACCTTTCCCTTTATCTTCTGGATGAACAGATGGAACCGGTGCCCACAGGTGTTACCGGTGAGCTTTATGTTGGCGGGGCCGGTCTGGCAAGGGGGTACTTGAATCGGAACGAACTCACAAAAGAGCGTTTCATCTCCAATCCTTTCGGTTCAGGACGACTTTATAAAACCGGAGATCTCGCTCGTCGACTTCCTGACGACGATTTGGAGTTTATCGGTCGTATTGACCGACAGGAAAAAATCAGGGGGTTCAGAATAGAATTGGGAGAAATAGAATCCGTACTCCTGAAATCACCTGGTATCCAATATGCGGCAGTCATCGTTAGAGAAGACAAACCGGGTGATAAACGTTTAACTGCCTATGTTGTTCGCAAGGAAAATGACGAGACCGCTACCGTGGAAAGCCTGCACAAAAGTTGTCAGGACCGTCTGCCTGACTATATGGTACCCGGCACGTTGGTTTTCTTACCATCTCTGCCTTTAACTTCGAATGGAAAACTTGATTACAAGGCATTACCGGAACTGAATGTTATAGCTGATGCTGATGCTGAGGATGACTGTATCCTACCGTCAACCGATCTGGAAAAAATACTCTGTACCATGTGGTCTGATGTACTGGATGTTGAACCGATAGGCATAAATCAGAATTTCTTTGAGTTGGGTGGACATTCCCTGATTGCTACACAACTGATTTCCAGAATACGTGAAAAGTTTTCTATGGATTTGCCCATTACGAGTCTCTTTGATGAACCGACAGTTGAGGGGCTGACTAAAATAATCATTGAAGAACAATCAAAACAGGAACAGATAACAACAGTTCCCCTTATGAAAGGGAAAAAGAAAAGAACAAAACAGGTGACTCTCACGGATGATGGAAAAATTGTATAATTGCTGTTTCTGGTTTCCATATAGAGTGTGGAAATACTGGAAGCATAATGAGTGATTATCTAGTAGAAAAAAAGTGAATTATTTACTACCTAAGTTGATCGATTATTAAACGACATTGTCATTCCCGGCTTGTTTGGGAATCTTGAAACCACAAGGACTGGATACCCGATCAAGGAATTTATGTATGACAAAAACGATTCATGTTAAAAACTAATTGGGCATTATTGAAAAAGAATAATATCGTGTTTTTAAATAAATTTATGTAGCGGAGTCGAAGGAAAGTCTTTAGTCGGGAAGCGACTTAACTTAATATGATCTATGTTGTATCATTTTAGGATGACACTTTATGAACGTAACCATTACTCCCGTTTCTTCCGCCCAGCGTCGGTTGTGTTTTATTGATCAACTGGAACCGGGTAATCCCGTTTATCATTTTCCCGCTGCTGTGAGAATGAGGGGGAAAATTAATTTTAACGCCCTTGAACAGAGCATTAATGAGATTGTTGCTCGTCATGAGACACTGAGAACGACCTTCGGTTTTCATGACGGTGAAATGGTACAGATTATTCACCCGCAACTTCGCATTAAAATTAGAAAAGAGTTCGTGGAGAACGAAGACTCTTTTCAAAAGGCACTCCGTAGTGAAATTCATCTCCCCTTTAATCTTCAGACTGGGCCGTTACTGCGTTGTGTTTTGTATGAACTGTCACCACAGAGTGCTATTTTTCTCTCTTCCATGCACCACATTGTCGCGGACGGTTGGTCTGTTGGGGTATTGGTTCGAGAGTTTACGGATCTGTATAAGGCTTTTGTAAAGGGAGAACCGTCACCACTGCCGGAACTTGAAATACAGTACTCGGACTTTTCCGAATGGCATAATGAACTGCTTGAAACACCCGCAATGCAGCGTCAGATGGACTACTGGAAGAATACCCTTGACGGGGCATCAACGATTCTGAATCTGCCGACGGATTATCCGCGTCCGCCGATCCAGTCATTTCGGGGTGACACACAATTTTTCAATATTGAATCAAAAATTGTTAATCAGCTAAATGCGTTGGCCAGAAAGGAAGGAGTAACGTTGTACATGGTTTTGCTGGCTGCCTTTCAATTGCTTCTTTCAAAATATACGCACCAGGATAACTTTGTTGTAGGAACACCCATAGCAAACCGTAATCGTGTTGAAATTGAAAATCTTATCGGATTTTTTATTAATTCCCAGGCTTTGCATGCCGATCTATCCGGCGATCCAGATTTTATTGAGTTATTAAAAAGAGTAAGACGAACATGCCTTGGTGCTTATGAGAACCAGGACCTGCCATTTGAGACACTGGTTGAGGCCCTGCAACCGGACAGAGATAGGAGTCGAACTCCTATTTTCCAAGTTATGCTTGTTCTGCAGAATGCCCCCCAGGAGAAACTGGACATTCCCGGCTTGACCATGGAGATTATGGATATACCCATGGACACGGCAAAGTTTGACCTGGCCCTTGTGCTGGAGCAGAGAGAGGATGTTATGACCGCCCGTTGGGAATATCTTACCGATCTTTTCTCATCCGATACAATCCGACAGATAGCCCGCCATTACGAAAACATACTTACCAATGTCTGTAGAGAACCCGGAGTGAATATTTCGCATATTCCTATACTTTCAGAACAGGATCGTCATGATTTATTAGCTCAGAATCAAAAGAGTGAACAGACAATTGAATGGAACGGTGGAATTCATGAACTGCTTGCAGAGCAGGTGATAAAGAGTTCTGATCGGATTGCGCTGGTTTTCGGAGAGCACCAAATGACGTACCGGGAACTGGATGATTCCTCAAATCGGGTCGCCCGTTATTTATGCTATCAAGGTGTCGGTACTGATACTCTGGTAGGGTTGTGTACGGAACGTTCAATGGAGATGGTTATTGGAATTCTTGGTATATTGAAAGCTGGTGGTGCGTATGTACCTCTTGATCCTGCTTATCCGGCAGAACGACTTGCCTTTATGATCTCCGACAGTAAAATCCAGGTACTCTTAACTGATAAATCGTTTCCGGATAGACTGAAACAGGATAATCAGGCACTTAAAATTGTTTCTTTTGACACGGATGCCAATGAGATTGCAAGACAGGACTCAAAGGTGCCAGAAATATCTATTTCACCGGAAACTGCTGCTTATGTAATTTACACCTCGGGC
Source organism: uncultured Candidatus Scalindua sp. (assembly GCA_964438395.1). GTDB lineage: Bacteria > Planctomycetota > Brocadiia > Brocadiales > Scalinduaceae > Scalindua. The sequence continues at coordinate 43,252 of CAYTLC010000001.1, forward strand.
TCCACCGGAGAGCCGAAAGGTGTGCTTGTCACTCACCGCAATGTTACCCGCCTCTTTACCTCCACAGAGGAGTGGTTTCATTTTAACAGTGATGATGTCTGGACATTATTCCACTCTTTTGCCTTTGATTTTTCAGTATGGGAGTTATGGGGTGCTCTTCTCTACGGTGGTAAACTTGTCATCGTTCCACACATGGTAACACGGACTCCACGAGATTTCTATCAATTACTGATTCAAGAAAAGGTAACTGTTCTCAATCAAACACCATCCGCATTTAAAATGCTTATTCCGGTTGATGATGAACTGAAAGATGAGTTGTCACTCCGATATATAATCTTTGGAGGAGAAGCACTTGAACTTCCAACACTTCGACCATGGTTTAAAAACCATGGAGATAGTGCACCAAGATTGATCAATATGTATGGGATTACCGAAACAACAGTACACGTTACCTATCGTCCCATCTGTATAGAAGACACGGAAAGTAAAACGGGAAGCGTGATAGGAAAGCCGATTCCAGATCTGTTACTTTTTATTCTGGATGATACTATGGAACCTGTCCCTATGAGTGTTATGGGTGAACTGTACATTGGAGGTGAAGGTCTGGCGCAAGGTTACCTGCATCGTCCTGAACTGACCGAAGAACGGTTCCTGAAGAACCCATTTGGTCAGGGACGTTTGTACCGGACCGGAGATCTGGCACGCAGATTACGTAACGGGGATGTTGAGTACCTGGGACGACTGGACCAACAGGTAAAGATTCGGGGATTCCGTATTGAACTGGGAGAGATTGAGACAGCTCTTTTGCGTTACACTGCTATTCGTGAAGCAGCAGTTATTACACGGGAGGACACTCCTGAAAATAAGAGATTGGTTGCCTATGTGTTAAAACAGAATAGTAATGAAGTCATCGATGTCGATGCATTGAGAACTCACTGTGCGGAGTGGCTGCCTGACTATATGGTCCCGGTTGCATACGTAGTGCTTGAAACTTTACCACTTAATAACAATGGGAAACTCGAAATCTCTGCGCTTCCGGTCCCACAAAAGGAACAAACGGAACCGCTGGAAGCTTCTGATGTACCAACAACCGCCGAAGAAAAACTTCTCGCCGAAGTCTGGTCAAAGGTACTGAACATAGGCGATATAGGAGTTAAAGATAACTTTTTTGAATTGGGTGGAGATTCCATACTAACCCTTCTGGTGGTTTCAGAAATAGGGAAAGCTGGTTTTGAAATTACTCCGACACAGATTTTCGATTTTCAGACTATTGCCGGTCTTGCCGGTGTTATGAAAGAGAAAGAGACGGCAGCAGTTGCCGTCTCTTCAAAAGAGTATTCACTTTCCGGTCTGGATGAAAGTACATTACAACGCATCAGGGATGAGAGAGGTGAGGTGAGTGATATATATCCGCTTAGTCCCATGCAGGAAGGTATGTTGTTTCATACACTGCTTGAGCCAGATTCCGGAAACTATTTTGAACAGGTTATGGGTGATCTGGAAGGAGAACTCAATCAAGATGCTTTCTTCAGGGCATGGCAATCTGTTATGGAAAGACACCCTGCATTAAGGACCTCTTTTCTCTGGCTTGACGTTGAAACACCGCTACAGATGGTCCATCCTGTCGTTACATTTCCTTTCGAAATGTACGATTGGAGAGAACAAAGTCCAAAGGAGCAGCAGGCAGGCCTTGAAGCACTTCTGAAGATGGATAGAGAAAAAGGGTTTGATTTCGAGACACCACCTCTCATGCGTCTGACTCTTATCCATCTGAATGATATGCGTCATCGCTGGATTTGGAGTCACCATCATATTCTACTTGACGGTTGGTCAGCCGGCCTGATCTTTAAAGAGGTTCTTCATTTCTATGAAGAGTATCATATGGGAACTGTTTCTGACTCACTCCCGGATTCCCGTTCCTACTCCGATTATATTGTCTGGCAGAAGAATCGGGATATGGTTGATGCTGAAAAGTACTGGAAGAACGAGCTTAAGGGATTTGAATCTGTCACAAAAATAGGGACTACCTTGAGCAGGGGAGCGGAAAGCCCGGGTCCGAACCTGTTGGAAGAAGTGGGACTTGCGGAGGAGGAAACGTCCAGAGTGCAGGATTGGGTGCGTAGTCAAAAAATAACGTTGAATTCCCTGATTCAGGGAACGTGGTCACTACTCCTCAGACGTTATGGAAATGAGGATGTTGTTTTTGGTGTAACTAATTCAGGACGTCCGCCGGATCTGGAAGGTGCTGGGTTTATCGTCGGCCTTTTTATCAATACATTACCCATCAGAGCTCCACGGGGAGATGATTATACCGTTATCGACTGGCTCATGGAACTTCAATTAAAACAGGCGAAGTTGATGGAGTATGAATTCTGCCGTTTGGTTGACGTTCAGAGATGGTCTCAAATTCCTCAGGGCGAAGCACTCTTTGATTCTCTTGTGATTTTTGAAAATTATCCGGTAGATCCATCTATAAACCTCGAAACAGCGGGGATAACATCCGTTAACGTCTGCTCCTTTGAACGTACTAACTACCCCCTTACTCTGGTGGCAGGTCCGGGAAAGGAACTTATATTTAAATTTCATTATGATGCGGACCGATTTGAATTAAATGAAATTCGCTGTATAGCAAAACAGTACCTATTTCTGTTGAAGGAGATCATTGCAAATCCTCACAAGAAGATTTGGGAGATATCTCTGCTCTCGGAAAGTGAAAGGGAGGAGATTTTATACAGGTGGAATGATACTCGTGCCGATTATGACCAGACCAAACCTGTTCAACAACTTTTTGAAGCACAGGCAGCTGATAATTCAGACGCGATTGCGCTTGAATTTGCCGATGAACGACTGACTTATCGGGAGTTAAATAGCAAGGCAAATCAGATGGCAAACTATCTTAAGACATTGGGTGTTGAGTCGGAAACAGCTGTTGGTATCTGTATGGAAAGATCACCTGAGATGGTTACGGGAATTCTGGGGATTTTAAAAGCGGGGGGTTTTCTGGTTCCACTCGCACCCAACAATCCTGAAGAACGTCTGGAATTTATGTTACAGGATTCCGGAATATCCATCCTGTTGATCTTGCGGAGTACCCTGGAAATATTTTCTGAAAAGATTAAAGAGTATCTGTCACGTGTTGACATCAATATTATCTGTCTTGATGAGAACTGCAGTCTATATAATCGACAGAGCACGGAGAATATCCCTGCTTCGTCTGGGCCGGAAAATCTGGCGTACATGATATATACCTCTGGTTCTACCGGAAAGCCAAAGGGCACACTCCTGGAACATCGTGGTCTTGTAAATCTTGTATTTGACCATATTCGTCGCTTTGATCTAAAGGTGGGGAGTCGGATGCTGCAATTCGCCAACCTTAGTTTTGATGCTTCAATTCTGGAAATATCCATCGCCCTCTGTTCAGGAGCAACTCTCTATCTGGAAAAAGAGGAGACCCTTTTGGCCGGGTCTGTTCTTGCCGATATATTAAAGGAGAACGCTATCAGTCACACGTTTCTTCCTCCTACGGTCCTTGCCGGTCTGCCTTCGGATGGGTTTCTCCACTTAAAAACACTCTGGTCTGCGGGTGAAGCGTGTTCACGTGACATTGTACGGAAATGGGCGAAAGATCGTCGTTTCTTCAATGCTTATGGTCCAACGGAAGCCACGGTCTGCTCCACTATTTATGAATGTAATGATGACAATCAGTATCCTCCTATTGGATACCCTATCGATAATATCCGTACCTATATTCTGGATACCAATGGTCAGCCGTTACCTGTCAGTATTCCCGGAGAACTCCATGTTTCCGGTATTTGCCTGGCAAGAGGATATCATAACCTTCCGGATTTGACCAAGGAGAAGTTTATTCCCAACCCTTTTGTGCAGGAGGATGAATACTCTCGTCTTTACCGTACGGGAGATCTCTGTCGCTACCGATCTGACGGTGCAATTGAGTTTATGGGAAGAATTGACCGGCAGGTTAAAATAAGGGGGTTCAGGATTGAGTTGGGAGAGATTGAGTCAGTATTAAAAGAGTGTGGTAGAGTTCATGATGCAGTAATCATCGTACGTGAAGATACTCCTGGTCTAAGGCAGTTGTTAGCCTATGTAATTCCAAATGACAGCGACCATGAGATTCAGGCTGAAGAGGGTGATCTGTCTGTTTTAGTGAAGAATTATCTTGCAAGCAGATTGCCTGCCCACATGCTTCCATCCTTCTACACAATTATGGAATCTTTTCCTTTGCTGCCCAGTGGAAAAATTGATCGAAATGCACTTCCTGAACCGAAAAAGGGTTCAACAGAACTTAAAACGGTTCCACCAAAGAATCAAACAGAGGAGATCCTGGTGTCAATATGGGAGAAAACGCTTGGAGTTGAAAATATAGGTGTGAAGGATAATTTTTTTGAATTGGGTGGAGATTCTATCCTGAGTCTGCAGATTATATCCAGGGCACATCAGGCCGGACTGAAGATAACGCCAAAACAGATTTTTACCTCTCTGACCATTGAAAACATTGCCTTAGAGTCAGAGCCTATAGAAAAAACAGAGAGTGTTATGGAGGAATTAACAGGTGACGTCCCGCTTACTCCAATACAGATATGGTTCTTCGAACAGAATCAACCAGATCCACACCACTGGAACCAATCACTTCTTTTAGAAGTAAAGAAACCGCTTGATGTGGAAATACTTTCTCGATCATTGGATATTATAGTGGAGCACCATCAGGCACTCAACTTTCGTTATGAGAAAAAAGATGTATTATGGAGACAATTTATACCTGATGACCGTAATTCTGTCCAGATTTCAGTATTTGATCTTTCAGATTCAGACCGTAATAATGGAAGAGATCAATGTGAAAGAGTAGAGGGAATTGCTTCAGGTTTACAGTCAGGCCTGGACTTATCTCAAGGGCCTCTCATGCAGTCTGCTTATTTTCGAATGGGAGAGCATGTTGATGACAGATTCTTGCTAATTTTTCACCATCTTATCATAGACGGAGTCTCCTGGCGGATTATTTTAGGAGATTTGATAAAGGTGTATGATCAACTTAAAGCAGGTGAGGAAGTCTCTCTTTCTGCCGTTACGGTCTCTTTTCATCAATGGGCAGCTGCGCTGAAGAGATATTCCAGGTCGGATGCTATCAGAAGTCAGCTTGACTATTGGACAGAGCAGGAAGATGCCGTTCCTCTGAGAACAGACTTTCCGTGTGGACAGAAAGATAATCTGATTGTTGATGTAAAATCGATCACCTCATTTTTGAATGAACAGGAGACGGAATCACTTCTGCGCGAAGCTCCTGCCGCTTATGGAACACATATAAATGATATTTTGCTTACTGCCCTACTGATAGCTTTTAAAAAGTGGACGGGACAAAAGAGCCTGCGTATACATCTGGAAGGACATGGAAGGAACGATATCGGTGACGGGCTGGACCTTTCAGGTACAGTTGGATGGTTTACTTCTATTTATCCGGTCGTGTTAAGAAACAATCAGGAGGATTCCATGGGAGAGTTGCTGAAATCGGTAAAAGAACAACTCCGTTCAATACCAATGAACGGTATAGGTTACGGTCTGTTACGGTATTCTGGTAATAATGACGATGCCGACCTTAAAAAACTCGCATCCATACCTTCGCCGGAAATAAGTTTCAATTACCTTGGTCAGACAGGACAGCTTCAGGCGGAGGACTCAAGGTTTGCCATTTCAAATGATTCCGCCGGACCCGCTGCAAGCTCCAAAGGGTGGAGGTATCACCTGCTGGACGTAAACAGTATGGTTGTGAATGATCGGTTCAAAGTGGACTTTATGTACAATGAGAAGATCCATAATCGCGATACGATAAAGCAGCTATCAGACGGTTTTATAGCAGCCCTTTGTGACGTGATAAACCACTGTTTACAACCTGACGCAGGCGGCTACACCCCTTCAGATTTTGACAAAATTGAACTGGATGATGAAGAGCTAGGATCCATCCTTGATGAAATTGAATAGGAAGTTCACTGTTTTTTTCTTGCTGTCCCTCGCAAATATCTATTTGATTAAATTTCAAAAACTTCCTGCGAGGGTGAAGAGTTATTTTAAACATCCCAAAATTATGTATGCATCATAGTTATTCCATTTAAACCGGGGTAATATTCAACAATAAGCAGGTTGTTGAAGACTAGAGAAAATAGTCGGATTATCATGACCCCTTTTTTCTGCTATTCTAATTCTTGATTCTGTCATAAAATCAAAAACAGGATAACAGTAGTAGTCCCTAAAGATAAAGGTAATACATAGTAGATGAATTTTTTATTAATCTCCTTGCATTTTCTATAGTCATTGGATTCATTGAGTAATCTCTGAACCGGAATTTCAACAAATCCAATAATGAGCAGCACGTAAAGTAAGGCCATTAGTTTATCTGTTAATGTTAGATAATATAGTGGAGGTAAACCCCGATCAAAATTAGGCATGTGTAAAAATATTGAAGTAATAAGTAATCCAACAAATACTTGTCCCTTGTCCTCATGATTTTTGGGATTAAACCCAAACGCCATAATAGCTGCAATTCCAAGTACTCCAATTGGAAGAATGATTGAAACAAATGACGATAGTGCAGGGGCTTTAATTGAAAAATGATGCTTGCGTTTGTTGACGGATCTTTGGGTATAGTTTATGCCATACAATCACTATACCTTCTTATACCAATAATACTTTCTATAGTTATTTATAAAGAGCATTGGAATGTACGAAAAATTATTGCTATTATTCTTTCCATCGCAGCATTAGCATTTCTTAGATAGCATATCACCACCAGACAGGTTAGCAGGTACATGAAATATGGTCTGGTAGATTGGACGAATACATAACCTTAAACGAGTTTACCAGTGACTGACTGACGTCAACAATTTTTCCTGTCTAACGACAATTATTTTTCCCGTTATCCATTACGAACAATATCAGTGTTGTTGATATTGTTCTTTTTGCATTTACCAAATAAATAGTTTTTTTATTCCCTTCGAAGCCTCCCCGCCTTATTCTGCAATCTCTCTTTAGCTTAAAAATTGAAACGAATAATTATAATAGTTTGCTTTGGTTTTTCAGGTGTAAAATGTTAAACTCTATGTCTTTACGTCAAATTGTGATGTAAGCCGTTTAACGTTTTTTTTTGTTACAATAAATGAGCCTAATAACTACTGTTTTTTTACTATATCTATGAGTATTAAGAAGAAGATTGAAGATATATATCCTCTAACTCCGCTTCAGAAGGGAATGCTTTTTCACTGCCTTAGTGATCCAGAGTCTTCTGTCTATTTTGAGCAGATGACCTGCCGACTGGATGGGAAGTTTAACGAGGATGCTTTTTTCAGCGCATGGCAGAAATTGGTTGAACGACACACAATCTTGCGCACTTCATTTGTATGGAAGGGGCAGCGAGAGCCGGTTCAGGTGGTGAACAGGGAGGCTGTAATTCCATGGGCTCAACATGACTGGCGCGATATCTCTCCTGAAGAACAGAAGAGAAAATTGACCGATTGTCTGTCAGAGGAACAAAATCAGGGTTTTGTTTTGAACCGTGCACCTCTGATGAGGGTAGTGACTATTCGCTTATCCGATGAAAGTCACCAATTTGTATGGTGCCATCACCATCTTCTCCTCGACGGTTGGTCACTTCCCCTTCTTATGAATGAGTTTTTTACACTCTACCAGGCAAAACATGAGGGACGGGAAGTGGTCCTTCAGTCGGTTCAACCGTTTAGTTCTTATGTTACATGGCTGAAAAAAAAGAATACGTCAGACGCTGAGGCCTTCTGGCGTAAAACATTAACTGATGTAGAAGCTTCGGGAGGACTTCCTCTCCAGAAACCGTCAAAAAATATACAGGGATATCTGGAGGAGACTCTGTCACTGAACAAGAAAGAAACTGAAAGACTTCTCGCTCTCACCAGGCGTCTAAATATAACACTGAATACACTTATTCAGGGAGCCTGGGCGATAACCCTCAGCAGATATGATGGAAATGAAGAGGCAATCTTCGGCATAACCGTTGCAGTCCGTCCTCATGAGTTGACAGGTGTTGAGAAGATGATAGGTCTTTTTATTAATACAATACCGTTACGGGTTATTATTCCACCTGATATGAAAATTGGGAATTGGTTGACACAACTGCAAATGCAGTATCTGGAGACACAGGAGTTTGAATACAGTGCGCTCTCAGACGTACATACATGGAGCGGAAGACCAAAAGGTGAAGAACTGTTTGAGACAATTCTGGTATTTGAAAACTATCCCATGGGAGAAGCTGTTCCTCCGGTTATAGGTGATCTCTCGATTCACGATATTCATTCTGAGGAGAGGAATAACTATCCGCTTACTGTTGTTGTAGTTCCCGGTAATGAACTCTTTATTAAATTTTCATATGATGGTAGTCGTTTCTGCTCTCAAGCTATGCGGAGAATGATCGGTCATTTGAGTTCCGTATTACAGACAATGACAAATGAGTCCGTAGAGTTAAAGAATATTCCGCTTGTCTCAGATGATGAGAAAGCGTTATTGCTGAAACAGACGGAGACATCCTCCGTAACTCATCTTGAGGAAACACTAGTACGAGAATCAACTGTTCATGCTGGTTTTGAAAAGCAGGCAATGCTTTTCCCCAAAACTGTTGCGGTGGTTTGCGAAGGAGAGTCGGTTACCTATGACGACTTGAATAAGCAGTCAAACATGTTAGCGCATTATCTGCAGAAACAGGGAGTAAAACAGGAAACTCTGGTCGGTCTCTTACTGAATCGTTCCATTGAGCTGATAACGGCAATACTGGGAATAGTAAAGGCGGGAGGCGCATATGTCCCCATTGACCCGGAAACACCTGAAGAGAGGATCTGCTACATTCTTGAAGACAGTAAGGTCCCACTTCTACTTACGGAAACCTCTCTTTTACAGGAACGAGAAATAGGTTTTGATAAGACAAAAACCATATATCTGGACAAAGAATCGAATAAGATTCTATGCGAAAGTGAATCTCCTCTGACCATAGAGCAATCACTGGAACAGGCAATTTACGTTATCTATACTTCCGGTTCTACGGGAAAACCCAAGGGTTGTGTGATTACCCATGAAAATGTTATGAGACTCTTTACTTCAACGGAGCATTGGTTCGGTTTCAATACCGGAGACGTATGGACCCTGTTTCACTCACAGGCATTTGATTTCTCAGTCTGGGAAATATGGGGAGCTCTGCTGTATGGTGGACGTTTAGTGGTTGTGCCGCAATTTATCAGACGTAATCCGGCCGAATTTTATGATCTTCTTCTCAGAGAACAGGTTACCGTGCTCAACCAGACTCCGTCTGCATTTCATCTACTGGATAAAGTAGTTGAAGATGAGAATAGGGGGACTGGTTCGTTACGACTGGTTATATTTGGGGGAGAAGCCCTTGACCTTGCCAGCCTGCTTCCGTGGTTTGAGCGGCATGGGGATGAGACCCCACAACTCATCAATATGTTTGGTATTACCGAAACCACTGTGCATGTAACCTACCGACCCGTAACAATTAAGGACGCCATGGAAACAGGAAATAGCAGCCTGATAGGAGTTTTGATACCTGATCTAAACCTTCGTATTCTTGATCGATACGGCCAGCTTGTTCCGGTTGGTGTACCGGGGGAACTTCATGTCGGTGGTGAAGGGCTGGCGAGGGAATACTTAAACCGTCCTGAATTGACCAGGGAAAGATTTATTACTGATCCTTTCAGTAGCGAAGTTGACGCCCGACTTTATCGAACGGGTGACTTGGTCAGAAGAAGGGAGGATGGCGATCTTGAATACCTGGGACGTATTGATAACCAGGTTAAAATAAGGGGGTTTCGCATTGAACTGGGAGAAATTGAATCTGCCTTGATGAGACATCCGGCGGTAAAAAAGGCGGTTGTTCTTGCACGAGATGAAGGATTAGAGTCGAAACGATTGGTCGGTTATATTACGGGAACAGATGAAGAAATTCCTACCCAGGAAGAGTTTTTTTTCTTTCTGTCAGAATGGTTGCCTGATTACATGGTCCCGGCTGTAATATTATCTCTTGAGGAGTTCCCTCTTACTACAAACGGTAAAATAAATTTAAAATTACTGCCTGATCCTGATGGAGCTAGTACTCTGTTAAAAAATTCCTATGTTGCTCCCCGTACGGAGGAAGAGTCAATTTTAGTGGAAATCTGGGAAGAAGTACTTGGTGTTCAAAGAGTAGGAATTGAAGACAACTATTTTGTTCTGGGTGGGGACTCCATACGGAGTATTTCCATCTGTTCGTATGCAGGCAAGAGAGGTATCCACTTTAACCTTCAACAACTGTTTAAGACTAGTACAATCAAGTCACTGTTAGAAGAAATTCATGCTTCAAAGAAAACACTATCTGAAGAGATTGAAATAGGTCCGTTCGGCCTGATCTCAGAAGAGGACAGGAATAAGTTGCCTTCCGGTATTGAGGACGCTTATCCATTGGTAAAGCTCCAGTCGGGAATGCTCTTCCACAGTCAGTATGACAATGATTCAACATTATACCACGATATTTTCAGCTATTACTTACGAATGCCACTCGATATTAAGGCATTGCAAGATTCTCTATGTTGGCTTACCAAGCGTCACGGCGCGTTACGTACCTCTTTTGATCTTGAAACCTTCAGTATCCCACTTCAAATGGTTCACAGTGAGCCAAAATATACTTTAAACGTAATTGATATCAGCGACCATGATGGGAGCGTTCAGGAAGACATTATCACTCAATTTATTGAAGGAGAGAGGAGAAAGCCTATACCCTGGATGAAACCGCCGCTAATTCACTTTTACCTACATGTGCGGGGAACGTCTACCGTCCAATTTACGTTGAGCATGCATCACGCTATTCTGGATGGATGGAGCGTGGCAGCGATGCTCTCAGAACTCCTGGGAATCTATTTTAATAAAATGGGTCGTGTACAGGAAGAGCCTTCGCTTGTGTTTCCACTACCGTATCGCTATTTTGTTTCCATGGAGAGAGATGCGTGTTCCAGTGAAGAAACACGTAATTTCTGGAAAGAAAAAATGGAAGAGAGAAGCGACAACGGTTTGCCGAGATGGCCGGGAGCTTCAAAAGAAACTCAATCGCCCAATGTACAGAACCATGATATATTCTGCTCCTCCCGTGTTTCTGACAGGATTCACAAACTGGCTAAATCTGAAGGGGTTCCGGTGAAAACAGTTCTTCTTTCTGCTCATATACGGGTATTGGCACTTCTCTCTGCCACAAAAGATGTGGTTACAGGTCTCGTTACTAATGGGAGACCTGAGCGGGATGGAGGGGATATAACCGTTGGACTTTTTCTTAATACACTCCCTTTCAGGGTAAAATTATCAGACGGCAGATGGAGAGATTTAATAAAAAAGGTATTCCGGGAAGAACAAGAAGTACTTACTCACCGGCGTATTCCCCTGACAGAGATCCAGAAGATGGCTGGTGGGGAACCTCTGTTTGAGACGGATTTTAATTTTGTCCAGTTTCATGTCCTTGATAAGATTCTCACAATGCCGGACTTTGAATTTAAAGGGAGCCGATCAGTAGAGGAGACAAATTTTGTTCTGGCAGTCAATTTCAGCATCGACAGAGAGACATTCGGGATTGTATGTAGTTTATCTTTCGACTTGAATCAGTTGGATGCGGAACAGGCTTTACTGATTACCGGTTATTATGAAAAAACATTGATGCTTGTTGCGGAGGATCCAGATGCATCCTGGACAGGGACATCCTGTTTGTCAAAGCAGGAGAGACATAAGATACTTTCTGTGTGGAATAGCTCTCACCCAGAGAATCTAATTATTACAGAACAAATGTTCGTTCATAAGGCGGTTGCCCGTCAGGTGGAGGAAACTCCTGATACTATTGCGGTGGCTGGTGAAGGAGGTGTCCTGAAATACTGTGAATTAGATCGACTGTCAAATCAACTGGCCCATCACATAATCAGATATGGAATTAAACCGGATGATGTCGTGGGAGTATACATGGAACGATCACCTGATCTGGTCATAGTGTTATTTGGTATCCTTAAGGCAGGTGCGGCATACCTACCCTTAGACCCTTCATATCCTGAAGATCGTATTCTATTCATGCTGGAGGATTCCGCTGTCGATCTTGTTTTAACTCAGGAAAGTCTCAAACATGTATTGACGCATTCCGATGTGGAAAGTCACGACGTTTCCTCTCTGAAATTTATCTGTCCGGATAAGGAAGCGGAACTTATTTCGCAGAACAGTGAAGAAGTACCGAACATTCAGTTAGATCCGGAAAACCTTGCCTATGTATTGTATACATCCGGATCAACAGGAGAGCCGAAAGGGGTGGAAATTTCCCATAGGGCACTTTCCAATCATATGAAGTGGATGTCGGACGAGTTCCCTTTACTGCCTGACGACCGTGTCCTGCAAAAAACCCCTTTGGGTTTTGACGCATCTGTATGGGAATTCTGGGCCCCTCTTATGTCCGGGGCACAATTAATCCTGGCAATTCCGGGAGGACATACTGACACCGCCTATCTGGCGGAAACCGTGGCACAGTCAAATATTACCATATTACAGGTTGTACCTACAATACTGGATGCGCTCCTGGAGGAGCCGGAAATTCGTAATGCAAAGGGTCTACGGAGAGTGTTTGCCGGTGGTGAAATGTTAACTCCTATTTTGCAGGAAAAGTTCTTCAAATGCTTGCCAACAGTTAAATTAATCAATCTATATGGGCCAGCCGAAGCTACTATCGACACCACCTTCTGGGTCTGTCATCATGGAACAAATTGTGAAAATGTTCCTATCGGCAGACCAATAACAAATGCGCGAGTCTATATCCTTGACGAATTGATGGACCCGGTCCCCATAGGGACCAGGGGAGAGCTATATATTGGCGGGACAGGTCTTGCGCGCGGTTATCGAAATCGTCCCGAATTAACAGAAAGTCTGTTTGTTACCGATCCGTTTAGTGAAAATATCGATGACAAATTGTATCGAACAGGTGATGTAGTTTACTTTGACTCTAATGGTGTATTGTTCTTTTCCGGTCGTATAGATGACCAGGTTAAACTGGGAGGTGTACGTATGGAGCCGGCTGAAATTAAAATGGTGCTTGAATCACATGCTACTGTTCTCAGGGCAGAAATTATAACACATGAGTCTTCGGAAGGTAAAAAAGATCTGATCGCAAATATAGTGGTAACTGAAGAGTCTGAGACTTTGAAAACAGAATTACGAAACTATCTAAAAAGCAAACTTCCGGAAAGCATGATTCCCCGGTATATTGTTTTTCTGGATGAATTTCCGCTCAATCCAAGTGGAAAAGTTGATCGAAAGGCACTCCAACTTCCTGAACAGGATTTTCCTGTTATGAGCAGTGCTTTTCTTGAACCGGCTACGGATGCGGAAAGGGACCTTGCAGGTATATGGTCAAAGGTGCTGGGAATTTCACAAGTGGGGCGAAAAGATAATTTTTTTGAACTTGGTGGAGATTCAATTCTGAGCCTTCAAATTGTGTCTGGATGCTTGCATGCTGGATTGAGAATAAATGCTAAAATAATTTTTGAACAAAAGACGCTGGAAGCTGTAGCGGCATGTGCTACGCATATTACGAAAACATTTACTGGACGTGACCGTGTGAACGGCCAGGTCCCTCTTACTCCGATACAGCGACACTTTTTTGAACAAAACGGAGCAAATCCTCATCATTGGAATCAGTCTGCATTATTGGAAACAGTATATGATTTCTCTATAAAGAACTTACGGAACTCGCTTAAAAAAATTGCAAGACAAAGACATGCAATTAGACTTCAATTTTATAAAGAAGGAGGTAGTTGGCATCAGATTTATCGGTTAGAAGTTCCTGAAATCCCCCTTGACTATTTTGACTGGTCGGAAAAAACACATGATGAACAATCTGAGCTTTTAGGCAATACAATTGAAAAAATTCAAAAGGGTTTGAATATTACAACCGGCCCTCTGATGCGTGTTGCGTGGTTTAATTTTGGCGAAAAACGGAAGGGACGGCTACTGTTTGTTATCCATCATCTAATTAGTGATGGTGTATCATGGCGTATTTTACAGGAGGATTTAGTTGCTACCAATTGTGATGATTGTCATGACGAACTGCCTGAGGAGTCCTCATCCTTAAAGGAATGGTCTCACCGGTTAATACAATATTCTAACTCTGAGTCATTGAAAAAGGAATCTTCTTACTGGTTCGATCAGAAAAGACACAAGGTAAAAGCACTTCCAACAGATTATACTACGGATAGAGAACAAAATCTTGAATCTACTGCACGGGTAGTTACACAAACCTTAAACCGTGAAGATACTAGAACTCTCCTTCAGGTATTACCGGGAAAGTTTAGAACAAGAGTTGACTACGTTCTTGTGAGCGCATTTCTGGAAGCAATTACTGATTGGTCAGGACACGATTCTTTGCTTATCAATATGGAAGGCCATGGACGTGAAGAAATTTTTGAGGAAATTGATCCGTCACGTGTAATGGGTTGGTTTACTTCCATTTTCCCTGTCTTTCTAAAAAGAAACAGGGAACGTGATCCGGTGGCGTTACTGAAATCTGTAAAAGAGAATCTCCGTAATATACCAAATCACGGATTGGGATACGGTATTTTACGTTATCTATCTCACGACTCTGAAATAACTCATACCCTATCAGATATGCCCAAAAGCGAGGTCAGCTTCAACTATCTTGGCCAATTTGGTAACATTCCTGATACCTCACCTTTTACACCGGCAAAAGAGTCTCCAGGTACGGAACGAGGTCCACAAAACATACGTGCCCATTTGATAGATTTTATAGGTATTGTTTCAGACGGTAAATTAAAAATACAGTGGATATACAGTGATAAATTTCACCGGCAGTCCACCATTGAAGAGTTGTCGCAGTTTTTTGTTGATCGGCTGCAAAATCTCCTCTTAAACTGCCGAGAATCTGAATCATGGAATTATACTCCAACTGATTTCCCTTTGGCACAACTTGATCAGACAACACTTGATCGGCTTGTCGGTAATAGAAATGTTACGGACATCTACCCTCTTTCTCCTCTTCAGGAGGGCCTTCTGTTTCATGCTGCGGATAGTCCTGAGGATGGATTGTATATTCAGCAGATGGTTACGGATTTCGAAGGATGTATAGAGAAAACAGCATTTGAAAGCGCTTGGTCACAAGTCATTCAACGACATGATATTTTGCGTACCAGTTTTCACTGGGCAGACTTGAAAGTCCCATTGCAGTGGGTGCATGAGGTAGTCTCATGTCCCGTACTATGGCATGATTGGTGTGAATGCTCCTCTGACAAACAGAATAGGATGTGGAAAGAGAGACTTATGGAGGACCGGGCAAGAGGTTTTGATTTGAATAACCCACCCCTCATGCATTTAGAGGTTGCACAATTGAGTGAAAGAAAGTGGCGTGTACTCTGGAGTCATCACCATATTATTTTAGACGGCTGGTCTATTCCCCGTGTTTTGAAAGAGCTTTTTGAATTCTATCTTGCGATATCTAAACAGGAATCTCTATCACTTCCGCCTCCTATTCCTTATTCCCGTTATATTTTCCTGCTTTCTGCACAAGATAAGGATGCTGCAGAGATGTACTGGAAAAAGACCTTGGCAGGCTTCCATGAACCAACATCAATTCCCTTTGAACGGCCGATACGGGACGTCGAGTTGGCCGGTCCTCTTTATGATGAAGTGGAGATTCAATTATCAGAAAAGCTTTCGGGACAACTATCTTCATTTGCCAAAAGCCGGCGATTGACACTGAATACGATTATGCAGGGGATGTGGGCGATTTTGTTATACCGGTACAGTGGACAGAAGGACGTGCTGTTCGGCAGAGCTGTAAGCGGAAGATCGATGGATTTGCCTGGTATTGACTCAATGATAGGACTTTTTATTAATACACTACCTCTACGGATTGAGATATCAGACAACATCCTGCTGCTCGAATTTCTGGAGGAAGTACAAAGACGGGGGATTGAATCTATTCAATATGAATACAGCTCTCTGGCACAGGTCCAGGGGTGGAGTGAAATGTCAAGAGGAGAGTCTTTGTTTGAAACCATCTTTATATTTGAGAACTATCCCTTAGAGAGACCTCTTGCCGATGCAAACTCTACCGATCTTGCTGTAGTGAATATTCAAACTTTAGAAAGGACGAACTACCCTTTAACTGTTTATGTCACTCCTGGTATCGTAATCCATTTGAAAATAGCCTATCAATCCAATAGATTTACCGGGAATGCTATAGAGCGCCTGTTAACACATGCGCAAGTCCTTCTGGAGAAAATGGTGTCCGGTTTGAACCCAACCGTCAATGGTCTGGGATTGATGGATAAAGTCAGAGAAAAGCAGCTTTCGGAAAGTTTGTGCAGGAATAATCTTAAATTTAAAGAAGAAGTTACTCTTATCGGACTGTTTCGTAAGCAGGTTGAGAAAACACCCAATAATACGGCTGTTGTTTTTGGGAATTCTCGGTGGAGTTATCGGGAGCTTGATGAATACTCCAACCGGATGGCCGAGAATCTGATTAAAGTAGGAATTAAAAAGGGAGATCTGATCGGGGTTTATATGGACAGATCACTGGAAATGATGGCAGCTCTCCTGGGTACTCTCAAGTCCGGGGGAGCATATGTACCACTTGATC
This sequence comes from uncultured Candidatus Scalindua sp., assembly GCA_964438395.1. Lineage (GTDB taxonomy): Bacteria > Planctomycetota > Brocadiia > Brocadiales > Scalinduaceae > Scalindua. Next base: position 59,939 of record CAYTLC010000001.1, read on the forward strand.
CTGCGTTTCCAATGGCACGAATCGAGATGATGATGGAAGAGAGCGCGTTATCAGCCCTCATTACCCAAAAACATCTCCTTGATCTGCTACCACATATGAGCGTTCCGGTTACCTGCCTTGATGGAGATTGTAAGATTTTAGGCTCCGATCCGGTGAGTTTCGAAAACATTTTAATAATGGGAGTAGATACTGCTTATGTTATATTTACTTCCGGATCAACGGGACGTCCCAAAGGAGTACAAATACCTCACAAGGCGCTTGCGAATATTCTTCAAAGTTTTTCAAATGAGCCCGGTTTGGTAGAAAAGGATATCTTCCTGGCAGTAACAACCCTCTCCTTTGACATAGCCGCACTTGAGCTATATCTGCCACTGGTTACCGGAGCAAAATTGATAATAGCAAGTCGGGAAACCTCTTCGGACGGGGTGTTGTTGGCAAACAGACTAAAAGAGGAAGATTGTACTGTTATGCAGGCTACTCCTGCAACGTGGCGTATGCTCGTGGCATCAGGATTTAAACCGACAAAAAATCTTAAATTATGGTGTGGTGGTGAGACTTTACCAACTGATCTGGCAGAAACTCTTCTGGAAAATGGAAGTGAGTTATGGAACTTATATGGTCCTACGGAAACTACTATATGGTCATTAATTCAGAAGATACAAAAAAGCGAAGAAGCACTCTCTATTGGTTTTCCCATTGCAAATACATCAGTTTATATTGTCGATATGGACTTTAATCCACAACCTGCAGGTGTTCCCGGTGAACTATTAATAGGTGGATACGGTCTTGCATTGGGTTACTATAACCGTCCCGATTTAACCGCAGAAAAGTTCATAAATCTGTCATGGAGTAAGGGAAATGATGAAAGACTTTATCGTACCGGTGATTTGGCTCGCATGCGTGAAGATGGTCGGATTGAGTTTCTTGGTAGAATTGACCAACAGGTTAAGATACGAGGTTTCCGTATAGAACCGGGAGATGTTGAGGCGGTCCTTGCACGGCACCCCTCAGTCTTTGAGTCTGTTGTTGTACCCGGTGAAGATCACCGGGGAGATAAACAGCTGATTGCCTATTTCGTACCGGTAAAGGATCAAAATGAAACCGATTTGATTTATGATTTACGGAATGAACTAAAGAGTTGCCTTCCCGATTACATGGTACCGGGAGCGTTCATTTCGCTTGAGACAATGCCGCTTACTCCTAACGGCAAAATTGACAGGAAACGATTGCCGAAGCCGGACCGTGAATTATCGTCAAAGAGTTATATACCTCCGCGAAATCAATGTGAAGAGGTCATCGCTGCCATCTGGGCTGAGATACTGGACGTAACACAGGTAGGAGTTGAGGATAATTTCTTTGAGCTTGGAGGCCATTCCCTGCTGGCAACACAAGTCATTTCGAGATTACCGAAAGCATTTCAGGTAGAGCTTCCTGTACGTGCTCTTTTTGAAGCGGAGACGGTTGCAGGTCTTGCAGCGCGTGTTGAATCTGCAAGACAGAAGAAGACGGCTCTTATAAGATCACCAATCAACGTTGATCTGGCCCGGGAAGAGCCGGTACTCTCTTTTGCACAGCAAAGATTATGGTTTCTGGATCAACTGGAAAGCCAATCCGCCGCTTACAATATATCAGGTGCTTTACGCCTTACGGGACCACTCAACCTGAATGCCCTGGAACGCGCTTATCATGAAATAGTGAAGCGTCATGAAATCTTACGTACCCGATTTATTTCGGAAGAGGGGAATCCTATTCCGGTTGTTGAACCTGTTTTGACGCCATCAGTGGAAACCGTGGATTTGAGTGGCTTGCCGGAGGGGGAAAAGTCGGAAAGTATAAGCCATTATATGCAAGAGACAGTTAAAGAGCCATTTGACCTTTCAAAGTCACCTCTGATTCGAATGAAATTGCTGAAGTTGGAAGTATCGAATTGGGAAATTAAAAACCAAAACAATCTTCCAGCCGGGGAAGAGCATATCCTCAGTATTGTTATTCATCATATTATTTCCGATGCCTGGTCCATCGGCATATTTGTGCGTGAAATGAGTATTTTTTATGAATCCTTTGTTGACGGCAACTATTCTCAATTACCCGATCTTACGATCCAATATGCTGATTTCGCGCGTTGGCAGCGTAACTGGTTGAGTGGTGATGCTCTGGAAAACCAGTTGAATTACTGGAGAGAGCAGCTTGCCGATGCTCCTTCACTTTTAGAGCTTCCATCAAGAAGACCTCGCCCATTAATTCCGTCATACAAAGGTAGTATTGAACATTTTTGCATAAACAAAGATGTAAGGGATAAGTTACATGCGCTCTGCCGTAAATCCGGGGTAAGTCTGTTTATGGTACTTAACACGGCCTTATCGATTTTACTTTCACGGTACAGTGGAAAAGAAGATATTGTCGTTGGTGTTCCCATAGCAAATCGTAATCATAAAGAAATTGAGCCTGTTATCGGTTTTTTTGTCAATACCCTTGTCATTCGCACCGACCTTTCTGACGATCCCGATATTCTAGAGCTGTTGGATCGTGTTCGTCAGACCACTCTTGACGCCTATGACCATCAGGATATCCCTTTTGAAAGGTTGGTTGAGGAACTGCAGCCGGAGAGAAATATGAGTTATACTCCACTGTTTCAGGTTATGTTTACCATGTTGAATGTTCCGACAGAAAAATTTGATCTGAAAGATCTTAATATAACACCTCTTGAGCTGGAAAACAGAACGACTAAATTTGATTTGTCTCTAACCATGACGGAGTCGGAAGATAGTCTGCAGGGTACGTGGCAATACAACACGGACTTGTTCGATGCTCCTGAAATGAAACTTATGCTGACACATTTCCAGAATCTGCTGGAGGCAATAACCGATGAGTCGTATCGGACCATATGGGAATTACCGTTACTCTCGGAAAACGAGGAACGTCAACTGTTGCGTGAATGGAGTGGAGAACATGTGGAGTATCCTGATCAGACTGGTATCGTGCAGCAGTTTGAAGAGCAGGTTAAAAAAAATCCAAATGCAATCGCGGTTGTCTACCGGGAAGAGGAGTTGACTTTCGGTGAACTGAATATCAGGGCAAATCAACTGGCAACTTACTTGAAAGAACAGGATGTGAAATCTGAAATGCTTGTGGGTATATGTATGGAACGCTCATTGGAGATGATTGTCGGGTTACTAGGGATACTGAAAGCGGGTGGTGCGTTTGTTCCTTTCGATCCGGAATATCCTCGTGACCGTCTTGAATTTATGATGGAGGATTCGGGGATTAAAGTCCTGTTGACCCAGGAAAGACTTTTGGAGAAACTTCCTGACGTGTTTCTTGCTTCTTCCTTGTCAGATAGTCCGACACTGGTTTGTCTGGATGCAAAAGAAAACAGTTTATTCCATGGTAATGGAGATAATCATGATATTGTTGCAAAACAGGAAGACGCAATATATGTTATCTATACTTCAGGATCCACAGGACGGCCTAAAGGAGTAATTCTTGAACATCGGTCCTTGTTGAACTATCTAAACGCACTTGAGGAAAGGAGTAGTATCCGTTCATGCAGAAGTTTTGCCATGATATCAACACTGGCTGCCGATCTTGGGCTCACAGTTCTGTTTTCCTCACTTGTATGCGGCGGCACCCTCCACATTCTTTCGCAGGATGTCATTGCTGACTCTTATGCCTTTAGTGAGTATTTCAGAACACAGCAGATAGATTGTCTCAAAATAGTACCGGGCCATCTTGTTGCCTTACAGAATACAAATCAGCCGGATGCGGTCCTTCCAAAAAAAATTCTTCTCCTGGGTGGTGAAGCCGCTTCTCCTGACTGGATTAAAAATCTTAAAGGTAAAGTACCGAAAATCCTGAATCATTACGGTCCTACAGAGGCAACCATTGGGGTGCTTACATTTCCCATAACAGACAAATTTTTAGAATCGGACTTTTCTTCAATACCGATCGGACGTCCTTTCACTAATGTTGATGCCTATATTCTGGACACCCATCTATCTCCTGTTCCAGTAGGCGTACCCGGTGAACTGCACGTCGGTGGCGATTGTCTTGCAAGGGGTTATCTGAAACGTCCGGAACTTACACGGGAACGGTTTATTTCAAATCCATTTATGACAACATCCGGAGCACGACTTTATAAAACTGGAGACCTTGCCCGATATCTTCCGAACGGTGATATTGAGTACCTTGGTCGTGTGGATGATCAGGTTAAAATCAGGGGGTATCGGGTTGAACTGGGAGAAATTAAATCAGTGCTGGCAGAGCACACGGAGATTTTAGACAACATCATCATTGTAGGAGAAGATCAACGTGGTGAAACATGTTTAATTGCATATATTGTATTAAAAACGGAAAGCCCGGATATAATATCTTCCCTGAAAATATTTCTGCAGGACCGGGTACCGGACTACATGATACCGTCTGTCTTTGTGGTTATTCCAACCATACCTGTTACTCCAAACGGTAAAGTCGACCGCCGGGCATTGCCCGAACCTGATTTTGCGGATAGTGTCAATGATGGAGATACTGCCCGCAATCCGGTGGAAGATGTATTAATCGCAATCTGGAGTGAAGTGTTGGGGCTGGATAGTATTGGAACAAATGACAACTTTTTTGAACGGGGGGGGCACTCTCTTATGGCTACACAGGTTATGTCCAGGTTGAGAGAGGCATTCAAAATTGAACTACCGGTCCGTTCCCTGTTTGAAAACCCCACAATAGAAAGCATTGGCAAGACCATATCTTTTATGAGAAATTCAAATGGAGACTTCAAAATACCTCCACCTATTACTCCTGTTCCGGATGATGGAAGGAAAAATGGTAATTTACCGCTCTCCTTTGGTCAGCAGAGACTGTGGTTCCTGGGACAATTGGAATCTGAAAGTGCGACCTATAACATTCCGGGAGCCATGCGTATAAATGGCCCGTTAAGTATTACCGCACTGGAAAGTTCTTTAAACGAAATACTTCACCGTCATGAGGCGCTTCGTGCAAGGTTTGTCGAGAAGGAGGGAAGTCCGGTACAGATCATTGATGAAAGTGTAACTATCGACATAACAAGGTTGGACTTGAAATTATATCCTGAAGATGTACAGGAGGAAAAAATAGTGAACATTGCTGTGGAAGAGGCGGAACGACCCTTTGACCTTATGAGCGGTCCTCTGGTCCGTGTTGTACTCGTCAAATTAGACAAGGAGAAGTTTGTACTCTTCTTTACCATGCACCATATCGTGTCAGATGGTTGGTCAACAGGTATCTTATCCCGCGAGTTGGCTGCTTTATACGAAGCATTTATAGACAATAAACCATCTCCTCTAACGGAACTTCAGATTCAGTACGCTGATTTTGCGTGTTGGCAGAGAGAGATTTTCGAGAGTGATTTTTTTCAGGATTGTATCAACTACTGGAAAGAGCAACTTCACGGGGCGCCTCCTCTTCTGGAACTGCCACTTGACAGGCGACGCCAACCACTTGAAAAAGTAAAGGGAGGAGTAGAACATTTTGAGATAGACCGGGACTTGGCATTGTCGCTGAAAGAACTGAGCAGACAATTGGGAGCCAGCTTGTTTATGACATTGAACACGGCTTTTGCAATACTGCTTTATCGTTATAGCAACCAGGATGATATTGTCATCGGAACACCTATTGCCAATCGCAACTACAAGGAAATAGAACCTCTCATCGGTTTTTTCGTCAATACCCTTGCCTTGCGCTCTGATCTTTCCGGTAACCTCAATTTTACAGAGATATTATTACGTATGCGTGAAACTACCCTGGATGCTTACGCGCACCAGGATATTCCGTTTGAAAAATTAGTTGAGGAACTTCAGCCTGTCAGAAACATGAATCATACTCCGTTCTTTCAGGTCATGTTTGACTGGCAAAACGCCTCAAGTGAAACCCTGGAATTGCCCGGACTGAGTATTACTCCGTTAGAGTTGAAATATGCAATTGCAAAGTTTGATTTAACCCTTACAATGGGAGAGTCAATCCATGGTATGTATGGTGATTTCGAATATAACGCCAGACTCTTCGATGAAGAAACCATAAAGATCATGGGCCTTAAATTTCTCCTTCTGCTTGAAGGAATAGCCAAAGAACCAACAATGAAAATTTCAGATTACGACATCCTTTTACCCGTTGAAAAGGAATTAAATAATTTTTTGGAAATTGAAGTTGATATATAGGAAAGACTACTTGAAAAATATATATGATACTACCCAACCACACCAGGAACAACGAGATCGTCTTCGCGTTAAAATGAGAGGTTACCTGAAATATCTCAGAGACAGGGCCGTCAGGGAGAATTCTCATAATACGAGTAGGGACCATTTACAGAAAATCGTATTCTATGATACCCGTAAAGGATATCTTGACGGACAATATGTAGACCGGATTGTTCTCTTTTTAAGGGGATCGGGCTGTAATCTCGCTAACCGGACAGGAGGGTGTACCTTTTGTGGCTTTTGGGATGTTACCACCTTTGGAAGCAAAATCAAGGATGAAGACTATATGTTGCAGGTGGAAAATGTGATCAAAGACGAGGAACTTAATTTTTCTCAATACCCTATTGTTTGCATGTACAATGACGGGAGTATGCTTGAAGAGAGTGAGATCAGCTTGAATGTGGTATTAGGATTGTGCCAAAAGTTGGCTGAACGTGACCATGTGAAAAGGATTGTAATTGAGGCTAAGGTGGTGGACATTACCAGAAAAAAAGTCTCTCAGTTGAGAGAAGCGGTTGGTCTAAAGGAATTTGAGATTGCTGTTGGATTTGAATCTGCCAATGAACTGGTAAGAGACCATTGCATAAATAAGAACTTTGAGCATCAAAAGTTTGAAACAAATTACCATCTCCTCAAAGAATACGGGATTACTCTTATACCGCTGGTTATGGTAAAACCTCCATTCTTAACGGAATCTCAGGCAATCGAAGATGTTGTAAACACATTCGAGTACCTTGAGCCATTTAACCTCCAGCGGATAGACCTGGAGTTGGCTACTATTGAAAAAAATACTCTGGTACATGAATTATGGGAATGTGGAATGTACACGACTCCGAGATTGTGGTCTGTTATTGAAATTTTGAAGAGGAAAGAGGTGTCAGGTTTAAAAACACCCATTTTCCTGAGTCCGCCGAACTATACGGCTACTGCTTACGATTACTCCCTGAACTGTCCTGCATGTAGCGATCAGGTCATTGAAGCTATCAAGGAGTATAATCGTAAATGGGACAACTCTGTCTTTGATTCTCTGGAATGTTCCTGTAAACAGGAATGGCAGAAATCTCTTGAGATAAATACCTCGGACAAACACCTCCTGGATCAAATTGAAAATATTTTGAAGAAACTGGCTCACGCCAGAAATTTTAATCTAACGGTATAGTCTTTATTTTATCATAACGGTGTAGCAAAATTACTGCGAAACAAAATAAAGAAGAAGGTATATTATGAAATTAGCACTCCACCTCATGGAGCCATGGCTTATTAAGAATCAGGACGTCCCCTACAATCTGGGAGAAAGCGGCATGGTTGATATGACACTGAAAGAACTCCTGGATGTTACTGGAGATTCACACGAAGAGTTACTCAAGCTGAGCTTTAAAAATATTGATACCAGAGGAACTATGTCGCTCAGGAAAACCATCGCCTCATTTTATAACGATATAGACCCCGATACGGTACTCCTGACTACCGGAACAAGCGAGGCACTCTTTATTTACTACAGCATCAGATTAGAGCCCGGCGCAAATGTGGTAGTCCCGTTTCCTGCGTTTCAGACTCTTTACGAAGTTCCAAGGTACATCGGTTTTGATGTCCGACTGCTTCCCCTGAGGAGAGAGAATGATTTTATACCTGACCTGGATGAACTGAGGGGCATGGTTGATAAAAATACTAAAATCATTGTTCTCAATACGCCACATAATCCTACTGGGCAAATTTATTCTGAGGAAATCATTTCCGGGTTCATGAAAATTGCGGAGGAAAACAACGCAGAAATATTAGCTGACGAACACTATCGTTTCATAAATTATTCAGACAAGGATATACTTCCTTCCCTCTACGGACTCTCTTCCAAAGTAATAGCTGCGGGTTCAATGATAAAATGCTTCGGATGTGTGGGGTTGAGGGTAGGATGGATAATAGGACCCGCAGAATTCATTGAAGATGCTCGTGATTTCAAGGATTACACTACTCATACCCTCTGCTCTATCAATGACTACCTGGCAAATACCTCATTAGTAAACTGGGAGAAAATCGTTCCCCGGCATAGGAACTGGGTTCTTGAGAACATAGTCCGCTTTCGCGCATTGATTAATAAACACAGCGATTTTCTCGGATGGATAGAACCACAAGGCGGGCTCGTAGCCTTTCCTTATTTTAAGGACAGCAGTATCAAAGGAGAGGCTTTTTTGAGTAAATTGGTAGAAAAAAAAGGTGTGTCCATGCTGCCGGGAGAGGCTTTCGAAACACCTGGATATTTTCGGATTGGATTCGGAGTAACTCCAAAGGTATTTGATGAGGCAATGAATAACCTGTCCGGGTTTATTGAGAATACGGAATGGGTTTGAATTTAAAAAAGGATTTTGTTTTGGATAATAGTGGCGCTATTAGGCAAAAGATTGTTGAAAACTACTGGCTGGACAATCTATCAGGTGAATTGCCTAGGACTGTTTTGCCACGTGTTGGATCTCGTGAATCGTTATCTACAGATAGCGGTACGGTATCAGATACAGATCGTCACAATATAGTTTTTCAGATACCACTGTCTTTAAGTACAGCTATTCAGGAAAAGTGTAAGGATTCCTCTCTGGCGGTTTACATCTTCTGCTTAAGCGCTTTTATGGCCCTTCTTAACCGTTACACGAAGGAGGAGGATATCCTTGTTGGTACTTCAACATTCAGGAAAGAGGAACAGGTTTCGGAGGAAGGATACTTTTTTATCAGAAATGAGGTTTGTCGAAATCAAACCTTTTCTGATCTTTTTGCTACTAGCAAACAGAAGGTACTTGAAGCCTACAATTACCAAGAATGTTCTTTTCCCACTTTACTTAAAAGATTTGAAGAGCGTGGAAACGGCAATGGGTTCGATCTGTCTGAGGTCTTTGGTTTTGCATTTACATATGAAACCGTACAGAATTTCGATCTGTCATTAAATAATTTCTCACTCAATATTACCTTACGAAATGACGGTAATAAATTTCAGTTCGATGTCAATTTCAACTCTCTCCTCTATTCAGATGAGTTAATAACCCGTTTCTCCGGTCACTTGATCAACATTATATCAAATGCCATTGTCGACACAAAATCTGAAATTTCACGGATAAATATTTTATCAGAGCAGGAGAAAAGGTGTTTAACTAAGGACTTTAACAATACTGACAAAAACTTTCCTACTGACGTAACTGTTTGTGACCTGTTTGATGATCAGGTTAAGAGAACACCCGATGCCGTAGCTGTAGTTTATAAGGATGTTCGTCTCTCCTACAAGGAGCTTCATGAAAAGGCGGTGAATTTGTCAAACGTTCTTAAGCAGGAGGGTATGGTTTCAAAAGGAATTGTCGGCATTATAATGGCCCAATCTGTTGAGATTGTAATGGCAATCTGGGCTGTGCTAAAGGCAGGGGGGGCTTATGTATTCATTGATCCCGCTAACCCGTCTGAGAGGACCTCTTATGTTCTTGAGGATAGTGGTGTACAAATTGTCATAACCAATATGGCTCTCACCGAAAAGGTCTCTTATCATGGGAAGGTGCTGAATATAGAGAACATAACCAAACCGGCTGATGGCATAAATACTTCATGCTCAGATTACAGACTTCGTCCTACAGATCTGTCCTATATCATTTATACTTCCGGTACCACGGGCGTGCCGAAGGGGATTATGATGGAGCATCACTCCCTTTGCGAGTTTGCTTTGTGGGCCGTTACTGAATACGGTCATAGTGAAGGGTTCAGAACACTTCTCTCAAACTCATTTTCCTTTGACGCATCCGTATTACAGCTGTTTCCAGCACTTATTTCCGGCGGTACTCTCTATCTTATGGATCCGGAGCTTCGCCTTGACATACCAGCATATATGTCTTTTCTGAGAAAGGAAAAGATTAACTGTATTGATGAGATTCCGAGACTTATTAATCACTTCTTCGACTATATAGACATTTCAGAAGAGGTGGAACAGTTTCCTGATCTAACTTCACTTTCCTTAGGCAGTGAATTTGTTCCTATTGATCTTGTCAGAAAATGCAGAAAATATCTCAACAGACAGGGTATGATAAATAACGGATACGGTCCGTCAGAGGCGTGCCCGATAACTACAACTTATATTTTTGACGGTAAAGATCCCAACGAAATTTCTCTTATCGGTGTTCCGAAAAGCAATATGAAGGTGTTTGTTATTGATGAATGGAATAATCTCTGTCCTCCGGGTATTACGGGAGAGATTTGTATCTCAGGAATAGGATTGGCACGGGGATACATTAATAACAAGGGTTTAACAGATGAAAAGTTTGTTTCGAATCCATTTGTTGAGAATGAACTTATGTACAAAACAGGAGACTTGGGAAGATGGAATTCTGACGGAAATATAGAATATCTTGGCCGTACCGATCATCAAATAAAGATTCGTGGATATCGCGTTGAGTTAGGTGAAATTGAAGCTGTTTTATGTACTTCTTCTCTGGTAAAGGACGCGGTTGTAATAGCACGTGAAGATGCAGAGGAAAATCAGGAATTAGTAGCATATATTGTCGCAAATAAAGAGGAAGTGTATCGTAATAATGAAGTTGATATTTCATCTCTTCGTGATTTCCTGAGGAGTAAGCTGCCCGAACATATGGTGCCGGGAAGAGTTGTTTTTGTCAAATTTTTCCCCCTTACCACAAGCGGCAAAGTTGACCGTAAATCACTTTCAGATCCAGAAAATCTACAAAGTGAAACGGTAGGGGTTATGATACGACCTCGTAATCCTTTGGAATTTCAGATGACTCAACTCTGGGAAGAGACACTGCAAAGAAGCTCATTAAATGTTACGGATAATTTTTTTGAAGTGGGAGGTCATTCACTCCTTGCAGTACGCCTGATGGCTAAGGTTGAAAAAACTTTTGGAAAAAGAATTCCCCTTACTGCTTTATTTCAGGAAGGTACAATTGAGAATCTTACCTCTCTTGTAAAAGAAAGTTCAGATTATCACAATTTCTCTCCACTGGTTGAGTTGCAAAGTCATGGTGAAAAAACACCATTTTACTGTGTTCATCCGGCGGGTGGAAATGTGCTGTGCTTTTTTGAGATGGGAAAAATAATTGGAAGAAATCGTCCTGTTTATGGATTGCAATCGAAAGGGATAGACGGGGAAGCGGAACCGCTTGACAGTGTAGAAGCTATGGCTTCTTACTATTTAGATGAGCTTTTAAAGCTCCAGCCGGAAGGTCCCTATTGTCTGGGTGGATACTCTTTTGGGGTTCATGTTGCCTTTGAGATGGCACGGCAGCTTGTTGATCATGGTAAGAAAGTCGGAACGCTTGTCATTCTTGATACTCCAGGTTTATGGCAGGATGAAGACCCCGACGGTCTTGTAGACGACACGCGACTCCTGGCCCATATTGTTTCCCAGATTGAATCCCATTTCGAGTCTCATCTGAGAATTACCTATGAAGATCTTGTGGGTCTGGATGAGGAGAGTCAGTACAATCTGATCATTGAACGGATGAAAGAAAATCGTATTTTACCTGAAGATGGTAGTCAAAAACAGTTAACCGGTTTGGTCAGAGTTTTTAAAATGAATTCACAGGCAATGGATATCTATAGGCCAGAAATGTATGCCGGAGATATTACGGTATTTGCGACAAAGAGCTTACGCGACAGGTTTGCTTCAGATGACAGCCTGAGATGGGGAGAATTAACAACAGGTGAGGTGAGGGTAGTGGCAATTCCGGGTGATCATTCCAGTTTTTTAAAAAGTCCTCATGTAGAAGCCTTTGCTGAAGAGTTGGAAAAATGGTTGGAAACGATACAGTAAATTATTGATATGGCATCATATAATAATTTACATCTTTTTCTGTGTTTTTTCTAATACATATTTGCGCAGTAATATCTTACAGTTGAAAAATGTGAAATGGCAGATAAAATACATATTTTGATCACCTACTGGTTTCCATCCCTTCTTATTATCTCATCATTTAAAACCCTTTTTCAGAATCCTATTCTTCCTTTTAGCTTTTTCTTTTTCTGATTTATCGATACCAAAAGAATCCTGTTTGAGAAATGGCAGGGTCATTGTTTCATCTACAATATGTGGTGTAATGTACATAGCCACTTCATTATTTACTACTTCACTTGTCTGTTTTGCAAAAAGTATATTTAAAAAGGGTACATACCTCATTAATGGGAACCCTGCATTTTTCCATGATCTTCTGTTTAAAACCAAACCTCCTATAATAATTGTCTGGCCATCGGCCACCTGCATAACCGTTGTGGCGGAATTCTTGTCAACTTCCACGGAAACATTGGCTGCAGATTCTGTAAATTGGGAATCCTCCACGTATATATCCATACGTATTTCATCATTGCCAAACAGGGTAGGAGTAATTTGCATGATAATACCTGAAGTAATTGGGATCGGTGCAGTTATTGTGGCTCCACTCTGGGCGGTTTCTGTGATGACATATCGATCGTTGGCTATGTGGACCTTTGCCTGCTTGCCACTTAATGTTGAAATAAATGGCCGTGAAATGAGACGGGCCTTCTCCTCACTGACTAAAACGTCAAGTAACGCAGTAAATTGCCTTGGGTTATTTGCTCCTGAAACTCGGGTAAATTCAACATTCTCAGTAGCAAAAGAACCAAAATTAAGATTAACATTACTTAACTCATTATTTGCAAAACCCTTAACATTTGCGTCCAGTTTTTGAAGGTCTGTAGAATCGTATTCAACAAGAACAACCTCAATCATGATATGTTTTATCTGACTATCAGCCTTTTTCAAAAGTTTAATAGATTTTAAGACTTCAATTTTAGGCCCATTAAGATAAACAGTATTTGTGTTGAGTATAGTGCTAAAGTTCATAACACGAAGGTTAGTTTGTGGATTAGCAGGATAGAGACCGCCTAAAAGCTTTGAAACGGTTTCCATGTCCAGGCTCCTGATCTTTACCTCTGACTGTATAGGAGCTGTTGATGGAAGCGTTTCATCTATTTTACTGCTGATAATAACGATCTCATTTTGCAATTTGGCCGTCAGCAAGCTTGTTTCAAGCAAAATATTTAAGGCACCGAGAAAAGGTAATTTTTCAAAACTGGCTGAAATATTATTGCTGATGTCAACACCATCAAAAAGAAAAGGTTTATCTGCTTCATAAATAATCTGTTTAATAACTTCAAGTGTGGATGCCTGGTCAAGATCTACACTCACTACGTAACCCTCAGGAGTTTTTTCAACGATAAGTTTCTTAATGTTTTTTCTGAGGTTTTTTTCCTTATTCTTTAGTAACTGGAGATTGGCATCTTTATACGCTTTTATGAGAGCCTTAAGTTCTTTGTCATCTCCTTTGAGATACGATGGTTTAACGGAACATCCCGTAAAACAAAGTGACAAAATAATTATGATTGATATATATAATGAAAATCTCATATTCTTCACAAAACCATGCATATAAAAGAGTGAGAAAAACAAGCGAGATAAAATGTTGCTGCATATAATCAATAATCAGATTTTCTGTAAATTAGCATTTGCAATGGAATATTGATCATTTATGAAAAACAATAAAATATAGATGTTTATCTTTTTACCATCATGCTTAAACTGAATGTCCGTTGTGTGTCAAGGATTATGTATGCGTAACACTTAATCAAATAACAGTTGGGTAAATATCTGACGACTCCTCAATTTTACATTTCTAGGATAATTCCATTTAGACACTTAAAACCCTAAGGAACAGAAAATAAAGTGTATTTAAGCATAAATTATGCAGATTGCAACTTTTTAATCATTGTCCCTCACTACTAATATTCATTTCAGAAAAAACTTAGTAATAATCTGTCAGCACGGGACCGTTTCGCTTGATTTTTTTGGGATTTAGTGTGTGGATCATCTAAATATGTGCAGATTTCAAGTGAAAACAAAATTCCCTTTATAGAATTCAGCTCAGATATAAATGAAGCAGAAAGGAGATGTTAACAATTCGTGTTGTTTTGTTGGTAGAGCAGGAAAGGAAATTGTTTAATAATAAAAAAGAATTCGAAAAACTTACAAAGTATCAACGGCAAGTTACTAAAGAGAGATTAAAGATAGCTGAAAGATTTCTAAAGGAAAAACGCAAAGAAGTAGAAGCTAACGTAAAGAGAATATCTGAAATATTGAGAAACTTTTCTCTTTTAGAGTACGGGATGACACTGGATCAAATGAGAGAATTTGGTTTTGATATGAGCTCTCACAATGTCGCTAGATTTACAGGGAATAAAGCACTATCACTCAGGTATACTGAACAATCTATTATTCCTTTACCTCCTCATTTTCTAGGTGAAACAAAAGTTGACGAAAAAACTGTAAGTTTACAAAACTGTTATCGGTGGGAGGAAGAACATATTCTTTCTCCGAACAGTGGCTTATTTTGGGCATTTGTGACTAACCGGAGAATAGAAGTAGTTTTGGGTTTTCATTATCAATTCGAAGCTTGGACTAGAGTAATTGATGGAAAAGTGATCTTGATAACCGTAAGAAACGGAGGTGTCCCTCGCAAATATTCATCTGAGACTAAATTTTAGTAGCTTGGAATCGTTTTGCCTACTTTTTCCTGGATTCTAAGGGATGAATGTTGTTGAAATATAACAAGGGTGAGGGGGAGCAACTAATCAACAAATGAGGAGATGATGGCCATAATCAACCATACAACTCAATAAAAAAAATTTCTGTTTTGAATGTTTTCTCAAATACATGAAAATAAATTGTAGTCACCCATTAGAAGGTTTTTGTCACCCATTAGAAGGTTTTTGTCAATAGCAAAACACTCCCCGCTCGCAAAAAAATATTTTTTTACGTTATAAATAAAACGGCAAGCTACTCGTATCACCCATTCCTGCATCCGTTATTTCTATTATTTTGTGGTTATTACAACCTGCACCAGTCACCCATCGGGATTAAGGCTTTGTAGGAAATTTCTATTTCAGAAAACCCCTTTGCCCTTAACAAATATTATGTCCCAGAAAATCATCGGTTCCATGAATGTGTCCAATCGATATTTCACAAATTATATGGTTCGTTACTACCAACAACTCGTGGCTCACTCCATGGGCAGATCAAGTAAATACTCTTGCCAATTGATATCATTGGCGGAACAGTTTTCCAATCAAATCAGATGGATTATATACCAACTACAATTACGGTTCACTGTCCCACCTCTATATACTACCGAAAGATCTTTGCCGAATCGTATGGCACCTGGTCTCTCATAATATAGTAACACGCTCTGGCCAATTTATTACTTAGTGCCTTTGCCGCTACAATCCTGTTGCTCTTTGATATCTTACGCTGATACCATCTCTGTGCTTCCGGCGAGTAACGCCTGGCAAAAAGCGATGCCTCTATGTATGCCCAGGCAAGATACCGGTTACCATTCTTTTTATTACCCTTTCCCTTTTTCTTGCCGTTTGAAAAATTTGCAGACGAAACACATCGGCAATATGAAGAGTAATTCCCCACTTCACGAAATCTGTTGATACTCCCTGTCTCAAGCATTATAGTTATCGCCAATATCTTCCCAATACCCGGTACCGTCAGGAGCTTCTTGTAAGTCTCCTGTAGCTTCACTTTGCTCAACACTGTCTTTTCAATTTTTACAATCTGTTTACTTAGGAAATTTATCACCTGGTGATTACAACTGGCCGACATCAGCAAATGCTTATCTGTAAAAAGACCTGACAACTCTTTGGTATCCATCCTCTTTATAGCATTGCCATCCATTTGAATACCATTATTACGACTCACCATACTCTGCATACTTAATATATGTGCTGTTTTGTGGTGAACCAGCATCAATCGCTTTCGCAATAAATCCCTTATTGGCCGCGTCTCCTTTGGATAAATATGTCCCTCAGGCAATATTCCAAGACGTAACAGGTGGGCTAACCAGAATGAGTCCCACGTATCATCGGTATACTTCAATCCTTCATACTGCTTAATGGCTGAGGGGTTTGCAAGATGCACTCTGTATCCGGCTTCCATAAGGCCATCTACTATCCAATACCAGTTAAAAGTTGACTCTACTACTATTCCTTGTATCTCCCTCTTGTATGGGTATAATGTTTTTGTTATCTCTGATAACTCGTTAATAGACTTCTTTTTGAATACTCTATTGTTTTCCTGATCAATAATGCCTATAAAATTATTATTTGAGTGTAAATCAATTCCTACATAATAACCCATTACGCACCTCCTTTTTCACTTATGTTTATAATGTTAATAGACATCTACATTATAATACATGTAAGCTGCAATCGGAGGTGCCTTCTATATGATTATCAACTACACCGTAACCAGAATTAATTTGATATTGTAACTCTTTATCTGTAAAGGTTATAGTGTCGTAATAGGTTGTTCCTTGCAAATATTCATCCGAGACTTACTGCAGTACTAATTTGTATTCTCGGGACCGTTTTGCTTTGATTGCCAAATACGAAGTTATTTGTGAGAGGATTATCTTACCGAAGTCAATACGCAGTCAAAGTAACGGTAAATAACAGTAAGTAACGGTAACTACCAGAATTAATATTTTGTTGTAAGCTTTTGTGTAATAAGTGATAGCGTCATAACAGACGTAAAATAAAGCACTTAGAATATTGAAAAAAATGGCTTGTTCTTACTCGACAAGCAAGGGGTCACTGGTTCGAGTCCAGTATCGCCCATATATACAAGGACTTACGACAACAGAGAGCACTTGCCCGATTGACAAGGGGTCATAAAATCCTTCCTGACTTTTAGGACATTGCTATACATGGGCTTGTAACAATAATGATAAGGTTAATAGAGCTCTTCTTACCTCACGTAGTCAATACGCAGTCAGACTTTTGATTTCAAACTTTCACTTCCAACGCAACCTGTAATTATTTCTATTCCAAGCGAAACTAATGAATATTTGCGATGGACAAGATTTTTTGTAGTGAGATTTGCTATAAGTTGAACTTTTCAAGGATATTTCGTATAAGTTTTATGGTCTTTTTCATAATGGAAACAAGTTATCAGGCTCCATTAGAAATGTCAATGAAATCAGTACTTATGAATATTTACGAGGGACAGCTGTCAACACTCTTGTTACAATGTTACAGTACACACAAGAGGTCGGGGGTGACAAAATTGTACCACATACGTTTTTCCTCCGAATTAACGACTAGCTATTGTCAACAAATGCTGAGTCATATAGCTTTGTAACCAAGACTCTTTGATTGGCAATCAAAAACGCTCCAATATTGTCCAGCGCTCCCTCTTGATTATAAGTTTGTGGCAGTCAATTTTTTGTGTAATTATTTTAAGAATGGTAGCGTGTTTATTTTAGCTGTTTATCTCATCCAGTAGTCAATTTCTTATAAATCCTTCCTTTGTATGATCACTAAAAATTATAAATGTCAATCAAATTAGGACAGATAAATTCTTGCGAATAGCAATTGTTTTTGTGCACCAACCATTAATACATTAGTGGATTCCTGTTCTTTTTTCAGTGCAATAAGATCTGCTCTTCGTTTAAGACCTATATCAATGAGATCCTGCGCAATCGGGATCTTATTTAAATCAGCGTCATCTACGTCTAACAGTGGTTCTGACGGCAGTGGTGTGGCTACTATTTCATCAAAATGTAAGCCCATAGCCAGTCCCAGCGTCTGCCTTGCCTCGAAAAGGGCTTGGGTTTTGTTAATCCGGGAAGAAGTTTTGCCATGCAGGTTTGCAGAAAGTTTGTTAAGATCTGAGGCGGGCTGTTCCCCTGCGCCGACAAGTATTTTAGTCTTCTCAAGCATATACGTGGCTCTTGATTCTGCTTTCTCAGCAATTTCAAGATTATCCATCGCCGCTACCGTATTCCAATACTCATTGACTGTAGTTAATATACTCTGAGAAGTAGTGTAATTCAGGTCATACCTGCTTGACTCGGTTAAAATCTTTGCTGACGTTTCGTCGGCTGCATTAGCCGCTCTTCCGCGTTCTCTTAACAATGGTATTTTAATGGCAAACGTGACTGTCGCAAAGTTGGTTGTGTGGACATTAGTTGCCAGGTCTTCAGTGCTGCTCATTGTAATATCAGGGGTTAATTCAACACCGGAACGAAACTCTTTGCTTATGTCTACGGTATATCCCGTGACACGGGAAACAGACTCAGATGTGCTGTTGCTTTCCCGGGCACTTCTGGTAAGCGGAGTGTGAGTGAGGACATCACTAGCGGTTGCACTTACGGTTGTATTGAATGTTCCACGCTGGATCTGCCACAATCCTTCATTTACCTTGACCTGCCATTCGTCTAGAAGAATATCAGGCTGCTTTGCTATCGTCTGCTGAACGGCTTCCAGTAATCTAAGATTTTTTAGATAATCACTGAGTGCCACTATGTTTTTATTCTCGTCCGCAAAAGATCTGCATTGGAAGATGCAGATAGACAGAATTATTGCTATAATTATACGTAGCTTTAGTAAGATTGACTCACTCTTTTTTGCCATTTTAAAACTATTGATTTCCACAAAGATATTCTGACCAATCCATTTTCAAAGTATCCAGGAAGAGTTTCTTCAATTTAATGATTTGTATATTTAGAAACTCTCAGCCGGTGTTTGGCAGGTAGTAATTGGGAAATACCTATTCGCTCAATATTGTCATTTCCATATAGTTTGTGGCAAACACAAGCGGCCTGATGGTACCAAAATAGGGGCGGGCTTTCAACTATTAACTTATTTATTAATGGAAACGATATAAGAGGTTCTGAACCGTTTTAAGTCTTAAGTAGTCTGCTAAAGAGCTTGTCCAGTTAAAGCTTGATTTAAGCAATCACCTAAGTATTATGTAACCTATGTTTTATTTCCTTTGTTGTAGGAATGTAAATTTGCTAATCAGTTTTGCTGATAAGTACGAATAACAAGGGTTTTATCGTGTCTAGGTAGAGTTATGCAAAATTTCTCAAACTATTTACTTCTGATAGTTGTTGCTATAGTAATCAGTATGCTGCCGCTTGCATGCGTCCAACACTCTTCAATTCCGCTGCAGAGTCATTCTGTAAATGATCATATATCTCAAAAAACTACGGGTTTTGAACATTACTATTTCCACAAAACAGAGCAGCCACATGCAGCTGAATGGGGTTACGTGGGGGATATCGGGCCGAAACATTGGGGGAGTCTGAGTCCTGCCTACATCCTGGCAAAACAGGGGGAGCAGCAGTCTCCTATTGATATTAGTAAACCCATTGAGAAGGACTTGCCGCGTGTTGTATTTAACTATCGACCTGTAAAGATCAACCTTGTATATAACGGACACACAATTGAAGAGGAAGAAGGTGGTAGTCACATTCAGGTCGAAGATAAATTTTTTGAACTCAAGCAATTCCACTTCCACGCTCCAAGTGAGCATACAATCAACGGCAGGCATGCTGATATGGAGATGCACCTTGTACACAAGGCTAAGGATGGTACTGTTGCCGTTATTGCTGTGATGATCAAACAGGGAACTGAAAACAGGAGCTTTACATCAATCTGGGAAAATCTGCCCACACCTGAAAAGAGTGAGGTGCAAGTTGCTCGTACAGTAGATGCTACAGACCTGATTCCCGGTAACCATGCCTACTATCGCTATCGCGGGTCTTTCACAACGCCACCATGTACCGAAGGGGTGATCTGGCTGGTTATGGCGGCACCGATTGAACTCTCCCCGAGACAGATTGAGAAGTTTAAGTCAATTATCAACGGCAACAATCGTCCGGTACAACTCATGAACGGACGCAAGATTTACTTAAGTAAATAGGTAAATTGGATATCTTCAGAAATCTATTACTAGCTTTTCTGTTTCCTTTTTAAGGCAACACCTATTCCTGCACCAATAGCAACACCTAATCCAATCCCGACACCCATATTGCCTATAGCAGCACCAACCCCTGCGCCTATAGCAGTCCCAATTCCAATATAGAAACCTATCTTGCGTTTTTTGGTACCGTGCTTTGTTTCTGGTTTTTCTGTGTTTTCCATTTATTCTCCAATATCTGTTAACTCTGTATACCTTACCTGCCACCAATTGTCACATCTTTGATCCTGATATGTGGGCCGCCGTCGCTTACACGCAGGGGGGATTGTCCACCCTTGCCGCATCCACCTAGTCCTCCGAACAGGACAAGATCGTTGCCGATCGCATCTATGTTCAGTAATGTTTCAAATACATTGCCTGTCAATACTACATCGCGAACTTGTTCGCAAATTTTTCCATCTTTAATTTTATACGCTTCCTCCGCGCTGAAAGTAAACATCTCTGTATTCGTCTGGCCGCCAAGTGATCCTTTTGCGTAAATGCCGTCGTCTACACCTGCCAGCATCTCTTCAAATGTTTGATCACGGGATTCCATATATGTATTGGTCATGCGCACAATCGGTTCGCTTCCATAACTGATAGCCCTTGCATTTCCTGTCGGCTTCTCATTCATCTTGGCTGCTGTCTCTCTTGAGTGCAGCCGGTTGGTCAGTATCCCGTCCTTTATCAGGTATGTTTTTTGAGTGGGAGTCCCTTCACTATCATACTTATTATAGCCCGCTTCTCCTGCCAATGTGCCATCATCTACAATTGACAATTCATCGGAGCCGAAGCGTTTTCCAATTTTCATAATTTCGCGGAGCTTCTGGTTTTCATAGATAAAGTCCGCTTCGCTCAGATGCCCAAATGCTTCGTGTGTAAACACGCCGCAAAGCTTCGGATCAACAATCACAGTATATTTGCCGGCATCCACGGGTTTCGCGGAGAGTAAATCTACAGCTCTCTTTGTAACCGCTTCACAGCTCTCTTCGAAGTTTTCAACTTTACTGTATCCCCTGAGATCTCCAATTGAATTATATGCCTGCTGTACGTCCATGCCGTCCTTTGCCATTGCCATAACCGAAATGCCACAGAATATATTTTCGCACACTATAAAGCTTCCTTCCAGGTTTGCGAAGTAAAGCGTACTGTGGGAATCAACATATCTTACACTGGAAGTCTGGACCTTATTTGAAGATAAGATTATGTTATTGTACTTTTGACATAAATCGTGTTTGTCAATCAGCGAGACGTCTGCCGGGTCTACATCAACCTTTGGCTTTACAATGTCGTTAATCACTCCCGTTTCTGCCAGTGAGACGTCCTTATTGCCAACCAGTGCTGCCTGCTCACAAGCCATTTTGACATAGCGAGGTAAATTCTCAATATCATTGAAGGCTACAAATCCCCACCCTCCATTGACAAGAGCGCGTACACATCCTCCCATCATACTACTCTCACCTATACTCTCCAACTCCTTGCCTACATAAGAGACTCCGGTTCCCCTGCCTTCATTAATACGTATTTCTATATGATCCGCTTTCACGGATTTTAAAGCATTTTTTATCAGTTTTTCCATTTTAGTTTGTACCCCATGGTGAGCTTATGTTTTATTTATTAAATTCCCAAAGCCATCTTCATCCAGGATTGTTGTGCCCAGTTTCTCCGCCTTTCCAAACTTTGATCCCGGTGATTCACCGGCAATAAGGAAATCTGTCTTGCCGCTGACGGCGGATGATACTTTACCGCCAAGATCTTTTATTATATCTTCTATCTCTTTCCGTGTATATTCATTTAGAGTTCCAGTTACGACAAAAGACTTTCCTGCTACATCAGAAACCGGATTTGCTTCATTATGTGTGGCTTTGACATTAACACCTGCTCTCTTTAGTTTATTGATAACATCTTGCGTATGATTGTTTGAGAAGAAATCTACTATGCTCTTTGCCGTGATTTCTCCAATTTCAAAAATTTCGTCTAACTCTTCAACAGAGGCATCCATGAGTTTATCAAGTGTTCCGAAGTTTTTAGACAGCACCTCTGCCGCATGAGTACCAATATTCTGTATGCCTAACGCACAGATCAGGCAGTGTAAATCTCTGGACTTGCTATCTACAATTGCATCAATGAGATTTTGAGCAGATTTTTCTCCCACTCTTTCCAGCGGAACAAGGTCATCAAGTTTCAGTGAATAGATATCCGCATAGTCTTTAATAACCTTTTTATCTACTAATTGCTCAATCATAGCCGGGCCAAGACCCTCTATATCCATCGCATTTCTACTTGCAAAATATATTATTCTTCTTTTCGCCTGGGCGGTACAGAGGGGATTATAGCATTTCAGATAAACCTCTTCTTTGGCAACCTCGCTTTCGCAGGCAGGGCACCTTTCCGGTACATCAAATCTTTTTTCGCTACCGGTACGTTTCTCTGCCAAAACTTTAACTACCTGGGGGATAATCTCTCCCGCCTTTTGAACAACGACATTATCTCCTACGCGAATATCCTTTCTCTCAATTTCATCGAAATTGTGAAGTGATGCTCTGCTTACCGTTGTGCCGCTGAGAGGGACAGGGCTTAATTCTGCAACCGGAGTTAATGTGCCTGTTTTGCCAACTTGTACCGTTATATCCTCGATCTTTGTGGTCGCTTCTTCCGGGTGGTACTTGTAGGAGATAACCCAGCGCGGTGCTTTGCTGGTTGAGCCGAGTCTATCATGAAGTTCCAGCGAATTGACTTTAATGACCATTCCATCTACCTGGTAATTAAGATCACTCTTCTTTGTTTCCCAGTATTTGCAGTATGAGACAGCTTCGTCTATATCCTTACATAATTTATAGTGCGGGTTTA
>CAYTLC010000002.1:0-15706 GCA_964438395.1 uncultured Candidatus Scalindua sp.
ATTTCTACAGGACTCGATTGAAACAGAACCTGACTATAAGCTCTATTACCCTGCAATTACCAAGTCTTTTGGTGGTACCGACAGAACTATTTTCAGGGAAATTAAGAATATTGCCAGAAATGACGGGATTCTCACGGACCCGGTTTATTCTGCCAAGCTTTTTATTACAGCAAAACAGGCTATTCAAGACCTGTCAATTGATGGAAACATCCTCTTGATTCATTCCGGAGGTACATTGGCCTTGAGTGGTTTTATGGACAGTACAATCTCCGGTTCGGAAACATCAGACGACAGTTATTAATTTATATCTGTTGCAGAGATTCTCAGGACGTCACCTATATGGTGTTAGTAAGCAAAAATGATTTATATGGAGAGATGATCTCCATTACATTTATTCAACATACAAAAAAACTTTAATTAATCTCGGAGTAAACAAAATATGGCTTATCAAAATGTGGTTGTTTTAGGAGGCAGTGGTAATGTCGGCAGGGAATTTATGTCCCAGGTGATTCAACAAGACACTGGTTTCTCCAAAAAACATCTAAATCCTACAAACGTAATAGCACTGACAGACAGTAAGGGTTTCTGGTTTAATCGTCATGGTCTGAAGATTCAGGAAAAACCTGAAGATATTAATAAATGGAGAGATTCAAGTGATAAATTTAAGGAATATATGCAGGATTTAGATGAGTATTATCAATATGACAGCTTATCTGATCTATTAAAATTAATCAAAGATGAGGGAATGGCCGGTGAAATAGCTTTTGTTGACATTACTGCCGGCAAGGACGATTTAAGAGATTTCCACCTGGCAGTAATCAATGATTCAGAAGAGACCATGATTACCGCAAATAAGAACCCTCTCTCCATATACTCTACTGATGTGTTCAGTACGCTTACCCGATACAGAGAAAGATATGGGTTCCTGTGCACGGTGATGGCCGGCGCAAATGCAGTCTCGAATTTACTGGACTATTACGATACTTCAGAGATAGTTAAAAAAATAGAGGCATGTTTTTCCGGTACACTGGGATATCTGTGTGCTGAATTGGAGAAGGGAGAGAGGAGTTTTTCAGAAATACTTGTTGACGCGAAAAACATGGGTTATACCGAACCTCACCCGAAAGATGACCTGAACGGACTTGACGTTGCCAGGAAACTGATAATTTGTGCGAGGACATTCGGACATAACGTCTCAATGCCTGATGTTGAGCTGGAAGGCTTCATTAATGAATCATTCCTGAATATCGTTGACGTAGATGATTTCATGGAATCAGTAAAAGGAGCCGATCAGGAAATAAAAGAGAAAGTCGATGCTGCCAAATCCAGAGGAAAAACACTACGATATGTTGCCAACTTCAGTCTGGGCGAAAATGGTAACTCTACTTTCAAAGTAGGCCTTAAGGAAGTCCTTCCGGACTCCCCTCTTGGCACACTGAAAGGATCATCAAATAAAGTCATTGTCGAGACAGATATTTTCAGCGGCGACAAAAAATATATTATAGAGTCTCCCGGAGCCGGACCTGATGTAACAGCCTGGGGATTAAGGAGAGAGCTCCTGTCTAGATTGAGAGGGAGAAAGGGTGGAGACTACAAACTGACATAGAATACTTAAATAGGAGCAGACACTATTTATCTTAGCAAAAGATCCGATTGGATTTTTTGGATTATCTGTAGGTTTGCCTCTTATTATTACTGAAGTATCTGGTATCTTCTGCTTCCTCATTAAATTTACTTTTCGGTCTGAAGTAAAATTTCAACGGGATTTCACTGAATGGCAGGCTGTTTCTCAATTGATTTGACAAGTATCTTTCATAGTCGGAATTGAAAAGCCTTTTGTCATTGACGAACAGAACAAATGTTGGAGGGCAGACAGATACCTGTGTAGCATAATAGACCTTTGATACTTTAGATTTTCTCTTTGTCGGACGATGTTGAGTAAAAGCCTTTTCAAGGACTGTGTTAAGTTCTGACGTTGTTACACGTGTATTTGCCTGCAGAAACATCTCCTGTGCCAGTTCAATAGTCTCAATTATGTTTTCCCCACTGAATGAACTGATGAATGATAAAGGCGCAAAGCCCATCCCTGGCAAACGGGCATGAACATACTTAATAAATTCTTCAATTTCTGCATCTTCTTCTGCAATGTCCCATTTGCTTACAACCAGTAGACAGGGTTTGTATTGGGTCTTGATATAGTCACTTATTTTCTTGTCTACCTGAGAGATATCTCTGGGTGCGTCAATCAACAAGATTACAACATCTGCACGTCGGATGGATCTCTCAACCCTTGTCATTCCATAGAATTCAATAGAATCCTGAAGATGCTTCTTCTTTCTTACCCCTGCCGTATCAATGGCAATAAATTCTTTTCCTTCTATTGTGAATTTTACATCAACAGAATCTCTCGTAGTACCGGGGATTTCACTTACAATAACCCGTTCCTCTTGAGCAAGTGTGTTAATTAATGTAGATTTCCCCGCATTCCTCTTCCCTACAATAGCAATTTTCATTAACGGCTCTGACTTTACCGGCTTTGTATCAATCTCAGGAAACATTGATACTATCTTATCTAAAAGATCTGTTCTACCATATCTTTGTAATGCGGAAACCGGTATCGGCTCACCCAATCCCAGCTTGAAAAACTCTGATGTCTGGAAATCAAATTTCTCCGCATCACACTTATTCACTATTAGAAGGAGTGGTTTTTTTATTTTTCGCAGTCTCTCGGCTACTTTTACATCCAATGGTGTAATACCGTCACGAACATCTACAACGAAGAGAATCAGGTTTGCCTTTTGAATTGCTATTTCTATTTGAACGTCAACTTCCTGCGCTATATCTTCAATGTCAGTAACCCCGATACCACCTGTATCAATCAGCTCGAACAGAGTTTCTTCGTGTTCAATCTCTATTGACACTCGGTCCCTGGTAACACCACTTGTTGGATCTACAATTGAAATGCGTTTTCTTGCCAGACAATTTAAAAGCGAAGACTTACCGACATTAGGTCTTCCTACAATAGTTACGATCGGAAGGAACATTTTTTTCTTTCAACTTTTCCTGTAGCCCGTTCGGGCATGTTAATCAGGTACTTATACCTGAGATAGTAATTGAGGGTAATAGCAATAATGTATCATTACTGCTCTTTTGGTGGCTCTTCTGTGCTCTCTGATTTTGTCTGCTCTGGAGATGACTCAGGTACCGACGGTGCTTGTTGCACTGCAGGCTTCTCAGGTGATTCTGGAGATGTTTCCTCAGCTGCTACATCTTCTTCATTCTCTTCAACATATATATCATCCATTTCAGTACCATCAACATCTTTCCTCATAATCAGGTATACAATGGTGCTGGCAGAACCGACAAATGCAATTATTATGCTGCCAACAATTATCTTAATCAGAACTATATACAACATAAACAATAATGCTGCAATTCTCATTGACACAGGATTTAGAGATGTGATCGTATCACCGCCACCACTCAAACCGGCGATGAAAGCTCTTATTTCATTAAGTTTCTCTCCCATGCCCAAACCAACAGTGAAATAGCTGGTCTTCATAACAAGACAAGCACCATACCCCGCAACAAAAGTCAAAATCATCCCACAAACTATTAGAGTAATAAACAGTGATAAAAAATGCAGAGGCCTGGACAACACATAACTGTATGCTCTACTGATTGCATCAAAAGCATCCGAGCCCTCAGAGCTTATTGCGGGAAACATAAGGATGAATCCTATTACGCCAACAATACCTAAAAAAACAATTAAGAAGCCGGAAAGAATAGCCAACGGAAATCCAACAGCAACAGCAATTTCTCCGGCAAATTCTATTTTACCCAACAAGCCTCCGGCAACGTTACACGCAATAAAAAAAAGTACTCCCAGAACAGGCGTAAGCGGAGACCAGAAATATGACCAGAACTTCTTCATTACAAATGAAATTGAGTCTTTAAGTCCTGTTTTCTCTCCCTTGCCTAATTCCAAAGCGGTTAGACGCGTAACAGCACCTGCAAAAACAGACCAGATTATCATTAATCCCAGAACCAATACGATGAGAACAACATACTCACCCCACTCAACACTCTTCATTGATGATACCAATGCGCTTATTGAGCTACATAGGCCAAGCCTGGGTGAAATCAAGAATTCATTGATTACTCCAAATGGAGTAATTTCAACTAATTTAAATGCGGAGCCAAAAGCAAGTATTACTAAAACCCAAAGAATACTGAAAGCAATTCCAACAAAAGCACAAAATAGCTTGTTGAAATCAAGCGATATTTTAACTCCTCGCAGAATACTCTGAGTGTCTTGTATGAACGATTGCATCACACGCCCCTCTCTTGATTTATGGTTCGCAAATAAATAATTGTTTATTATTAATAAGTACTTTTATTCTGATTAGTATATCTCTATTCGTTGTAGTCTTCAAGCTTTTCGTTCGTAGCCGGTTCGTCAATACGTCTTTCTTCATCAAACCATGAGCCCAGATCCGCCAGCTTGCAACGTTCACTGCAAAAGGGAAATGTAGGTATGTCGCTTATAGAAGTGTAGAGAAGCTCTTTACCACAACTACGGCATTTAATCTTTGACATTTTTCTTTGTTTCTTTTTTCTTATCTTTGCTATCTTTTTTGTCTGTAGTGGAAGATTTTTTCTCAGCTTTCTGTCGTGTCTTATACTCCTCACTACGGTAATCAGTCTGATAGAAACCGGAGCCTTTAAAAATAATTGTGCTACCAGTTCCGATCAAGCGTTTCAGTTTCAGTTTACCACATTCAGGACATTTCCTGATATGCTTCGCAGTTATTGATTGAAACAGCTCCATTGCATGGTTACATGCACCACACTCATAATCATATGTTGGCATAATTATCCTCGTCCCTGACAATTGCTAAGACATCATTCTTTTGATTCATCTGATTCCTCTTCCTCAATGGTTCTTTTCGAAACCTTTACTTTTGAGGGCCTGATTACACGTTCCTTTAAGAGGAAACCTCTCTGAAATTCATCAATAATTGTATGGTGAGGCATCTCATTATTCTCCTCCTCCATTACTGCTTCATGAAGATTTGGGTCAAACGGCTTTCCAACTGTTTCTATAGACTCCACACCATATTTCCCCAGGACCTTAAACAACTGCTCTTCTATTAACTTAATACCTTCCACGAACTTGTCAATATCTTTAGAACTATCTGCAAGTTTCAAGGCCCTGTCAAAATTGTCAAGTTCAGGTAGAAAATCAAGTATAAGGTTTCGAACAGCGAACTGAGAAGTCGATTCATTTTCCTTAACCATCCTCTTCTGATAATTCATAAACTCAGCTTTGGTTCTCAGCAGTTGATCAAGGTAAGTATCACGTTCTGCGGCCTTCTTCTTTAGTCCAAGAATATCTTCTTTTGTCAAATCATCCAGAGAATCTATATCATCCTGAGCCTCATCATCATTTTCATTTACATCTGCATCAGATTCAGACTCAGAGTTTTCTATGCTCTCCTGGTCCTTATCGTCTTCTACACCGTCATCTTGTTCGGTATTAACATTTTCTTCATCCTGATTATTTTGTTCTTCAGACATCACAACGAATTTCCTCCAATGATTTCATAAGAGTGAATTATTTAAAAGAGTTTTTTACCTTTTGAAAAAAGCTCTTTCTTTTAGGCGTCACATTCTTATGTTCTGATTCTGCAAATTCTCTCAACAACTCTTCCTGTCTGGAAGTCAATTTAGTCGGAGTTTCAACAACTACGTGTACTAACAGATTCCCTACCCCAAAACCACGAACATGTGGAAATCCCTCCCCTTTAACCGAAATTATATCATCACTTTGCATTCCGGCAGGTATTCTTACTTTCCTCATTTTTCCAAGAATAGTAGGCACCTCAATTTCACATCCTAACGCCGCCTGAGTAAATGTAATTGGGAATTCACAAATAATATCGTAATTTTGCCTCTTGAAGATCGAATGTGGTTTTATGTGTATGTCACAATATAAATCTCCCGGGTGTGCTCCATTTGCTCCTGATTCACCCTGGCCCGTAACACGTAATCTCGCACCATCTTCGATACCTGCAGGAACCTGGACCTTAATATTAGATTTTTTTGGATACACGCCATGACCTTTACATTTCCCACAGGGTGTTTCAATTATTTTTCCGTTACCCTGACACTTTGGACATGTAGTTCTTATAGTAAAAAAGCCTTGTCTTTGGTGAATCTCACCTTTACCTTTACAATAAGGGCAGGATACCGGAGATGTACCTTTCCTGGCACCTGTCCCCCGGCACTCTTCACAAAAGTCTCTTTTGGTAATTTCTATGGTCTTCTCAATACCGGTAGCGACATCTTTAAAATCTATAGCAACATCACATCTTAAACTGGCACCGCGTTTTTCGGCCTGCCTTCTCCCACCACCAAAAAAATCCTCGAAAATGCCGCCTCCGCCACCACCGCCACCAAATATATCACCAAACGCATCGAAAATATCTTCAAAATTGCCAAACCCCCTTGCATCTCCACCTCTTAATCCCTCATGGCCATATTGGTCATATCTTTGTCTCTTTTCAGGATCGCTGATCACTTCGTACGCTTCAGCGGCAATTTTAAATTTCTCCTCTGCCTTCTTGTTACCCTGATTTTTGTCAGGATGATACTTCAATGCTAATTTCCGATAAGCGCGCTTTACATCATCTTGGCTCGCGCCTCTATCGACTCCGAGAACTTCATAATAGTCTTCTTTTTTCATTTTTTAGCTATAGATTATCAAAAAGGCTAACTAAAAACTTAATATCTATCTACTATATCGGTAAACCTGTAAGCCCAAGCTACACAAGAGCTTAAATTCAGATACCAACTCCATAGACATTATATAATACAAGTGATAAACTAAATGTCAAGCTGGTTCTATCCTGGAATATCGCAGAAGTATGAAAGCAAAAAGGCCACATAAATGCGGCCTTTTCGAAAAACAGCTATTCAATTTTATCAATCATTTAGTTAAGACACACTGCCCTCAACCGGACTTTCTTCATCATCATCCTCTTTTAACTCTGTAACCATTACATCTGTAGTCAACATGAGCCCTGCAATACTTGCTGCATTTTGTAATGCAGTACGTGAAACTTTTGTAGGGTCGATGATTCCTCTTTGGAACATATCCACAAACTCAGATGTGTTTGCATCGAATCCGGTATTGGTACTCTTTTCTTTTACTTCTTCAACAATTACTGAACCTTCACCACCCGTGTTGGAAACAATTTGTCTTAGAGGTGCTTCAATAGCTTTTGCTATTATATCTACACCCATCTTCTCATCACCTCTCAACTTTTTGCGTAATTCCTCAACTTTTGATATAGTTCTTACCAGGGCGACTCCACCTCCGGGAACAATACCTTCCTCAACAGCGGCTCTTGTTGCATTCAATGCGTCTTCTACACGAGCTTTCCTTTCGTTCACTTCCGCTTCAGTAGCTCCGCCTACATTTATCACTGCAACACCACCGGTAAGCTTTGCCAATCGTTCCTGAAGTTTCTCCTTATCATAATCAGATGTTGTCTGTTCAATCTGACTTCTAATCTGAGAAATCCTGCCCTGCACATCTGATTTTTTCCCACTACCTTCTATTATTGTAGTGTTTTCCTTGTCAATCGTAACACGCTTCGCAGTCCCAAGGTCATCAAGTTCCAGAGTTTCCAACTGTACTCCAAGGTCTTCTGATATTAAACGACCATTTGTCAGAATTGCTATATCCTCCAGCATTGCCTTCCTTCTGTCTCCAAACCCAGGCGCTTTAACCGCAGCACAATTCAGAACCCCTCGCAGTTTGTTTACGACTAACATAGCCAGTGCTTCCCCTTCTACCTCTTCTGAAATAATTACAAGAGGCTTACCAACACCAGCCAGTTTTTCCAGTAAAGGCAACAGCTCCTTCATATTGGAAATCTTCTTTTCATGAATTAGTATGTACGGATCGTCAAAGATAGCTTCCATAGTCTGAGCTTTTGTTACAAAATAAGGTGAAATAAATCCCTTATCAAACTGCATACCCTCAACTATATCTAATGTAGTATCCATACTCTTCGCTTCTTCGACCGTAATAACACCGTCTTTACCAACTTTATCCATCGCATCGGCTAGCAGGTTTCCTATAGTAGAGTCATTATTAGCAGAGATCGTACCAACCTGTGCGATTTGTTCTCTATCCTTAACCTTCTTGCATATGTTGGCTAATTCTTCAACCACTACAGCAACGGCCTTATCAATACCCCTTTTCAGAGCCATTGTGTTGACGCCTGCAGTAACGTACTTCATCCCCTCATTGTAGATCGCTTCAGCCAGGATTGTTGCAGTTGTAGTACCGTCACCTGCAATGTCACTGGTTTTAGAAGCTACTTCGCAGACCATTTTTGCTCCCATATTTTCAAAGGGCTCACCCAGTTCCACTTCTTTAGCTACCGTAACGCCATCTTTTGTTACTGTAGGCGAACCAAAGCTCTTTTCCAAAATCAGATTTCTGCCGGTAGGACCCATAGTCACCCTTACAGCATCTGCCAGTTTCTTTATACCGTTCTTTATATTGCGCCTTGCCTCTTCATCAAACAAAAGCTGTTTTGCAGCCATAATATTCCTCCTGATCTTGATTAATCGATTTTAGCCAAGATATCGTTTTCTTTTAATATAAGATAATCTTTCCCACCAACTGTTATTTCTGTTCCCGCGTACTTTCCATAAAGGACCCGATCACCTTTCTTCACTAACAGTGCGGCTCTTTTTCCGCTATCCAGGAGCTTACCCTCTCCCACAGAAACAACCTTACCTTTTGTTGGTTTTTCTTTTGCTGAATCCGGCAGAACAATCCCACCCTGTGTCTTTTCTTCCGCTTCAAGCGGTTCAATTACAACTCTGTCATCCAAAGGCCTAATAGCCATAACAAATACCTCCTATTATTTTATTATCATGAAAACTGAAATAATTTATATCCTCAGGGAAAAATTCCCTGACCGGTTTATCAGGTTATCTCTTACATCATTCCAGGCATTCCGCCCATACCACCCATACCAGGCATTCCACCCATACCAGGCATTCCACCGCCCATTCCACCCATACCACCACCAGGCATACCGCCACCGGGAGGCATCATAGCGTCTTCTTTACCGGGTACTTCTGAAATCAGGCAGTCACTGGTAAGCAGAATACTCGCAATGCTCAAGGCATTCTGTAATGCGCTCCTTGTAACTTTTGCAGGATCAATCACACCAGCTTCAATGAGATTACCGTATTCTTCTTTTTCTGCATCATATCCAAATGCCTTATCTTTTGACTTCAAGATATTTCTTACTACAACTGCACCTTCCAGCCCGGCATTTTTGGATATCTGCCTTATTGGTGCGCTGAGAGCATTTTTTATAATATCCACACCGAAATGTTCATCACCCTTAAGTGTCAGATCATCTAACACCTCAGTTGCCCTTAAAAGAGCAACACCACCACCAGGCAATACACCTTCGGCAATCGCAGCACGTGTGGCATGTAATGCATCCTCTACACGAGCCTTCTTCTCTTTCATCTCTGTTTCAGTTGATGCGCCAACATTTATCTGCGCGACACCACCTGCTAATTTAGCCAATCTTTCCTGTAATTTTTCACGATCATATTCAGAAGTTGTTTCTTCAACCTCTTTTCTTATCTGATTTATGCGTGAAGTTATATTTTTTGCACTGCCTCCGCCACTTACAATAACCGTATTTTCAGAATCAATATTAACCTTCTTTACCGTTCCAAGATCAGTTAATTCAATACTTTCAAGCTGCATACCTAAATCCTTAACTACAGGCTTACCACCGGTTAGTATTGCAATATCATCCATCATGGCTTTTCTTCGGTCTCCATAACCTGGAGCCTTAACTGCAGCGCAGACAATAGTACCACGAATGTTATTTATAACCAAAGTTGCCAACGCCTCACCATCTACATCCTCTGCAATTATCAAAAGAGGTTTTTTTGTTTTTGATACCTTTTCCAGTAAAGGCACAATTCCCTTAATGTTTGATATCTTCTCTTCATGAATTAACACATAAGCATCCTTCAGCTCCACCTTCATATTATCTTTATCTGTAGCAAAATGAGGCGATAAATAACCACGGTCGAACTGCATGCCTTCAACTATGTCAACGTCTGAAGTGATACCCTTTCCCTCTTCAACAGTGATAACACCATCCTTACCAACTTTTTCCATTGCGTTTGCAATCATTTTACCGACTTCACTATCGTTATTAGATGCGATTGTTCCAATATTAGCAATTTCGCTCTGGTCCTTTATTTTTTTGCTCATGCTCTCAAGTTTTTCCACAACACTATCAGCTGCGACCTTCATGCCACGGTTAAGAGCAACGGGATCTACACCTGCGGAAACCGCTTTCAAACCGTTGCTGAAAATAGCTTCAGCCAATACTGTAGCAGTAGTAGTTCCATCTCCGGCAATGTCACTGGTTTTGGATGCGACCTCTTTAACCAGTTTTGCACCCATATTTTCATACGGATCCTTCAACTCAATTTCCTCAGCAACGGATACACCGTCTTTTGTTATTGTAGGACTTCCCCATCCCTTATCAAGAACAGCATTTCTACCCCTTGGCCCCAGTGTGCACTTAACCGCACTGGCCAACTTGGTAACTCCCCTCTTAATTGCCATCCTTGCATCTTCTTTGAATAACAACTGCTTTGCTGCCATTACATACCTCCTTTAAAAATTGCAAGCTCGATATTATTAGATTCGACGATATAATAGCAAAATATGTACCAATATATCAGGCATACATCTTATGTGCCTATTATGTAGCATGTTACATGCTTAATAACAAATCAGTTTTCATTATAAATTTGAATACCTACCTGTTTGATGCCATTTTGGCAGCTGACTTTTTTCTGATTTTATACGCATATGTCAAATTGGCATAAATAAGGAGATTTGCAAGCAATCTGCTATTATACTTAAAATTGTATAATAATTACTGATTTATTGACTTAAATCGATAAAGCTATTGATATTTAGAAAAAAACCTCTATTCTTTATGAAAAATAAGAGACACCTTCTCAAATAGCAGAGAAAGACCTTACCTTATTGAAAAGGAACTGTTACAGCATAAAAACCCATCTTTACCATATTAATATTACATAGTATAGTTGAAATGAATATCATTTATGAAACGTTATTATTAGAGATAATATAACCTGAAAGGAGGTTAAGATGAGCGATAACAGTATGACTAATTTGACAACCGATGTAGAGATTAAGGGTACGATAAAGTTTGAAAAGATCATGAACATAGATGGAAAATTTGAGGGAGAACTGATAGCAGATCAAGGCGAACTCATAGTAGGCAAGACAGGCACGGTCAAAGCAAACGTTAAGGTAAAAAATGCCTCTATTGAGGGTCGCCTGGATGGAAACTTAGAAGCGGCAGAAAAAGTGGAGCTCAAGCAAAATGCACAGCTCATCGGCGACTTACAGGCAAAAACATTAGTTATAGAGGAAGGCGTTGTCTTTGTCGGTCAGTGTAACGTAAACCCTGATGGTGCGAAACCTGAAAAACAGAATGTGGAAAAACAAAATATCAAAGTAATTAAAAATATATCATAAAGAAAGAAACGGTATCACCTAAATAGAAAATGATTTATGAGGGCTAAATCAAACGAGTTGTCAGACATAAGGAATATAGCATGTCCTTATTGCAAAGGCAGTCTGAATGTATCGGTCAATTGCATGTCAATGCCATGTCTCCATTGCAATAAACACATCAACGTTAAAGAGATTATTTTTCCACCTGAAAAGAAGCGAATACCTCTCATCGGACAAAAAAAAATTCGCTGCTTAAAATGCGATAAAGAGATTTTCACCGATAAAAAAGCACAAGCAGCTACATGCCAGCACTGTTACACCCGTAACGACCTGACCGATCACAAAGTTAAGACCCTTCTGGGCGTGAACCTTGAGACCCATGGTACACTTCATTTAAAAAAGAGAGGCATAATAGAAATTTCAAGCATTCGTGTTGGAAATGCTGTTGTACAGGGTAAAATCAAAGGAGACGTCAACGCAATGGGAACCGTAGAAATTTCAAAAACCGGTGAAATATACGGAGAGATAACCTGTCGTAAATTAATTGTGAATAAGGGAGGGACATTCAGCGGCAAGGTAAAGATGCTGAATGCTGAAACAAACTGATTTAATATTTATTAATAATACATGATTAAACAACTTACCATTAAAACATCGAAACGTAACGAGTTCATCGACATAACCTCACAGGTTCAAGGCCTTGTCGGAGGAGTTTCGGAAGGTGTGGCCACTGTTTTCGTCCCCCACACCACAACCGGGATTACCATTAATGAGAACGCAGACCCCGACGTCCCCAGGGATATACTGAAAAAACTTGAGTCATTGATCCCTCAGCGAGACAACTACTCTCACATGGAAGGTAACAGCGACGCCCACATTAAGGCGTCCCTGTTCGGATCTTCCGTAAGGGTTATAATAAAAGACGGACAGCTTTTATTAGGAACCTGGCAGTCCATCTTCTTCTGCGAGTTTGATGGACCAAGAACAAGAAACTTTTATGTACAGGTTTGATTTCCTGGGACGCAGATTGGCACAGATCAAAACGGATAATAAAAAAGAATTAAAATTGATTGCTTTGGAAATGAGCAAACCCGAAACTCGTAACCCGCAACCCGTAACTCGTCTTTTCACCATCCACCGCTTCCTTAAAACCCTCCTGAACAGGAAATATTTGCCTCTATCACAACTCTCGTTGCAACCTATCCCGGGTAATTATTAAGAAATATTGTTTTCTCTATCATGCTAAGCAGATAACACTTAAGTCTATTTTTAGAAGAAAACATATATCACTAAAATTTTATGGCATGTAAGATGCATAATAGATGCGTAGTTAAAGTTTTTTTGTGATACTCCGATAATACAGGTAGAGCTTACAATAGGAATACAAACCGGAATTAAAGTGAATATTTTTAGGGGTTAATATCTCATGAAGAAAAGTATTCTAATTTTATCATGCTGTATGCTTCTTTCATTTCTGAGCACTCGTGCATCAGGCCAGGAATCGTTCGAGAATCAGGATCCTGTCGAAGCCCAACTCGTATCACTCTCTGTAGACTTCTTCAAGCATATGGCTCGCTCAGAATATACTGATGCTTCAGTGTTATTTCACTACCCCAAAGAATATACTTCTGAGAAAAAAGCTGAACAGATTCTTGACGTCAGCAAACTGCTCAAAATCTTCACTGATGAATTTGGCCTCCCATCTAACCACAAAAATGATAAGGATCCTACTCTCTATTACAACGTCGCAGTGAGTGGAGGAGATACATCGTATTGGAAAAACCATCCATCGTATTTACAGGTTCCATTAGAGGTAGTTTTCAGCAAGGAGAATAAAGGGCATGTTATTCTTCTGTTCTCTAAAATTTTGGATAAATGGGAAATAAGAGCTGTCGCATATGGGCTTCCGGCGCAAAGACCGGGAGCAAAAGAGCGTGTTGTAGAAATCATGACAAAGATGCTGGTTACGTTAAAACCAGAGATCCAGAAACCACCGAAAAAAGAAAAGTATCCAATCGTCTTCGCGTCAAATAAATCATCAGATAAATTAATTAAATAAACCAAGCATTGCACTCATTCATTTTAGTTACTTTTCTTATCACCCGGTATTTATCAAATCAAGTTTGCCCTTAAACCTTTCCATGATCCTATTGAGCAATACCTGTTTCTTTGAGCCCTTTGATTTGACCAGTTCAAAGGCGTCCGTGCGTGCCAGTTTTATAATGCTGTAATCATTAATGATGTCGCCTATCCTGAACTCCGGCAGGCCGTGTTGTCTTGTACCAAAGAACTCACCAGGCCCTCTGAGTTTCAGGTCTTCTTCCGCTATCTTGAAACCGTCGTTTGTATCCATCATTGTCTTGATCCTTTGACGGGATTCAGCGC
Source organism: uncultured Candidatus Scalindua sp. (assembly GCA_964438395.1). GTDB lineage: Bacteria > Planctomycetota > Brocadiia > Brocadiales > Scalinduaceae > Scalindua. The sequence goes on from CAYTLC010000002.1 coordinate 14,006, forward strand.
TCTTCTGTATGCCAAAGAGCAGACAATAGGACTGGTGTGCACTACGCCCTATCCTGCCCCTGAGCTGATGTAGCTGAGCAAGACCAAACCGTTCTGCGTGTTCAATTGCCATTACGGTTGCATTCGGCACATCTATCCCCACCTCTATCACAATAGTTGATACAAGGATATCGTATTTGTGATTAACGAAATCAGACATTATCAACTCTTTTAACTCAGGCTTTAACTGGCCGTGTAACAGTCCTACATTTAATCCCGTAAACACTTCATCCCTGAGCCTCTCCGCTTCAACAGTTGCAGATTTTAGTTCAAGTTTCTCCGATTCATCAACCAACGGATATACGACAAACGCCTGCCTCCCCTTCTCTATCTCTTTACGAATAAATGCGTAGGCGTCGTTCTCTTTCTTGGCTGGAACGCGATATGTCTCCACCGGTGTACGGCCAGGCGGAAGCTCATCAATGGTTGAGATATCAAGATCACCAAACACAGTCAGGGAAAGGCTTCTGGGTATTGGGGTTGCCGTCATGACGAGTACGTCCGGTTGAGACTTACAGCCCTTCTGCCTCAATCGTGTACGCTGCATTACACCAAACTTGTGCTGTTCATCAATCACAATCAGTCCCAGTTGTTTAAACTCTACACCTTTATCGATCAACGCATGTGTGCCAATGACAAGATTTATATCTCCCTGTTTTATGCGTTCAATATTCTCTTTCTTAATCTTTGTCTTAGCGCCACCGGTGAGAAGCAGTATTTCCACATCGGCCTTTTCCAGCAAGTGACTGAGTGTTCGATAGTGTTGTTCAGCAAGGATTTCCGTCGGCGCCATAAATGCAGTCTGGAATCCATTTGCAACTGCAGCAAGCAAGGCGTAGACAGCTACCGCCGTCTTGCCGGAACCAACATCCCCCTGCAGCAATCGGTTCATAGGCCTCTCACTGCACATGTCCTCATGGATTTCGCTGATTACTTTCTGCTGGCTTTTAGTAAGCTCGAATGGGAAGAGTTTGTAGATGTGATTTTCAACATTTTTACCAATACGAAATTTATACCCACTCACTTCTTTAATGCCGCGCTTGCGGAGTGCCATTGCAGTCTCAAACAGAAAGAATTCCTCATATTTGAGACGCCTCTTAGACTCTTCCAGGCTGTCCATGGAATCCGGAAAGTGAATATTCTTAATTGCGTAGGTGATCGGTACAAACTTATGTTTACTGATAATATCATCCGTAAATATCTCTTCAACCTTGTGAAAATGTTCCTCAACAACTGCTTGAACCAGTTTGCGAAAACTGACTTGCCTCATCTCCTCTGTCAATGGATATATCGGCAGTATGCCCACGCTCTTAGCAGGGCCATCTTCTTCTGAGGCTATCTCATATTCAGGATTTACCATCTGAAGTGACTGCTTATACAAGGTGACCTTGCCATATAAAAACACATGGTCATCCACCTGGAATATTTCACTCTGGTAGGGACGATTAAACCATTTAACCTGAAGCAGACTGGTTCCATCACCAATCGATGCCTCAAAGACACTCTTCCACCCCCTGGTCCTGAATGACTTAATATTGAGAACAATACCCTTCACCATTGCAGTGGTGCCATCGGTTAAATTCGAAATTTCTTCTACCCGGGACCTGTCCTGATATGTACGTGGAAAGTAGTAGAGAAGATCTTTTACGGTGTGTATTCCCA
>CAYTLC010000002.1:15806-42211 GCA_964438395.1 uncultured Candidatus Scalindua sp.
TCTCGCCAATATTCATTGCAAGTTGATAAACCACAAGCTCATCCAATTTCATTTAATTTCCTCCTTGAAATTAACTTATAAAGTAGACTTCAGTCTTTAATTTTGAAATTATTGGGTTGTGAATTATTAATAAATGAATTTTAGAAGATTTTTGTGAACTGTTAATGATGGCCCGCCAAAGCGGGCTATATGACTAATGACAGTCTGCGAAGCAGACTAAAATGACGTCCAAACTATCTTTTAATTTAATGGACAACTTATTCCGGTTTTAAAGCAGACAGGCCGAGGTCTTTGAGTTGTTTTTCATCTACATCTGAAGGAGCATCCACCATGAGGCATGTAGCCTTCTGGGTTTTCGGGAATGCAATTACCTCTCTTATATCATCAAGCCCCAGAAGCAGCGTAACCATACGATCAAGTCCCAGTGCAATACCACCATGCGGAGGGGCACCATATTTGAGGGCTTCAAGCAGGAACCCAAATCTCTCCTGTGCCGTAGCTTCATCAATTTTAAGTAGATTGAATATCTTCTTCTGTACGCCCTGCTGGTGTATCCTTATACTGCCGCCTCCCAGCTCAACACCATTCAACACAAGATCATATGCCCTTGCTCTGACTTCGAGCGGACGCTCTTCAAGATGATCAAGATCGTCAGGATGCGGAGAGGTAAATGGATGATGGAGTGAATCGTTTCTATCCATCTCCTCATTATATTCAAATAGAGGAAAGTCAACAACCCACGAGAGATTAAACTCTTCCTCGTTGATCATACCGTTACTCTTGGCAATATTGAGCCGAAGCTGAGAAAGCGCCTGCGACGCCACACTCTCCTTATCGGCAACAAACAGGAGCAGGTCACCGGGAGCAGCGTTGAAACGTTCGATTATCTCCTTCTGCAGATCGTCATTAAAGAACTTTGCAATCTGAGAAGTAAGGCCGTTTTCATCTACCTTAAACCACGCAAGTCCCTTTGCCCCGAACTGATTAACAAATGTTGTAAGCCCGTCTATATCCTTCCTGGACAGAGTTCCACACCCGGTTGCATTGATACCCCTTATCTGATTTCCTGCCTCCGCTACACTTTTAAACACCTTAAAATCAGATTTCTCCGCCAAGTCTGTGATCTCTTTTATCGTCATTTCAAATCTCAGATCAGGGGCATCACATCCGTATAGACTCATGGCATCTTTGTACGAAAGCCGCGGGAACGGAGCGGATACCACTTTGCCAAGAACTTCCTTAAAAATCTCCACCATCAAACCCTCTATCATATTGATAACGTCATCTTCACGTACAAACGACATCTCCAGATCTACCTGTGTAAATTCCGGCTGACGTTGCGCGCGAAGGTCTTCGTCCCTGAAACATTTGACTATCTGAAAGTATCTGTCGAAACCGGAAACCATTAAGATCTGCTTAAAAAGCTGTGGAGATTGAGGCAATGCATAGAACTGTCCCCTGTTTATCCTACTTGGCACAAGATAGTCTCTGGCACCTTCCGGTGTGCTCTTGGTCAAAAACGGCGTCTCTACTTCAATAAAATCATTACTATCAAAATACCGTCTGGCAACCTGACAAATTTTATGCCTGGAGCTTAAATACTTCTGCATAAGCGGTCTTCTGAGATCGAGGTATCTATACTTGAGCCTTAATTCCGTGGATACTTCAGTATCACCGGTAATCTCAAATGGCGTTGTCTCAGAAGCGTTTAATATATCGAGAATATCAACCATCACATCTATGTCGCCCGTGTTCAAATCAGGATTGGCCATACCCTCCGGCCTCACCTCAACTTTACCCCTCACTGATATAACAAATTCAGATCTGAGCACTGACGCAGCTTCGTGAGTCTCAGCGTTATGTACCGGATTAAATACGATCTGTGTCTTACCGTATCTATCTCTTAAATCTATAAAAATAACACCACCATGATCTCTTCTGGTGTCTACCCAGCCAGAAAGCGTAACATCACTCCCGGCATCCGCCTTGCGAAGCTGCCCGCACGTATGTGTTCTCTGTAAATCAGACATTTAATTATTTCCTTTCACTATCTGTATAATCTTATCAGTATCTTCCGAGAAATCTTCATCTCCCGTCTGCATGTTCTTTAGTTTAATTACTCCTTTTTCTATTTCGTCATTGCCCATTATTATAGTAAATCTTGAGTCAAGTTTGTTAGCAACTTTCATCTGAGCCTTGGCGGTCCTGCATTCATAGTCCATATCAACCTTTACCCCCCCCTGCCTTAAATCATTGAGCAGTTTGAAACAGTAGTTCCTGGACTCATCTCCGATTGACACTATATATACATCCGGAGCCAATGGGGAAGTATCAGGTTTTGATTCCTTATTCTCCGCCCTTGTCTTCAACAGAGCAATCATTGACGCTTCCATCCCGGCTGCAAAACCTACGGCACCTGTTGGAGGACCACCAATATCTGATATAAGGTTGTCATAACGCCCTCCCGCACATATGGTATCCCTGGCACCCATTGCCGAATGAGTTATTTCATATACCGTCTTAGTGTAATAGTCCAAACCCCTGACAAGATGCGGATCTAAAGTGTATTCAAGGTTGATATCCTCGAATGCACCTTTAACGATCTTAAAATGTTCAAGGCAGTTATTACAGGTATGGTCTTCGGTATTTGGTACATTCTTGCGTATCTCTTTACATTTTTTATTTTTGCAATCAAGGACTCTGAATACATTTCTATCAATCCTTGCCTGGCATAGTTCACATAAGTCATCTTTATATTTTGAAAGTTCATTTTTCAATACTTCTCTGTAACCGGGTCTGCATTTTTCACATCCGATTGTATTTATCTTAACTACGTAGCCGCCCAGACCAAGCCGATCGTACACCCTCGTTGCAACCTTTATGGTCTCTACATCCAGCAATGGATCATTAGATCCGATTGCCTCTATGCCCATTTGATGAAACTGTCTCAACCGTCCTGCCTGAGGACGCTCTTTCCTGAACATCGGACCGATATAGTAAAATTTCTGAAACTTCTTCGTTTTATACAGCTCATATTGTAAATACGCTCTCATTACTGATGCTGTATTTTCAGGACGAAGGGTAATGGATGTCCCGGCAGAATCACCAAAAGTATACATCTCTTTCTCAACTATGTCAGTCGCTTCTCCAATACTCCTTACAAAAAGGCGCGTATCTTCGAAAACCGGCGTCCTTATCTCATGATAACCGGCTATTTCAAACTCTTCCCTTGCGGCATTTTCCATCTCTATCCACAACAACCTCTCCTCGGGGAAGATATCTTTCATGCCCAATGGGGCCTGCACATATTTTTCGTCACTTTTTCCCATAACTGATTAAATTACATAAGATTAAAATACCAAAGGAGTTATATTTTTTGCAATTATATCAATTCAAGCTTAATATTCAAGAGATTAAAAAAACATAGGAAAATTGCCACTAAGACATGAAGGCACAAAGAAATAGAAAGCCATAAAAGAGAGTGTTGTAAAAGATGCGAATAAATGTTTTATTATGTCCCTGAACATTCTATCCCGGCACATTTGTGGCTTAGTGGCAGCGTATTTGTAAATGGAAAAGGAAACACGAAAACTATCATCAGATGCATACCAGGAGATCCCGGGTGATCAGTATAAGCCATACATAGGTAAACAGGAACTCCTCCCTGAATTTACCTTTAAGGCAATATTTACGGGAATGGTCCTGGGAATCATCTTTGCCGCTGCCAATGCATACATAGGACTTAAGGTTGGGTTAACCGTAAGCGCATCCATACCGGTGGCCGTTATGGCGGTTGCCATATTTCGTATCATAGGAAAAGGCAGCATCCTGGAAAACAACATGGTCCAGACTGTCGGATCAGCAGGCGAATCTCTGGCAGCCGGAGTCATTTTCACCTTTCCGGCTCTCATCATCTGGGGGATGAAACCAGAACTGACTAAAATATTTGTCTTCTCTCTTCTTGGCGGATTATTGGGCGTACTCTTCATGATACCACTGCGAAGCCTTCTCATATCAAGACAGCACGGACGTCTTCCCTACCCGGAGGGCACTGCCTGCGCAGAGGTATTAGTAGCCGGTGACAAAGGGGGCACTGAAGCAAAAACAGTGTTCATTGGGCTGGGCATAGGTGCTCTTTACGAATTCCTGATGAACGGTCTCAAACTCTGGAACTTCAGACCTTCATGGGACATTCCATTCTATAAAGGCGGTAAAATAATAGGAGAAATTACACCCGCCCTTCTCGGAGTTGGATACATTATCGGATCCAGGATTTCTGCCATTATGTTAAGCGGAGGTGCCCTGGCATGGCTGGTGATAATACCGTTGATTATGGCGGTTGGCAAAAACTCTACCGAGCCGATCTACCCGGCCAAAGTCCTGATCTCCCAGATGAGTATCAAGGAGATTTGGCACTATTATATCAGGTATATCGGAGCCGGTGCGGTAGCCTTCGGCGGCATGATAACTTTAGTCCGTGCGATACCAACAATATTGGAGACATTCAAAACTGGCTTAAGCAAGATATCGAAAAAGGAGAGAGAGGAGAGAACAGACAGAGACCTCCCAATGCTGGTTGTTATTGGCGGTGCTGTCGTATTAGGTATATGCCTGTGGCTGGTGCTCTCTTTCTGGACCGCAACTGAAATACGAATTATTCCTAATCTGTTAGTGGCATTTCTTATGGTCATCTTCTCATTTTTCTTTGTTACCGTCTCTTCAAGGATTGTCGGCCTCATCGGATCATCCTCTAACCCGGTTTCCGGTATGACGATTACCACACTATTATTAACAAGCTTGATCTTTTCACTTCTAGGATGGACCTCAGATGCACACATGGTAATCGCACTTAGTGTAGGCGCCGTTGTCTGTATATCGATTGCGATTGCAGGAGACACATCTCAGGATTTGAAAACCGGTTTCCTGGTGGGAGCAACACCATGGAAGCAGCAGATAGGCGAGTTTATCGGGGTACTGACATCTGCAATTTTTGTAGGTTGGGTAATATTAAGACTCCACAAAGGTGTGGGAATTGGGTCAGAAGAGTTGCCGGCGCCTCAGGCGACACTGATGTCGCTGGTAGTTAAGGGTGTAATAACCGGGGATCTTCCATGGAGATTTGTAATTACTGGAATTTTCCTTGCAGCTATTGTAGAGCTTATTGGTATTCGTTCTCTCCCATTTGCGGTAGGTGTTTATTTACCACTATATCTCACTACACCAATAATGGCAGGTGGACTACTGAGATATTTAACTGAAAAATCAAAAGATGAAAGCATTCTGAAAAGAAAACGTGAAAGCGGAATTCTATTCAGTTCCGGCCTGATAGCCGGAAGTGCACTTGTAGGAGTCGGATTAGCGTTGGCAGCATCATACAGCGGAACATTTGCTACCTCACTTGAGATAGGCTATCTGTGGATGGGGCCATTCAGTAATTTAGCTTCACTGTTTATCTTCGCAGGGTTATGCCTGCTCCTACTAAGTTTTATCAACAAGGAACGAAGTTCTTAATTTAAGCAGGATATAATCTCTAGCCTGCTTCTTCTTTTTTCAAATATCCTTTGACTGTCCAGCCAGTTATCTGCCCTAAACAGTAGACTAAGACGATAGGGAGAATCCATAATTGCAAGAACAGAAATCTCGCCTTACTTTTCTCTTCCTTCATTAGATCATGCGCAACTGAATGATCCAGCCTTTGTTCTTCACTGTCTGTACTTTTCTCTACAGCTCTTGTTTCAATTTTATCCCAATCACTGGAAATATCATGAAATGTACCGTAAAAGATATATATAGCAAATACGGACCACAGCATTACAAAAACAACAAACAACTTATTCCATACACTGACATTTTTTTGCATTTTTATAACCTTAATAAGTGATTAGAGATATACTAAAACGCAATTCCGTTAGATGAAACTCGCTGCATGCTACAGAAACAAAGATGAAAATCAAGAAGAAAATAGGTCTGGCATGAAAAGGAGAAAAAGCATAATGCTGCCTGCTCCTTATATGTGTATATATAACGTAGCCTGTACAAGGCTTTTTTTTGTTTGATTAATTGCATTTTATGTATAAAATAATATGTTTCGCTAATTTGCACAGCCATTATGGTTTAATGCAAATGTTTACCTGGTAAAGACATAGTGAGATTTAAGCTCACTATGATAAGTAATTTTTGTGACAACCATGTTCAGTCCAATACAATTTGTTTTTATAGCAGCAATCGTCCTCTATCTCCTGGATTCAATCTGGGAGGTAGGATCTATATTCAATCCGAACAGATTCAGTAAAAAGCTGGCCGATTACTTTATTATTGCCGGTTTATCAATTCACTGTGCTTTTTTAATTATTGTAAGTGCACAATCCGGTACTTTGCCGATATCAACACTTTTTGAGTCATCCACATTCTATCTCTCTCTGATTGTGTTGCTCTCTGTAATACTCAAATTTTTGTACAGGCTGCAATCGCTGACGCCATTTGTCATGCCAATAGTTACCGGGTTTTCAATTGCAGCAGTTACACTGGTAAAGAACGACCTGGCATTGACGGCTAATCTAAAGACATTCTGGCTGTTTGCCCACATAATACCGATCTTTCTGGGCTATGCCTCTTTTACAGTCTCTTTCATATTCAGCATAATGTACCTGACGATGGAGAGGCAGTTGAAGAAAAAATCCTTTGGCCCTCTTTTTGATAGTTTACCTTCTCTTGAGACCCTGGATGCGTTAATGTGGAAAACTATCACACTTGGCTTTCCACTTCTAACGATTGGCCTCGTTTCAGGTACGGTATGGGCAAAGACAACCAACATATTGGGCCTACTCTGGTACCTTGACCCGAAGGTACTATTGGGCTCTCTGACATGGCTTATCTACGCCGCAATACTACATTTGAGACTCGGAGCCTCTTTCCATGGAACAAGAGTAGCTATAGTTACCATCGCAGGTTTTGTTATTGTAATACTTACATTTATCGGCCCATTCCTGATGGGACACAAACATGGATATGAGAAGGGTTCAGCAATACTTGAACAAGAGATAATAACACCGGAAGCGCCCGGAATGATAAAAGTTGAATCTTAAAATATATCAATTATGAATTTACATACACTTGGTTTGAATCATGACTCTGCACCTGTAGAAGTAAGGGAGAAGCTTGCCTTCAGCCCTTCATCTGTGCCAATCGCACTTTCTTCATTTGCACAGTCTTTCCCGTCTTCAGAGACGGTCATACTCTCTACATGTAATCGCGTAGAGATCTATGCAACGTCACCCGATGACAGTTTGGACAAAGACACCCTTCTGGATTTCTTTTCTGCCTTCCACGGCTTGCCAAAGGAGGAATTTGCCGATCATATGTACCACCACCAGGGAGTAAATGCAGTCAGGCACCTGTTTTTTGTTGCATCCAGCCTCAACTCAGGTGTCCTTGGTGAGACGCAGATCATCTCCCAGGTAAAGGAGGCGTACCAAACAGCGACCACAGCAGAGACAACCGGCAGTATCATTAACCAACTCTTCCAACGCTCACTGACAGTCGCCAAGGATGTACACACTAAGACTGCTATCGGTAAAGGAAATATATCTGTAAGTACGGTTGCCGTTGACCTTGCCATCAAGATATTCAAAGACTTCTCGGAAAAGACGATGTTTATAATCGGTGCAGGCGAGATGTGTGAACTTGTATTAAAACACCTGGTAGAGCGCGGCGCAAAAACTGCAATAGTCGCAAACAGAAACTACGACAAAGCAAAGTCCCTTGCAGAAGAGTATGACGGTAAGGCCATAAACTACGAGAAGCTTGATGAATATCTCCCACAGGCAGACATAATCATCAGCTCTACCGCATCCCCTCGCCATGTAGTACACGTGGATCACATAAAGAATGCGATAAAGGCACGTAGAGGCAACCCTATGTTGCTAATAGACATCGCTTTCCCAAGGGACATTGACCCTGAAATATCAAAGATCGACAACGTCTACCTATACGATATAAACGACCTGAACAAAGTCGCTAACAGTAATGCAGAGGAGAGAAAGAAGGATATCGACAAATGCGTTACGATCATCGACAAGGAAGTAGCACAATACATGGCATGGGTAGAGGAGTTGAAGATCGGGCCGGCTATTTCTCAGCTAAGAAACCACTTCCACGAAATAGGAGAACAGGAGCTTGAGAGGTTGAGACCTAAACTGGGAGATATAGCACATGAAGAGTGGGAACACATAGTCTATTCAATGCAGCGAACACTCAACAAAATCCTCCACAAACCCGCCAAGGTAGGAAAAGAGAAAGCAAAGAACGGCGGCGGTTTTCAATATGTAGAAACGATAAAACACCTCTTCGGCATCCAACACAAAAAAGAAGATTCTAAGAAATAGTCTATTTTACCTGAATTGAACAAGCCGAAGAAGAGAACGTTTAAACGCAGACTAAAATTCCAGGCCATTTATCTGTTTTGCTAACTCACTAAAATCAAAGGGCTTCCTTGCAATAAAGTCGACATTCATGCCCTCTGCCGCTGTATCTACGTTTTCTCCCCAGCCAGTAATTATTCCTATTTTTGGTCTCTTTTCTAATTTATTCAACACCTCTATAACTTCATATCCAGAGATACCGGGCATGGCAAGATCACACAATACAAGATCAAAACTTTCACTTTTTACTATATCTAAAGCATCGATACCTTTATTAACTGTCTTAACCTTGTTACCACTATTCGATAAAAGCTGATCCAGTACCAAGCATATACCATCTTCATCATCTACCACCAGGATGCGCAGATTCGTTTCTTTTAATACATGTTCCGGTTCATGATCCGTAATCAGACCGACACCCTCACTGGACGTTGGGAATTGTATAGTAAACTTTGTCCCCTTTCCCACCTCACTTTCCACCGCTATAGTGCCACCATGCCTTGTTATTATGCCATAAGAGAGACTCATACCCAATCCGGTCCCTACTGCCGACTTCGTAGTAAAGAAAGGATCAAAAATATTTTTTCTTGTCTCTTCAGACATACCCTCTCCTGTGTCAGAAATACTCACAAGAACAGCATTGTCATTACTCCATGCACTAAACAAGAGTTTTCCACCATCAGGCATTGCATCTAGCGCATTATTAATTACATTTATAAATACCTCTCTCAATTCTGAGGGATTACACATTATAGGCGAAACGCTCTTCAAACCATCCACCATTATCTGATAATCAATACCATTTGTCTGGGCCTCGTTTTTCCACCTTGGTGATGTGAAATCAATAGACTGCGTTATCAAGTCCCTGATATCAGATGGCTCAAACCCTTCAGTATCACTCTCAGTCTTGGTAAATTTAAGAATCTTACGGGAAATTTGTGCGCCATCATCTACCGCCTTTTTAATAGTATCAAGTGCTTTCGTTACCCCCCCCTGATCCTCATAGACCTCCTTCAGCAACTGTACATTACCAGAGATGACAGCAAGAATATTATTAAACTCATGAGAAATTCCAGCTGATAATACCCCTATTGATTTTAATTTTTCTGATTGTATGAGAGATTTCTCCATTTTTTTTTGCTCAGAAATGTCCTGAACTACTGACCATATGTAATCGCTACCATCCGCTCCTTTAATTACTACTCCATTAAGCAGGACAGGCACCCTGTTACCATCTTTCCGTATATACTCCTTCTCATAGGGACCGTATCTACCAATCTCGTTCAAAGAACTAAGTTGCCTGGCCTCTTCATCTGCAAATTCTTTTGGTGTAATATCCCAGTAAGCAAGCTGCAACGCCTCCTCTTTTGTATATCCAATAATATCGAGATAAGCCTGATTAAACTCAATCAGAGTGCCATCTATTTCACAAGTAGCCATGCCAACCCTGGAGGTTTCAAACATGGCGCGGTATTTTTCCTCGCTCTCCCTCAGCATCCCCTCTACCTTCTTACGCTCGGTAATTTCATTCTCAAGGTCCTGGACCTTTTTTTCCAATTTATCAACCAAACGCTCTTTGTATAGACCATGCACATCATTATCATGCTCCAAAGATATCCCTTGTGTCTTTATCATACCACCCTCATCATCTTCCAATAATTCCTGCACTGTCTCTAAAAATCCTTCCGGATCAAATGGCTTACGAATAAACTTCTTTGCTCCCAGCTTTAAAGCAAGCGCCTCATCTTTTTCGCCTACAAATGATGCGGTGGTAAAGACGAAAGGAATATTCCTCAGCTTCTCGTCCCTTCTCACATTTTCACAAAACATAAATCCATCCATTACCGGCATTAGAATGTCGGAGATTATAAGGTCACACTCTTTCTCTGCATCCAACTTCTTAAGAGCATCTTTTCCGTTAACAGCCGTTACGACGTTATAACCCTCCCCTGTCAGCAACTCTTCCAGAAGTATGAGATTATTTTCTACATCATCCACTATTAGTATGTTTCTAGTTTTTGACCGTGAATTTTGAATTTCCGTATTCATTTTCATCACTCTCTGACCATAAATATATGGTCATTTAACTCCATGTTTCCAGATAGCATCATAGAGATATCTCCAGGCTATATACTCATCACACTTTTGTATTCTTGTAAAATCTTAACTTCCACCCCTGATTGCAGATAGCCTTTGCCCAAAGCTTATTACCAAGGCAACTTAAAAGCAAGCAGAAAAGACTGAGTCTCGCCCCTGCATGTTGTGCACATAAGAACTCAAGCGAATAGTGAAGCTATCCGTATCTATCCAGAATAAACGCATTTACCAACAACCAGAAAAACCCAGTTCAGCCCAAACGAAACGTAAAGCGCTTTTCGTCCGGAGAAACAGCAAATTAAAATGTACATATTTCGCCAACACCATAGCCGTTCCGAAATATTTTCGTTCGTAAAAATATTTTTTATCTTAAAAAAAATATATATAATTTCACACAAACCATATAACCACCCAACATACAAATAGTTACTATACACACAATGATTTCACTTGAAAGAAAAATATTCGGCATTAATTTTGCAATTTACCCATATACAACTATTAAAGACTAATGATAAATATATACGACTTATGAAGCAAATATTCTATGTAGTCTTACTGGCAACACTCCTGACAACCGCCTGTAATTCAAGCAAAAGAGTTAACATCAGGAAGATTCTACAGGATAATAGACAAACTGAAGAGTTAGAGACACAATTCTTTGATGTTTCTAAAGAAAACAAACAGGGGTTTGCCTTACCGGGACTTGACCACGGATTGATCCAGTCTCCTATTAATATTCTGACAAAAACGGTTGAAAACGTAGACAGCCGTACCATCAACGTCAGATACAAGGACGAGGTTGATTCCATCACGAATCTGGGCCACACTATACAGCTCCATTTCGCAGAGGGAAGTACGATCTCGGCCCACGGAAAGACATTCCACTTTAAGCAGATGCACTTTCATACGCCATCAGAACATCAACTGGACGGTATAACATATCCAATGGAGATGCACATTGTAAATACCGCTGAAGATGAGGGAAATGGCAGGATCGAGTATCTGGTGGTAAGTATTTTGTTTAAGATGGGAGACGAGAACAAGTTCATCAGCGATTTCCATGATCTCATTCCGGAGAAAATACACTCGATCCATAATATCCAGTCAGGCCGTGTAAGATTGAGTGATCTTTTAATGGTTACCCGGAAAGACAAATCAGAGGAAGGTCTCTTTTTCTATAAGGGGTCGCTTACTACTCCGCCTTATACAGAAAGTGTGAACTGGTATATTGACAAACACATTTATGAGGCATCTCCGGAGCAGATCCACACTATTGAAAAGATTGAGGGTCATAATGCCCGCCACATCCAGCAAATACATGAAAGAATTATTGAGGGAAGTTAATCAAGGCCTTAATCATTCGGCTTCTGCCTGCTTCATCCATCCCGGCCATTCCAGACGTGATTGTTGATGGCATGCAAAGCATGCCTTTCTAAGCATTGAATCAAAACTGTTATATGTTTCTACAATATTTTTACTTTTTGACGTTTCAGCAACATTTCTGGAAGCGTCTGTAACCAGCTTTAGATATTTTTCAAAATCCTCCCTCATCGCTTGAACTGCTTTTGCATCATCAGGGTCATTGCCTGCTTTGCTGAACCACTCTCCAGCCTTTCCATCTGCGGAAAAGAACATACGCATGACAACATCACTGGCATTAATAATCTCTACGGACTCCTTGAGGACCGCATTGAAATCACCAATCATTATTGCATCCAGCATCTTAGAGGTATGAGAACTGATTATGCGCATCAGGCCCTGAGTAGGTGATGATTTATCTACATGAAGTTTTTCTATATCTTCACACAAAGCCTCATTACACTCCCATCCATAGGTTAAGATACCGGTAGTTAGAAAAAAGGAAAAAAGCATAACAATAAATACTTTACTGATCTTCATCATTCGATCCCCTCCCGTTCGAATATCCTTTCAATAGCTTCTGTCGCCTAAACTAACAGGCACAAGTACTAAAATTCCAATCTAACTCTCTATCTCATCTTGACTTTTTTCACGCATTCTAGACTAAAGCATTGGGAGCTCAATATCAAACTGTTTTTTCATGATTCCAAATTAAAAATTTGTATAAATAACTATTTTCATCATCGCATTCTTCTGTTATATTGAATAACATAGTATAGCTTTTGATATATATCCAGGGAAATGGAGGCAAAGATGTCTGACTCAAATAAAAAGAAACAGGAGTTCTATCTTTCTGTCAATGAGGCTGCTGAGAAGCTGAGAGCATTAGCAGACGAACTGGAAAAAGGTGTTGTAACCATAAACAAGCAAAAATGTTCAATGGCAGTGGATACAGATGTAAAGTTCGGCCTGAAAGCCAAGGGTGATACATTCTCTGCCAAGTTGAAATTTAAACTGGCAAACGCCTTATCAGAGGCTGAGGGAGAAGAAGTTAAATCAACACCATCCACAGAAACTGCTGGTGAAAGCTACATGGATCTGAAAAGACGTATGTCAAAAGATTTCAAAGCCATTAAAAATAGCTGTATACAAGATCAGACTCTCCCTGACACTGAACTGGTAGAACAATTTTACCGGGATTCGAAAACAATGTGCACTTACCCGAGCAAGGGAAAAGATTTTTTTGAAACCTATTTGAAGCAGGCAGAACTTTTTTACGAAGCGTTTAAAACCTCTGACCTTGCGGCCATGGGCACTGCAGTAACTGCTCTCGGAGAGAGAAGAAAAAGTTGTCATGAGAAGCACAAATAAATACTAACGAATTAAGGGATTGAAGAATTGAGGAATTTATGGATTTAAGAAAAACTATTGTCAAAGCTCAATATCAATTCTTTGACCACCATAACTTTAAGCACTTCAAACTTTAGTTCACTTTAAACTTTTCTGTTCAACCATCCGCACCAAACAACCTATTTATATGGTTTGACAACTCTACATGCTTAAAAGGTTTCTTTAGTATGAAGTCTACTTTGAACTCTTCATCATCAATAGGTTTAAGCTTCTCATCCCAGCCGGTCATTATGCCTATCTTTGGCATCTTATCTGAATTATTAATCGCCTTTATTACCTCATATCCATATACGTCCGGCATTGCCAGATCACATAAGACGAGATCAAAATCCTCTTTTCCGAAAAGCTCTATAGCACCTGCACCGTTATTAATAGTCTTAACAGTATGACCGTCCCTGGTAATGACGTTACCAATTATCACACACATTTCATCACAATCATCGACTACTAAAACATGCAGCTTTCTTGTAGTTGCCTGAAAGGCAGGTTCAAGTGGTACTGTTTTTTGTATTGAATCTTTTCCGATAGGAATGGTCATGTTAAACGTTGCCCCTTTCCCCACCTCACTTTCAACCTCTATCCTGCCTCCATGTCTCATAATTATACTATAGGAAACACTCATACCCAATCCTGTCCCCAGCGGTCTGCGTGTTGTAAAGAACGGGTCAAATATCTTCCTCTTCACCTCTTCAGGCATCCCCTTTCCAGTATCAGCTATACTTATAAACACGTTGTCATCATCACTCCATGTACTGAATGAAAGAGTGCCTCCATCCGGCATAGCATCCAGGGCATTATTTACAATATTTGTAAATACCTCTCTCATCTCTGTAGTGTTACAAAGCACATCCGGTATCTCTCTCATGCCCTCTTTGTCTATTTTATAATCTATACCATTGGCCTGTGCCATATTCCGCCATCTGGGCGCTGCAAATTCCAGCGCATCATTTATTAAATGTTTTATATCAAAGAAGATGTAACCTGATTTACCCTTTCCTTCTGATTTAGCAAACTTCAACATATTTCTCACTATTTCAGCACCATCATCACCCGCCTTAATAATATCGCCCAACACCTTCTTCAACTCTTCATCATCCTTAAAACCGTCCTCAAGCAGCTCTGCGCTGCCAACCATGACCGCAAGGATATTATTAAACTCATGGGCAACCCCGGCAGTTATAATCCCCAGGGACTTTAATTTTTCCGAATGCAAGATAGTTTCTTCCATTTTCTTGCGCTCGGTAATGTCTTGCGTAAAACCAATTCCACTGATAAAGTTTTCTTTTTCATCAAACTCTAGATCCGCTTTTTCCCTGACCCATTTAATCTTACCATCTACTATAATACGATGTTCGATGTCGTATGGTTTATTATTGAGAGCAGCCTTCCATTCCTTGTCAACATAGTCTCTATCATCCGGATGAACACACTTCAAAAATAACTCATACGTAAGTTCTGTACCTACAGGTAATCCAAAAGTCCGGTAATTCTCATCAGTCCAGATAAGTTTGTTTTCGTTGATATCCAATTCCCATGTGCCAATGGAACCAATCTCCTGTGCTTTCTCTAAGTAGTATTTTTTTTGTTCCAGTTCATCTTCAGTTTTCTTACGCTCAGTAATGTCGACACAGATTCCAACAAAACCCTCAGCCTCTCCAATTTCATTATGAATCTTTTTGGCAAACGAAAGAACCCAAGTCACTTCCCCGTTAATATGTTTAAATCGAAATTCCTTATTAAAGGGCTGATTTTCGGTGACTGTCTGTTGCCAGGAGAGGAATATTTCTTCCCGGTCATCAGGGTGTATTGCTGTACTCCATCCGTCTTCTACCCACTGCCCATCAGCAAGTCCGCTAACTCGATACCAGTGTTTGCTGACGTATGTTGCTTTTCCCTGAGTATCAGCACGAAAAATGATATAAGGAGAAGCCTCAGCCAGTGCATAGAATTGCCTTTTACTTTTCTCGAAGTCCTCTTCTGCCTTCTTACGCTCGGTAATATCCACGAGCTGCCCCAGGGTAAAATTGGTCTTTCCGTTTGAATCATGAATTGCAGAGACAGTTACATCACCCCAGATCACGTGTCCGTCTTTATGGATATAACGTTTTTCTACGTGAAAACTATCTCTTTCACCGATCCATAATTGCCTGGCAATGTCACTCTTTGGAGTCACATCTCCTTTATATGTAATGTCCTGAGTGCGCATACATAAAAATTCCTCCTGTGAGTATCCCAGGATCTCAGTCATTGCTCTATTAACCTTGAGGTAACGACCACTCTCATCTCCCAGCACCATTCCAATAGCTGAATTTTCAAACAAGCTGCGGAATTTCTCCTCACTCTCTAGAAGCGCACTACTTGATTCTTTTAAGTCCTCTACCATCTTATTGAAGGCAACAGTCAGTGTACCTATTTCACTTCTAGTTTTAGTCTCAACTCTATAACCAAAATCACCTTGCCCGATTATTGCCGCCCCTTCCGATAGCTTTTTTATAGATGCCGTAGTAGATTTTATAACAAAGTATGAAACGACACAGATTGCGACAACAAATATAATTAAGGAGATTAGAATTGACCAATTTGCTTTTTCTTCAGCCCTGGACATTCTTTCCCAAATCAATGCAGACAATTTTCTGCACTCATTTGATAACATTTGTGATTTTAGTGATAATTGAGTCATTAGAATTCCATCTAATGACTCAATCCTTTCAATCTCAGCTCTGTTTTTATCCTCTACAACCAGGTTCTTTTTCTTTGTATAGTTGGCCTCTAATCTTTGAAACAGATTGCCAAGCAATTTAAAATCTTTTGTTATCACTCCTAATATGCCAGGGCTCAATCGAGCCAGCTTATCATTAAAAACATTTTCCAGATCATTGTTTATCGATTTATATTTTTGCTTCCATTGTTGATTAGTTCTTTTTTCATGGTGCACGAGATACTCAGATGCGACTATATTCAGTTCTAACATATCCTTTGTTAGCTTCTCTGCAATTTCATCCATTTCTCTTTCACTGTTTATCTGTTTAGAAGTAAAAAGGACTATTAGACCAATCGTTATGAACAGAGCAACTGCCACTGCAGAAAGGATTATTAGGTTTGTTTTTATTTTCAAGGCTTACTTTCCTATATTTCCTCTTTATTAGTGTATTATGGTTACTGACTCAGATTTTATTTCATTTAATGCATCTATATGTATAAAATCCAGATAATTCGGGATCTCCTTTTTATCCGTAAACCCCTCTCTTATAGCCCATCTTGCCTGATCTTCTAAGGATGTAAATATAGATTGGTCAAGTATCAACTGAAAGTTAAAGGTATCCCAAATCAAAGATGTGAGTTCTTTATCTGTTTGTAACCTGCTGGAGACTATAGCAATTGCTTCTTGCTTATTATTTCGAATAAATTCCTCACCTCTATCAACAGCTTTTAAGAACCTTCTGAGAGCATCTTGATTTCCCTTTAAATAATTTTTGTTTGCAACAAAATAAAAATCTTCGCGAAAGATATCTCTTGCAGAAAACTCTATGGCTTTATCACCTAATTGTTTTTTTGTGTTCACTATATGGGGTTCCCATGTACTAATTGCATCTACACGTCCATCTACCAGTGCCTGAGTCAAATTGGTCGCCTCTACATCAACAATCTCCAACGCAGAATAATCAATACCGTTAAGGAGAGAAAATAGACTTATGAAATAATGTCCTGTAGACCCTTTAGTTAATCCAACTTTCCTGCCATTTAAATCTAAAGGCACTTTTATCTCCTTGTCTTTACGAGCAAGTACTTTGATATTATTGTCTGCATAAACCATAGCAGCGATAATAAGATAATCATCTCTTTCAAAGCTATTAAGCATAATTGGAGTCTGAGCTACTGTACAAATATCGATTCCACTGATTCCACTATTATTCAACATTGAAGCTAACGCCGTTCTCCCGGAACCAAATTCCTTTATCTTTACATTGACACCTTCATCTTTGAAATATCCTTTATTTTCAGCAATCCATACAGAAGATGAGAGAAAATGAGTCGCACATGCTAAAACAACTTCTGTTTCCTCATCGTTTGTATATGCGCAAGTTGCAAAAAAAGTTGTCATAAAACAGATGATTATATATTTCAGCATTCTAATGTTATTCCTTTCCTATAACTGCTGCATGAGTGAGTAAAATCACACCATTAATGTTTTGTGAAAACATTGGAATTCACAAAGATGAATTACTAAATATCCTAACAACTTAAACTACAATTAAGGCAATGTATAATCAAGATGAAAATCAGGCAGTAATCACTACAATTACAGTAAAATTGTAAACCCTAATACACTTGATATATGGTATCATATCAGACGCGAAAAACAGGGAATTATGTAAGTTGCTAAATATACTCTTTTTACGCCTTTTTATCGGCGTCTATTTTCTCTTGCATTCTAAAAAATAATTCATTAGACTCGAGGGAGTCAATTGGTTTAAAATTTGTCTGGCTTATATAGCAACGAATCAGGTTGAGAAAGGAGTAATAAATGCCTTTAACTGAATATGTAACAAGAGCCGAGGTAAAAAGAGTATGCGAAGAACTTGGGTTGAGAGACTGGTCTTTAATCACTGATCATGTGATCTCAGATGAAGAGGCTTCTACAGTCTTGAAACTTGTAAATACTACAAATATGGATATCTCACTTGATACTTTCCGACAGGGACTGGAAGTTGAGTTGGAACATGGGACGATATTTGAAGACGCAAATGTAACAAATAACCACCCAATACTGACCGGAAAGATTGTATTGGCACATCTGAAGGAGACTATGGACTATTACAAGAGAATTGAGGTTGCTGAGATAGAAGGTGACCTGCTTGAGGCAATACGATCTAAAAATCTTGAACGAATAGAGTCCAAATATAAGAAGCTTATTGAAGCTCAAGACATCTTAAATAAGTCTGTTTCCGAACAACTCAAGGGAAACGCATAACTGCAAAAAAAGTTTGAAGTGAACTAAAGTAGGAAAAAAACTGGAGTAATTAATTTTCAATTCTTCTAACTTTAGTCACTTTAGACCTCTTAAGGCACTTCAAACTTTCCCTCACTGATACCTTGACTGAATCTGTCTCAATCTTTCCGCAAATATTTCTGCTTCATCTCTCCTCCCGGTTTTCTCATAAAACTCTACCATGTTCACCAGCACGGTTGCAACGAATGGGTGGTCTTTACCATAAGACTGTTCGTATATTCCAAGTGCCCTTATATAGAGGGACTCAGCCGTATCGTTTGCACCCAGGTAGTAGTTAAGTGTAGCAAGGTTGTTCAGCGCCGTAGCAATGTCAGGATGGTCAGGGCCAAGTGCCTTCTCATCTATGTTCAATGCCCTCTCAAAGACAGGTACTGCTTCGGCATATTTCCCCTGATCTTGATAAAGCCCTCCAAGACTGTTCAGTGCAGCCACAACACTTGGATGGTCTGAACCAAAAGCATTTTCATATATGCTGAGAGCTTCATTATAAAGCGGCTCTGATTCACCATATCTATCCTGAGCCAGATACATATCTGCTAAATTCTGCAGCACTGTTGCAACTTTAGGATGATCCGACCCAAGCCCCCCTTCATAAATCGCGAGGGCCTGCTTGAAGAGAGGTTCCGCTTCTGAGAATCTTCCATATGTCCAGTAAAGTGTTCCCAACAGGTTCTTGGAGATAGCAATACAGGGATGGTTAGGAGCAAATGTATCCGTGGCAACCCTTATCGCCTCTTCGCTCACCTTAATTGCATCTGCATATCGCCTGTCTTGTAAAAGCTGAGTCGCTTGATCGTTTAACTCTTCCCACAAATCCTCCTGGGCAAATGCAGGCAAAGCAAACAATACAGCCAGAACCGTCATCAAAAAAACTCTGACACTACATGAAGCCAGATGCCTTGTTATATTTACCGGTTTTTTCACTTTTATTACCCTTTCTTAATTATATGAATATACAAGGCAAACTGTTTGTCTGCCATGTCATCAATCTGTTATTCTTTACATTTCGCACTGTATTTTACACGCGAAGTTACTTTAATCAATTTCTTTAAAAATAATTAATTATATATACCATCCACGCGCACTATGTAAACTCTTACTGAGCATAGTATTATGATAAATAACAGACAACATAAGCTGTCTTTAAAGACCTTAACCAAAAATTAACAGTTTCCTTATTCTCAGTTAACACTATAAACATACTATCTCACCCAAATTCAATAACAGTTTTACTACTAAAGATCGGAGGACACAACGAAGTAACCGGTGTTATAATAAGTATACTGGGAGTTAGATTTGAAATTTTATAGAATAATGTAATAGAGGCTAAAATATGACAATGATCACAATAAACAACAGTATGAGAAAAAGAGTTTTGTTTGTCCGCACCCACAATTCAGCCAGGTCACAAATGGCTGAAGGCTTAATGAATGCTCTGCGGGGAGACCGATATGACGCATTTAGAACCGGGACCGAACCGTCTCAAGTAAATCCTTACGCAGCAAAGTCATTGTCAGAAATTGAAATAAAAAAACATATCGCCAGAATGCAATAACAGTTTATCACTAAAGCGCAAGTGTCACATAGAGAAATCAGGTATCTTAATAATTCTAGTAACAACATAAAATTTTAAAACAAGAAGTTATCAAAAACAGGAAAGGAGCCTAAGAATGAGAATATTTTTTGTTGCAAGTTGGTTGGCAATTGGCATTTTAGCCATGAGTCTTTTTTCTGTACCCATGAGGGATGTATCAGCCCAGGATGATTTAAGTGTGCAATTGGAAAAGATGGAAGAGATGATGAAGAAACAGCAGACGATGATTGATGACCTGAAGGCCAAGATGGAGATACAAGAGGATATCTCAAAGTCGTATGTAACTTCTATAGATGATGAAGTAATCGAAAACAAAATGGATGAGTATCTTCAAAAAGCCGAAGGTAAAGGATTGTTGGCCAAATATCTGGGGCCAGCAAAATTACGTTACAAAAGGGGATTCTTACTTGAATCGGCTGATAAAAACTTCTCCATGTTAATAAATGGAAGGATCCAGTTTAGATATAGCTATGAGGATAGAGATAACGTACATGACTCGGACGAAGAGCAGGATGACAGCTCATTCAGGATACGACGTTCTCGTGTAAAATTCTCAGGAAGAGCGTACAAACACTTTAAATACAAGATAGAGCTGGCACTTTCATCTACAGGCACTGTTGACGGCAGCAAGGCCATAGAGCTGTACGACTGGTGGGCATCATGGAACAAGAACCCTGCGTTATCTGTTCAGTTTGGTCAGTGGAAGGTCCCCTGGAACAGACAGCGTGTAGTTTCTTCTCAGAACCAACAGATGATAGACCGTGCCAGCTCGCAGGATGAGTTTACCATGGACCGGCAGATAGGCGTAATGCTGCACGGCAAGCTGTTTAATAAAAAATTTGAGTATTACGCAGGAGCATTTAACGGCAACGCAAGAAACCAGAGCTCGAACGGCAACAACGAGATGCTATATATTGCAAGAGCCTCTTGGAATCCGTTTGGCGCGTATGGAAAGGGTATAGGAGAGGTAGAGAGCGATATCAATTTCTCAGAAAAACCGATTGCCCATCTGTCAGCCGCTATATCATATGACGGAGCTGCGGATAGAGAGAGATTTAGCAGCACTACCATTGATCTGGATCCCCCGGTTGGTACCGGTGTAACACTAAAGGAGGTAAACAAGACCAGTGTTGTAGCCGAATACGGTCTTAAGTACAGAGGTTTCTCAACCAGCGCAGAGGCATACTGGAGAAGGTTTGATGATATCCGCGCCAACAATATTGACTCCATTGGTTCCGGTGTCATCATTGACAGAGGCTTCTTTGTACAGGGAGGATATTTTATTATGCCAAAAAAACTTGAGCTGGCAGGCCGTTATTCGCTCGTTGACTTTGATGATGAAAGAGATGAAGACGCTGTAAGGGAAGTCGCTTTAGGTGTTAACTGGTTCATTAACGGGACTCACGATAATAAGCTGCAGTTCAACTGGATCCGACAGGACAATGAACTGCCAAATTCAGTCAGCCGATCAGATGATATAGACAACACCTACCGCCTGCAGTACCAGCTGGCATTCTGAATCTGAAGCGGTGTTAGAATCTGAGAGGCATATACACTTATTTGGTTGAATTTGTGTATTAAGGATAATAGTATATTTAGAAAATTAATACTGACAAACTAAAACTCATAACTGCAACGAAATACCTTTTTATAATCTGACACCTATGATAATTACTAAATCGGTCATACTATTTATACTGGCTGGATTGTGCGAGATAGGCGGCGGATATCTTGTATGGCTCTGGCTTCGGGAAGGCAAGGGTATCTTAATCGGAGTATTGGGTGGGATAATCCTGGTACTATATGGGATAATACCGACTCTCCAACCCGCTCACTTTGGCAGGGTTTACGCCGCATACGGAGGAGTATTTGTTGTAATGTCTATCCTGTGGGGATGGAAGATTGACAAAGTAAATCCCGATAAATATGACATCATAGGCGGCATAGTCTGCCTGGTTGGTGTATTCATAATCATGTATTGGCCAAGGAACACATGATAACATAATTATTTTATAAATTGATTATATATGCCTAAGCATATATAATTGGCGCAATGAACACAAACGATTTATCACAACTGTTTAAGTGCTTGTCAGAGCCTATCAGACTTCGCATTCTGAACCTTCTGCTTACCCATGGAGAGCTATGTGTCTGCAATATCGTTGATACATTAGAAATATCTCAGGGTGTTGTCTCCCGTCACCTTGCTTACCTTCGAAATAACGATATTCTCAAATCAAGACGAGAGGGAACCTGGATCTATTATCAAATAACAGAGACGGATAAACTTGTACAGGCGATAATCACACAACTGAAAATCAACGGCTTTAACTCTCCGGAATTTAAAAATGATTTATCAAAGTTTTCTGAATTACAAAACAGCTGCAAATAAAAAAAATTTTTATGATATATATGTCTATACGTATAAAAGGATAAAGTGATATGAGAAAAAGAGTAGCTATTAACGGCTTTGGAAGAATGGGAAGGCTCGCATTAAGAGCCGCGTGGAATTCTAATTTTGATATTGTCCATATCAATGAACTTAATGGCGATATCCAAACTGCCGCACATTTATTGAGCTTTGATTCTATTCATGGTAAATGGGAAAAAGAGGTTACGATTGACGGTAATACATTAGTCATCGACGGTAAACAAGTGACATACTCAAGCAATAAAGCGATTAAGGAGACTAACTGGAAGTCATACGATACGGACATTGTTGTTGAATGTACAGGGAAGCACAAAAGCAGTGAAAGCCTACAAGCCTACCTTGAATCCGGTGTAAAAAAGGTTGTTGTATCCTGCCCGGTAAAAGATGGAGCGCTTAATATCGTTATGGGAGTGAATGACGCACTATATGATCATACCCAACACGATATTGTTACCGCTGCATCATGTACCACAAATTGCCTGGCACCGGTAGTAAAAGTC
Organism: uncultured Candidatus Scalindua sp.; assembly: GCA_964438395.1. Taxonomy (GTDB): domain Bacteria; phylum Planctomycetota; class Brocadiia; order Brocadiales; family Scalinduaceae; genus Scalindua. The sequence continues at coordinate 38,632 of CAYTLC010000002.1, forward strand.
ATTCATGAACAATTTGGTATTATCCACGGATCGATCACGACAATTCATAATTTTACCAACACACAGAGTATATTGGACACACCACATAAAGACTTAAGACGGGCTCGTGCAAGTAGCCTATCCTTGATTCCTACATCAACCGGTTCAGCAACAGCTATTGGACTGATTTTTCCGGAGTTACAGGGAAAACTGGATGGAATTGCTGTCAGGGTCCCCATTGCCAATGCATCACTAACTGATTGCGTTTTTGAGGTTGAAAATTCTGTAACGGCAAAACAGGTCAATACCGCTTTACAACAAGCGTCTAAACATGAACTGAAGAACATACTGGGTTATGAAGAACGGCCCTTAGTGTCAGTTGACTATACCAATGATAAGCGCTCCGGTATTATAGATGCTTTATCAACGCTGGTCATAGACGAAACCCAGGTTAAAATCCTGGCCTGGTACGATAATGAAATTGGATATGTTAATCGAATGATGGAACTCGTTGGCAAAGTGGCACAATATTTATGAATCGAGAATCAAAACAATATACGGTCATAACGGGAACCTACTGGGCTTTTACTATTACGGACGGTGCATTGCGCATGCTTGTTCTTCTGTTCTTTTACGAACAGGGCTATTCACCGATGGAAATTGCACTCCTGTTTCTTTTATATGAGTTTTTTGGGGTTGTTACAAATCTGGTTGGAGGTTGGATAGGGGCACGGGTAGGGCTCAATTTTACTACACGCATAGGCATAATTCTACAAATTATTGCATTAGGTATGTTAACTGCTGAAGCCGGTTGGTTAACAGTTCCGTATGTAATGATTGCACAGGCAATTTCAGGGATTGCTAAAGACCTGAACAAGATGAGTGCCAAGAGTGCAATCAAACTATTGATGCCCGAACAACATCAACAGGGAAAACTTTATAAATGGGTAGCTGTTCTGACGGGTTCAAAGAATGCACTCAAAGGAGGCGGTTTCTTCTTAGGCGCTGCCTTATTGAGCTGCATAGGGTTCTATTATGCACTCGTGTCGATGATGATAGTTCTCGCCATTGCATTTATTATTAATATAGTCTGCTTAAATCAACAGAAAGGAATAACGAAAAACAGACCAAAGCTTTCACACCTTTTTTCTAAAAGCCGATCTGTTAATATTCTATCTGCTGCACGGCTGTGTTTATTTGGTGCCAGAGATGTCTGGTTTGTTGTGGCCATTCCAGTCTATTTTCAAGCGGTATTTCATTGGACGCACACACAGGTTGGAACATTTATGGCGGCCTGGATAATAGGCTATGGCTGTATTCAAAGTGTCGCCCCCTCAATAACCGGCAACAAACGCTCAAAGATCCCTGACGGGAGGATTGCACTGATATGGGCTATTCCATTAATGTTCGTTCCTTTCGGCATAGCAATGTCCCTGCCCTATGAATTATCATTTCTAAATAGAGAGTGGCTATTAATTATCGGCCTTTCTTTATTTGGAGTACTTTTTGCCATCAATTCATCTGTGCACTCATTTTTAATATTGGCCTATTCAAAGAGCGAGGGTGTATCGCTTGATGTTGGATTTTATTACATGGCTAATGCACTTGGCAGACTAATTGGAACTGTGTTGTCAGGTGCATTATACCAGTATTATGCTCTTGAAGGCTGTCTGCGTATCTCTTCTCTTTTTCTTTTTTTAACCGTTATTATCTCTATTTTTCTCCCTAAATCACGTAATCCGCTTGACAACAGATAGCATAATTACTACTATCTGAAAAGATTACCGATTTTAGCACTACATTACATACGATAACTCCTGTTGAGGGCGTAATACTTCGATAGGAGTTTTTTTATTGGGAAAAATTTGTATCATGTTAGAAGAGTTCATAAACCACAAAACAGATATCCTGGAAATCATTGCAGGTACAAACAGTCTGTTAAATGAAAGCGGCGGGACAGGCAATGAACGCTTACTCGCTGTCAAAGAGCAGTTGATATCCAACCATTTTAACCTCGTAGTGCTTGGACAGTTTAAAAGAGGAAAGACCACGCTTATCAACAGCCTGGTCGGTAATGCAATTCTCCCCTCTTCCGTAGTACCTTTGACATCTATTGTAACCATCCTGAAATTTGGCACTGAAGTCAAGTGCGATATTTTTATGAATGACGGTACTGAAAAGAGTATTCAAATTGAGGAGCTCCACGATTATGTAACTGAAAGTGGTAATCCGGAAAACAGACGCGGGGTTAAATGCGCGTGTATTGAGTATCCGATTCCACTCCTTGAGAAAGGGATGCAGCTTGTAGATACGCCGGGTATCGGCTCTACATTCCTCCACAATACAGAAACTACCTATGAATTCCTGGACCATCTGGATGCAGCGGTTTTCCTGATGAGTGCGGACGTTCCAATTTCTCAGGTGGAAAAAGAGCTGCTTGAAACAATTAAAAGTTCTACACAGAAGATATTCTTTGTTCTGAATAAAGTTGATAACCTGATCCCAAAAGAGATCACTGAAATGTCTACATATAACATGAACGTGCTTAAAGAGATGGGATTTACTGTCCAGGAAATATGGCCAATCTCTGCCAGAAAAGCTCTTGAGGCAAAAACGGCTGATGACAAAAACCTGCTTCTACATAGCGGCCTTTCAGACCTTGAGGATGCCATCGGGACTTTCCTCTCTACAGAGAAAGGCAAGATAGTATTAAACACTGCAATTTCCAAAACAAAGCGCATCGCTCTTCAAATACAGTCCCAGATAGCAATTGAGACAAAGACGCTGACAGATTCTGAAGAGGTATTGGAAAACAAGATAGACACCTTTCACAAACTCAATGCTGACCTCAAGAAGGACAAGGAAGATATTGCCTACCTGATCAAGGGAGAAACTGTTAAGCTGAACCAGAGAGTTGAAGATATTTTAAAGGGTTTTGATGACACGGAAACCACCAGGATAAGGGAGTTCCTGAATAGTTTTTATGAAGAGAACCATAACGCCAATCCGACTACCCTGAGAGATGATATGCAGAAAGCTATCAAGGCAGAGATCGTTAAGGGATTTGATCTATTCAAAGAAGATATTGAGGTGGTGATATCTGACAGTATCCAGGAAACCTTCAATCGTTACACGAAACGTTCCAACGATATCATGGAAGAGTTTAAAACTGCTGCCGAACAGCTCTTTGAAGTACCGATGCAGCAATCCGATCTCTCTATTGATCTGTCAGAGGATAAAAGATTTTTCTATATGGTACAGGATGGAACCTCTATGACGGAAGAAGAGGTTAAGTCAATACTGAGGGCCTTCATGCCAAAGTCTATCAGTAGAAAAATGGTACTGAAGGAGATGATCGATCTGGTAGCCTCTGAAGTAGGCAGAAACTGCGGAAGAACACGCTCTTCACTTGCATCCAGGATAGGCAGTACATTTAAACAATACTCCAGGGAGATCAGTAATCTTGGAAATGAACTGATTGAGAATATAGAACAGGCAATGAAAAAAGGCAAAGATATACGCAGGGACAGTGCAGAGTCTATAAAAAACGAACTCACCTCACTATCAAACACATCAGGAAAGCTTGAAGAACACGTGAAAA
>CAYTLC010000003.1:0-5734 GCA_964438395.1 uncultured Candidatus Scalindua sp.
CGGAGTGTCGGGCCGCCGTTTCCAACTCTCATAATCTGCATCGGCTGTCCCTTTCCGCAAGTTGGAATAGGATACATTTTGAAATCATTCCCCACCGCATCAACACTCATGAGAAACTCTTTTGAATTTGCCATTATCCCGCCACCTCTGTACAGCTTTACAAGTTTGCCGTTTTCAATCTTATAAACCTTTTTGGCAGAGATTCTGAAGTTTTCTCTGGATTCGCTTATGGACGGAATCCTGTGGCTGACAATGTAATACCCATCCTTTACCCCTTTGATTATGTTTTTCGGATCTTTTTTACCGGGACCAAAAGCCGTATTTGTCATCCTGACTATTGGTACCATTGACGACATAGTTGCCCTCATCGAACCATTCGGTTCATGTCCAAGCACAGCAGCATTTTCCCTTCCATTCAGGAAGGTCTTTAGAATACCATTTTTAATAACGTCTATACGTTTAGCGGGTGTTCCTTCCGCATCGTATTTATAGTATCCATATCCCATTGTGGTAGGGTCTGAAAATGCATTTACGAGAGGTGACGCTATCCGCTCTCCTACCTGGTTTTCATCCATGTTCTTAAAAAGCCAGGACCTGCCTGCATAAGCAGTTTCCATTTTCAATATCCTGTCAGATTCGGTAGGATGCCCGACGATTTCGTGTACTAGCAGTGTATTAAAGTGAGGGTCTGTTACAACGACAACTTCATCTTTACTGGTCTTAAGAAACTCCACACCTGAAAGTTCTATGGTCTCTCTTGTTCTCTCAAGTGCAAAATCGAGAAAGCTTAAATTATAACAATTCTTGCCTTCAATTATTTCCCACCCTTTCATGTCGCCAACATAATCATAACAAACTTCCGGGCTGGACTCACCCTTCTGTGCGGAGACATACACAATACCCTGGGTGAGAGGCAATGATTGATCAATATTTGCACCTTCGGAGCTGCAGAACAGCTCCCTGGTTATGCCTGTTTTTATTCCGACAGCTGTGTAACGTACAGACAGATCGAGCTCTTTCATCTGCCGGGAAATATCCATGCTTGTCTTTAACACCTTCTGCAAAGAAACCTTTCGCGGGTCTAATTCAAAATCTGCCGGTACCGTATCCTGGCAAACCTTGATCTTTGCCAGTTTAACTTCTGTTAATGAATCGGCACTTTTCTTAAACTCCTGCTTTTTCTTTGCATTGGCAACTGCCCGTTCATAGGCAGTATTTATGCCATTAATAATCAGGTCTGTTATTCTCTTAACCTTTAAATCATTTTTACCAAGAGATTGACCATAGAATCCCCAGGATGACATCTCTCCCGCAATAACCCTTATACCGAAAGAGGCGTCATAATCATCCGCAACATCCTTTGATTGTCCGTTTTCAGAAGTGGCTGATTTGAATTCGCTGATTCCAAGCCTTACGTCCACATATTTGCAGCCGCTTAATGACTTATGATATGTTGACAGTGTTTTGAAGATGTGACCTTTTAACTTGTCCAGGATCTCTATGCGTGGTTTCATCGTAGGTACTAATTGTTGTTATTATCTTCTTTTCTCTTAATCGTGATATTCATTGCAATGAATACAAAGGTTACAAGGAACACCATCCCAACAGTAGTTACAATGGTCATGTGGACCAGGTTTCCCTTGATTTCGGCTTCTGCCCTGTCTATGGGCACAGCCACCGATATAGCGCCTCTCAGGTCTCCAAACGTATAATCTGTAGCCTTATCATCAGGATATTCTTCCTGAATGAACCCGGGTACGGCCTCCCTGGCAGAGTGGCATTTAAGGCATGCTTCCTCTATGTGGAGTGGAATGAGATATCTCAGCACTCGTTTACTCTCTATCTCATCGACTCCTTTATATTCAGTAAGATTTTTATCACCCTCAAATTCAGCAAGCGCCTTCTCTTCAAATTTATCCGGTCTGTTTTTCGGATTTCTATATTTTGAACTGACCTGTCTTAATCGATAGCCTGTTGCGTTATAAAACTTTTTACCAATCTCATTTCCTGCGATTGCCGGCATGAGCAATCTGGTTGCTTCATTATGCTCCATATTAGCAATTGCCATCGTTTCTGCCAGATATTCTCTTGTGTGTTTGAGTTCCAGAGCAATCATCTCGCACTTATCAAACACTTCCTCTCGCAACAACGTGGACTGTTTCTGGAAATTAGTAACAGTTATTGAAAGTATTACAATCGCTACTACAAATATTACGATTCCGTAAAGTTTAAAATTCTTTTTCATTGTAGCTTGGTATGCCTTAAAAAAGCTTAGATCGTTATGTACAACGGTTTTCAGTCTAACACAAAAGAGAGATATTATCTAAAAAAATTATGGATAAATCCGAAAGCATAGTTCACCGCAGAGGGCGCAAAGAAAACAACCTAAAAGACTTTGCTTCTCACACAAAGACACAAAGATCGCTAAGAAAACGAAATTAAAGTAATAAAACAAAAGAGAATAGTTTTCACTCTTTGTGTTCTTCGCGGTTTTGTGTGATTACTTTTTTTAATATATAGGTGAACGTCCGGTTTTTTATAAATTTCACTTGAAAATTGCTTTAAAGTTATATAAATCATGACTATGATTTACGATTTGTTGTGGAGTAATCCCCTATCTTTAATTAGTTATTCCCTTCTTCTTATCTCTATTCTCAGCTTGTGGATCAAACAGGATATCAAGATATGGGGTACCATTACGGCTGCCTCTCTGGTTTGCAGCGTCATATCAGATAGAATAGATATTATTGGAATCATTTCGATTGTTATATTGTGTTTACTTTATCACACTGTTAATCGTATCAATTTAATACTTTTCATTCGTGTGACATCTGGCGTTTTGGCGGTTATATTGTCTGTTATGTTGGCGGCTCATCTTATTCCGGGATTCAACAATTGGAAAATAGCCGACAACGTATCTTTAACTGAAACAAGCCTTCCATATTCAATGTACTTAAATATGGATAAAACTTTGGTTGGTTTAGCGATCCTTAGCTTAGGCTTTCCTCTTGTTAAGAGTTTAAAAGAGTGGAGTTCCGTTCTTCGCTCCATACTTCCCATATTCTTAGTGGGATTGATTGTTTTAGCAAGTGTAAGTCAAATATCTGGCTATACACACTGGGATTTTAAATTTCCTAATCTGTTTTTTGTTTGGGCTCTTATAAATTTAATTTTCACTTGTGTTAGTGAAGAAGCGTTCTTCAGAGGGTTCCTGCAAAAGAATTTATTTAAAATACTGCGAGGATATAAGTACGGAAATATCTTAAGTTTAATTACAGTATCTATTTTGTTTGGTTTAGCACATTTTGCCGGAGGTTTTAAATATGTAATCCTCTCTGCGATAGCTGGCATTGTATATGGTTACGCGTACCAGAAAACGGAACGAATTGAAGCTAGTATTTTATGCCATTTTGGAGTGAATACATTTCATTTCATTTTTTTAACTTACCCAGCCTTTGCTAACACATGAGACATACAGCTCACAAAAGTATTGAGTGGATGGTTTTTGCTGCGTTCAAATCACCACTCATGTCAGGAGTTCTGTGTTTTAATCTACATGATTATGAACCGAATCAAAGAAAACTTTAATGTCTTTTATGTCAGAAACTTTTTTGCAGTCAGGAAGTGAGCTTAAGAAGTACTTGCCGTAGAACTTGCTCTTAATGCGGGGGTCCAGGATTGCGACTACGCCCGTATCTGTCGTTGACCTGATCAGACGACCAAAGCCCTGTCTCAGCAGTGTGATTGCCTGCGGCACCTGGTAGAACATGAATGGGTTTTTGTTTTGGGATTTCAGCAGTTCCATTCTTGCTTCAATTATCGGATCGTCGGGGACAGCAAATGGCAGTTTGGTTATTATTACACACTTCAGTGCTTCACCCGGCACATCAACTCCCTGCCAGAATGTTGCAGTGCCAAAGAGAACCGGTTTTTCGCTGGTCTTAAACTCTTCAATCAATTGATATCTTGGTTTGTCTCCCTGCCGGAAAAGAGTAAACTCGTCCAGATCATCCTGGATCTCTTCGTATACGCTGTTAAGCATCTTGAAACTCGTAAAGAGAATAAATGCTCTTCCCTGTGAGTGAGTAATAATGCCCTCTATGTGCTTTACAACACTATCTTTGAACTCTTCGGGTTGTTGATTCGGGTCAGGAATATTGTCTGGGACGTATATAAGTGCGTTCTCTGAAAAGTTGAATGGGGAACCTATGGCTTTTTCGCAATAGTCATCTTCTCTTGTTATGCGAGAATCAAATCCGTCCTGTTCTAAAGTAATGACCGGTTTTTCTGTGTCCGTCTTATCGCTGACAGGTATTCCCAGTCGTCCCTTTATATACTTGAAGCTTCCGTTTATAGACAGTGTAGCCGAGGTAAGAATTACCGGCCTGGTCTTGCCGAATATCTGCTTCTCAAATTCCACGGCAACATTTATTGGCGCGGCAAGCAGGGAGCATCTTGTCTGTTTATGATTTAATGATCCCAGCGTATTTGTTAATTGCAATGTGTCTGAGAATGTTTCATAGCGAGATTTTTTCCTCTCGATCTCTGCCCAGTAAACATACTCTTTCAGATCCTGATTCATAATAGTAGCAATATTATTGTTAATATCACTGCACCTGTTTGCGAATGCACAAATCTCCAGTCTATCTTCATCTGTTTTGACCTGTTTCGACAGAGACTCAAGCAGATCAAAAAGATTGGACAATGGCTTACTGAGATAGTTGTTTATGGTACTCTTCTCTCTAATCCGGGCGGTCTTATTGCCTGTACCATATTTCTCGATAATCTCTGAAAAAAAAAGATCGTTGGCAGAGGCAGCTTCTTTCAATAGTTTCTCACAATCGCTTATGATACCCATTTGATTAGCCAGGTCTGACGCGTTGGATGAATCAAAGAGCCTTGTTATCAACCCTTTCCCTGTCTTAGGGTTCAGGATTGAGTCGAGCATATATTTAATCCTGGAGTTTGAAATCCCTATACCGAAGTAACTGGTAGCTATATCTTCCAGTGTATGGGCTTCATCAAAAACTACGGCATCAAAATCCGGCAAGACCCGTCCGTCGCTTGCCAGGTTAGCAAAAAAGAGATGGTGATTTGTAACCAGTATTTGCGCCTTGTACTCTTTTCTACGCGCCCTGTTGTAGTAGCAATCGTCTTTGAAAGAACATTGTTTACCAAAGCAGAGGTCAGACTCTCTACAGATCTTGCTCCATACCGCCGGTGAAGGTTCAAAGTCCAGTTCTGATCGCAGCCCCCTCCTGGCATGTGCTTCCCATTGGACGATATGCTGGAATTCATCGAATTCCTTTTGAGTGTTAAAGACATTCTGCGATTGAGCCTGGTGAAATCTCCTGAGACATAAATAGTTCTGCCCGCCCACACAGAGAGTATAAGAAAAATCAAATTTATCTTCCTGTCCATTCTCCGGATGCGAATTATCATCACCTGCATCGGCAAAAACATTAACTGACTTCAGAGCATTACGAAGAAACGGAAGGTCTTTTTTAATTAATTGTTCCTGTAGCGTTTTGGTATGAGTCGAGATGACAACCTTATTGTTATTTTTGACACTCCAGAATATAAACGGAATAAGATACGCCATACTTTTACCTACTCCGGTACCGGCTTCAACGATAAGATGCTTGTTTTCTTCGATAGCTTTTTGGATTGCAAGGGCCATATCCAGCTGCTGAGGCCTCAACTCGTAAGAACCTAATTTTTTGGAGATAACTCC
>CAYTLC010000003.1:5834-33329 GCA_964438395.1 uncultured Candidatus Scalindua sp.
TATCCAGCTGCTGAGGCCTCAACTCGTAAGAACCTAATTTTTTGGAGATAACTCCGTCTTTTCCCAGTACATCTTCGATCAACATGGTCTCAGAATAAATCAATTTCTTTGGTCTTGCAAATCCTTTTTGATAATATATAATTTTGCTCGTAGCTTTGCGGATTGGAACCTTATGTTGAAGTATATTTAATCAGAATTAAGACGCAGTAGGATTAATAAAAAGGGGTGATTTAAATGGACGATACGTTAGTAAAGCTTGAGGTAGACGCGCGTAAATTAGTAGAAGATTATGTAGAAACCGCTCCTTATAAGCTGAACCCGGATTCCAATCACGTAGGCAAGATTGTAAAGAGCCTGGCAAAGAGAAAGCTGAAGAACGGGTTTTTTTACTGTCCGTGCAGAATGCTTTCTGACGACAAAGGGATTGATGCAAAGATTATCTGTCCGTGTGAATATCACAAAGAGGAAATAGAGAAAGACGGCGTATGCTGTTGCGATCTTTTTGTAAGCCCTGATTACAAATCTGCTTCAGCCGTTTAACCTGCCTGCCCAGAACAAACTGGGTGATCCTGACTTCAAGTGTAATAAGACTTCGGAGAGGGTTACATCCATTTTTCCATAAGTAACTATATACCAACCAATTGCCAACTCATTAATGCTATTTACAATTGAAAGTTTCAGTCCAGAGGACTCTAACCTGTGCTACAAATCAGCTTTGAAAATGAACACATTAAAAGCGCACAGACCATTCAAAAATAGGTAATATTTTCAGTTTTACAGGGGAATTACCTCATTGACTTCAGGCAGGAATCATGTATAAACTGGAAGCATACCTGAACAAACTATTTACTTATAGTTAATCCAAAATTTTTATCTTTGATACACTTGTTTTGCCATTCTCTAAATAGCTAAATCAACCGAAATCATTTAAATGGTTACCCAAATGAAAGATGTTGAATTGCGACCACTTCTGGAGAAGGACAAATCCGAATACGCAGAGCTGCTCCTAATTTACCTTAACTTTAAGTTCAATAAGTATAGCATTGAGGACGTACGGAGAACTCAAACATAATCAACCTTTGTGCTCTTGGTGTCTTTGCCTCGCTTAGCAGGATTTTGTGTGTGAATTAATTTAAAGAATATTATGTTCAACGAAAATACAGCCAAAGGCAATCTTTACGATGCCATCAGTGAGCTTACAGTTCATGATCATATATGTATAGTCTACGAGACAAAAGAGGAACAACTCAATGCTGTTGTGCCTTTTATCAAGCTTGGATTAGATCGTGGGGAGAAATGTATATATGTTGTCGATGATAATACTTCAAAAGTGGTTATTGAGGCAATGCAGAAAGAAGGTATAGAGACCGAATCTGTAATTAAATCTGGTGCCTTGAATATTCTTACCAAACAGGAAGCATACCTCCAGCAAGGCCATTTTGATCCCGACTGGATGATACAATTTTTGAAGGAAGCTACTGATTTAGCAAAGTCAGATGGTTTTAATGCGTTAAGAGTAACAGGCGAAATGACATGGTATTTGGGAGGCGACATTCGATTAGAAAAACTAACAGAATATGAAGCCAAACTTAATTATTTTTTTCAAGAGAACGATGCTCTAGCAATTTGCCAATACAACAGCAATCGTTTTTCCTCTGAAATTTTATTAAATATTATTCAGACTCATCCAATTGTCATATACGGTGATTTAGTTTGCAAAAATGCATATTACATTCCACCTGAAGAATTTCTAAAACCAGCTCAAATCGATTTAAAAGTGAAACGTATGCTCAAAAATATCACCGAATACAAGCAGGTTGAGTTAAAACATAAAGAAAGCGAAGAGCGTAATCGCCTATTGGTGCGCAGTATAAATGATTACGCAATATTCATGCTTACTCCTGAAGGGATTGTAAATAGTTGGAATGAAGGTGTACGAAGAATAAAAGGATATAGCTCTGATGAAATTATTGGCAAACATTTTTCTGTTTTCTATCCAGAGGAAGATATAAAAAAGGGGAAAATAGAATATGAGCTGCAAAAAGCAAGAGAGGATGGGAGGTGCGAGGATGAAGGATGGCGTATAAGAAAGGATGGATCGCGTTTTCTGGCAAAAGTTATTATTACTGCATTATATGATGATAGTGGAAAATTACATGGTTATGCAAAAGTTACTAGCGATATCACCGAGCGCAAAAAGGCCGAGGAAACGTTAAAGGAGAGCGAGAAGAAATTTAGAAATTTAGTTGAATCAGCTCCGGATTCAATCTTAATCGTTGATGAGGATAACCGGATCATACTTGCCAATGGTCAGACCGAAAGAGTTTATGGATATACAAAAGAGGAATTAATTGGACAATCTCACGATATTCTACTGCCCGAGCATTTTCGTCAAAGCCATGTTGAACACCGTAATCACTATATATCAAAACCTCTCACGAGAGAGATGGGTGCCAGTCTTGATCTGGCTTGTCTGCACAAAGACGGACGAGAGATACCCGTTGAGGTCAGCCTGAGTCCACTGAGAACAGAGAAAGGCATACAGGTTATTGTTGTAACCCGGGATATCACAGAGCGTAAAGAGGCAGAGGGAGCATTGCGGGAGAAAGTCCAGGAACTGACAGCACTAAACAGATTAAGTCAGCAGGTCAGTTCAAGCCTTTCACTTGACCAGGTAGTAAGCGCAGCACTTGATGAAGTTACTACCGCTCTTGCTCCTGACCTGACTCTGTTTTTCCTGAGGGAGGGTGACAATTTAATTCTACAGGGCATGAGAGCTGAGAGCTCCAGATACCGTCACGATGAGACTCCGGTACATCGTGTGGGAGAATGTCTTTGCGGACTGTCTGTCAGCAAAGGAATTCCCATGTATTCCAGTGATATACTTAATGATCCTCGATGCACATGGGAGGAGTGCAAGAAGGCTGATTTACGTTCATTTGCAGCGCTCCCCCTGTTTGGTAATAATGAAATCATTGGAGTGCTGGGACTGGCATCCGGCACTCATCGTGATTTTGAGAAACAGAGTATATTTCTACAGACTTTTACCAACGATATTTCTACCGGTCTACAGAACGCCATACTTTATTCGCAGGTGCAGAAGCATGCCGAAGAACTGGAAGCAAGTGTGACAGAAAGAACTGAGGAATTAACCCGAGCTAACACCCGTCTTAAAGAGCTTGATCATTTAAAAAGTATGTTTATTGCAAGCATGAGCCACGAACTAAGGACGCCGCTTAATTCCATAATGGGCTTCACAGGAATAATTCTACAGGGAATGGTTGGTGAAGTTTCGAATGAGCAGAGGAAACAGCTCTCTATGGTAAAAGCCAGCGCTACTCACCTCTTATCACTGATAAATGATATAATCGATATAAGCAAGATAGAGGCAGGTAAGGTGGAGATTTACATCCATAAATTTGAGCTACTGTCAGTTGTTAAAGATGTAATAAATTCATTTGATATCCTTGCGAAAGATAAGAATCTTAAAATGGACCTGAGAATGCCCAAAAAAATTGTGGTCGAAAGTGATGAGCGGAGGGTAAAACAGATCCTCGTAAATTTTGTGAGTAATGCAATTAAGTTCACAGAAAAAGGTAGTGTGCACGTATGCGTACTCCAGAACTCTGATTCTGCTATAGAGATCAGTGTTACTGATACCGGTATCGGGATAAAAGAAGAGGATATGGACAAGCTTTTCAAGGCTTTCAGCCGAATTCCTATTGATGGAGTTATAAAGGAAGGTACCGGTCTGGGCCTTTATCTTTCCAGGAAGATATCTGAGCTTCTTGGCTGTGAGATAAGGGTTGAGAGCGAGTTTGGAAAAGGAAGTGTTTTTACGTTAACATTGCCGTTAAGGTGCACATAAGATCTGTGTAAGTTTCTGTGCATCAATGTGTATTTTTTAACCAGTGTCTTTCCGTGTATATAAGGAGGAAAAGCTTGAAGCGTATTCTAATAGTTGAGGACAACGAACAAAACATGTATCTTATCAACTTTATTTTGCAGAAAAATGGCTATGAAACAATAAAGGCCTTTAACGGCGAAGATGGAATAGGTCTTGCAATGGAAGAAAAGCCTGATCTTATTATCATGGATATTCAGCTTCCTGATATAAATGGTCTGGAGGTGACAAGGAGGATAAGGGAATCAAAAGCGGATGGAACTACTCCCATTATCGCTATAACATCGTATGCGATGTCCGGTGACAGGGATAAGGCACTGGATGCGGGATGTACTGGTTATATAGAAAAACCGATCAATCCGGATACCATCATGGCAGAGATTGAAAAATATTTGGTGTAAACCAGTAAGGAGATCAAAATGGAACCTAAAACCAGAAAGATCCTCATAGTAGATGATACTAAAGAGGACCGCTACCTGTTAGAGACTTCGCTGGAAAGGAGTGGATACGATGTTGTATCATCCGGAAACGGAGTTGAGGCCATTGAAAAGCTGAAAAAAGAGAGCGTGGATATGATTGTTTCCGATATCTTAATGCCAGGGATGGACGGATTTCAATTCTGCAGAGAGTGTAAGAAGGACGATAGCTTAAAGAAAATACCATTTGTCTTTTATACCGCTACCTACACCGATGAAAAGGACGAGGAGTTTGCCCTGAGCCTGGGTGCAGATAAGTTCATAGTCAAACCATGTGAGATAAATGAGTTATTAAGTATAATCAAAGCCGTTATTGAAGGCCATGTAAAAGCTGCACCCGTTGCTATTAATAACGAGGAAACCTATCTTGCAAAGTATAATAAACGTCTGGTGGAAAAAATCGAGCATAAGGTATTGATCCTGGAGAAAGAAATTGAAAAGCGTAAGAAGGCCGAGAAGAAACTGCAGGAACAAAAAAAGGCTTTAAAGCAAAAGAACATAGCCCTTAATGAGATTCTTGGGCAGATCGAGATTGAAAAGAAGCAGATGAAAGATAATGTAATAACCAATGCGGAAAATCTACTATTGCCTATTATACAAAAACTCAAACTAACAGGGGAATCACAAAAGTATACACAATTGCTGAAAAAAAACATACAAGAGCTGACATCTTCATTTGGAACAAAGCTGACCGAAAAAGAAGTCAAACTGACTTCCAGAGAGATTGAGATTTGTGATATGATAAAAAACGGGCTTACAAACAAAGAGATAGTCCGTCTTCTAAACATTTCTCAAGGAACAGCAGAGAGGCACCGTGCCAACATCAGAAAAAAATTAGGTATTATTAACAAAGACATAAACCTATCATCTTTCCTGAAAACACTTTAACTCGCCAAAACCCCCACACGACTACTGTGTAGTATTCATACATATTATGTGTATGTTAAACCCCTGTTGACTTCCCGGCAACACAGGATATCTTATCTTCACTTAACAATCCAAACAATAATAACATTAACTATTTCCATATCCAACTTCAAGATTCACAAATGCTGCATATGAATTATGAAAAACTGACAAAAGCGGAGTTGATCAAAGAGCTCAAGTCTCTTAAATCAAAACTGGAAGTTACCGACATTTCAGGAAAATCTAAAGGCATTACTGAGCACAAGAAGACAGGGGAAGAGATAAAGGGGCTGGCAAGGTTCCCAAGTGAGAACCCAAACCCTGTAATACGGGTACTTAAAGATGGCAACATACTCTATCACAACAAGGCAAGCACATTCTTATTAGATTTCTGGGATTGCCAGACATCCAGAACATTGCCAGATAATTATATTAAAATAATTTCTGATGTTCTTCATTCCGGTTTAAGCAGTGTTGCCGAAACTGAGTGCGAAGACCGTGTAATTTCCTTAACGTTTGCGCCTATAATTGAAGAAGGTTACGTTAATATTTACGGAATGGACGTCACCAAGTGTAAACAAGCAGAAAATGCACTTAAGGAGAGTGAGAAGAAAGCTCTCCTCATGCTGAATTCGACCGGTGAGGCCATCTATGGCTTGGATTTGGAAGGCAACTGCAACTTTTGCAACTCCTCTTGCCTTCGTCTACTTGGTTTTAAAGACGAAAGCCAGTTGCTCAGCCGGAACATGCACAATCTGATCCACCATACCAAAAAAGACGGCACTTTTTACCCTGAAGAGGACTGTTGTATTTATAAGGCTTTTAGAGAAGGCAAAGGTACTCATGTAAACGACGAGGTGCTCTGGCGTGCCGACGGTACCAGCTTTGCCGCTGAATACCAGTCTTTTCCAATTTTTCATGAGGGCGAGACCGTGGGATCGGTTGTGAGCTTCATCGACATCACAGAGCGTACAAAGGCTGAGGAGGAGATAAAGGGGCTGGCGAAATTCCCAAGTGAAAATCCAAATCCTGTAATGCGGGTATTTAAGGACGGTAACATACTCTATCACAACAAGGCCAGCACATTTTTATTAGATTTCTGGGGTTGCCAGACAACCGGAGTATTGCCAGATAGTTATATTAAAATAGTTTCTGATGTTCTTCATTCCGGTGTAAGTAGTGTTACCGAAACTGAGTGCAAAAATCGTATAATTTCATTAGCGTTTACACCAATAATGGAAGAGGGTTACGTAAATATTTATGGAATGGACATCACCGAGCGTAAAAAGGCAGAAGATATGCTTAATACGACTAACGAATCTCTTGAGAAACTAGTGTTTGAGCGCACAAAAGAGTTAAAAGAAAATAATGTAAAATTAAAGAAGGAGATCACCGAACACAAGATGACGGAGGAAATGCTTAAAAAAAGTGAAAAATCCCTTGTAAAAGCCCAGGAAATAGCCCGTATAGGCAGTTGGGAGTGGGATGTGGTAAAGAATGAATCGTTTTGCTCAGATGAGCTTTATCGTATCCACGGCCTTTTACCACAGCAATACAACATAACATTTGAGAAGTTCATTAAACATGTCCATCCTGATGACCGCGTATTTGTAGAGAAATCAGTTAATGCAGCTCTTTATGAAAGAAAACCCTATTGCATTGAATTTCGTATTATTGATCCGAATGGACAGGTACATATCGTTAATTCTGAAGCAGAAGTTGTACATGGTGAGGATGGCAAGCCGTTGAAGATGATTGGAATCGAGCAGGACATCACTGAGCGCAAGAAGGCAGAGGAAACACTGATAGAATCTGAAGAAAAATATCACAAGTTAGTGGAAAGTGCAAACGATGCCATTTTTGTCGCTGATGTAGAAACAGGGATTATAATTGATGTAAATAAGCGGGCAGAACAAATGATAGGCCTGCCTGCAGAGGAGATCATTGGTATGCACCAGACGTTATTACACCAACCGGAGGAGGCAGAACATTATAGAAAAATATTTGAAGATCACATTCAAAGTGGAAATGCAATTGTAAAAGATGTCTTCGTATGCAATAAAGATGGAAGAAAAATTCCGGTAGAAATAAGCGCAAGTATCACAGAGCTGAAAGGCAGAAAAATCATTCAGGGCATTTTTCGTGACATAACGGAGCGTGTAAAGGCTGAAGAGGAGTTGAAGAAATATAAAATATTATTCGATAACATAACTGACCTTGCATATATATGTGATACAAAAGGAAATATCCTATACTTAAATAATATTTTCCAGAGATTATCAGGATATAAACCGGGAGAGTTTATTGGAAAATCATTTGCACCTCTTTTCGACGAGGAAAACCTGAAAAAAGCAATAGACCTTTATACTAAAACGTTAAAAGGTGAAAGCCCTAAAGAAGAAATATACTTCAAAGATACTGGGTTACTATGCGAGTACAAAAATATTCCATTACGAAATAATAATGGAAATATAATTGGTGTTATAGGCATTGGTCGAGACATCACAGAGCGCAAGTTAGCAGAAGAACAGAACAAAGCGATTATTAGTACGGCTATTGACGGTTTTCTGATATTGAACACTCAAGGTCGAATTCTGGAAACTAATGACGCTTACTGTAATCTAACAGGTTATAGCCGTGAAGAATTGCTTAAGATGAGTGTATATGACGTTGAAGCTTTGGAAAAGCCTGAAGATACAAAGAAACACATACAGCTGATAATAAAAACTGGAGGCGGCAGGTTTGAAAGTAAACACAGATGTAAAGACGACAGGATTATTGATATTGAAGTAAGCACCAATTTTGTGAATTTAGAAGGCGGCCGCTTCTTTTCCTTCATACGTGATATCACTGAGCGTAAGCAGGCAGAGAAGTTGCTATTTGACAGCGAGGAGCGATTAAAGGCTTTCTTAGAGAACAGTGCCATCATTGGCTGGATGAAAGATGAGAATGGCCGCCATGTTTTCCTGAGCAAGAATTATCAGAGTGCTTTTGGTGTAAAGTTTGATGACTGGAAGGGTAAAACTGACTTTGAATTGTGGCCTCAGGAGGTTGCTGAAAAATTCAGAAAGAACGACCTGAAGGTTCTTTCCCAGGGCAATACTATCGAAGTGGTTGAAATGGCTTTGCTTCCCGACGGTAGTCAATCATGGTGGTTGAATCGCAAGTTCCTGTTTATAGACTCATCGGCCAGAAAATATGTAGGTGGATTGGGTGTGAACATTACCGAGAACAAGAAGGCAGAGAAGATACTGCAGGAACAAAAAAAGTCTTTAGAGCAAAAAAATATAGCCCTTAGTGAGATCCTTGGGCAGATCGAGATTGAAAAGAAACAGATAAAAGACAATGTAATAACCAATGCGGAAAACCTGCTATTGCCTGTTATACAAAAGCTTAAACTGACAGGGGAATCGCGCAAGTATGTACAACTACTGCAGAAAAACCTACAGGAGTTGACATCATCATTTGGAACAAAGCTGACTGAAAAAGAGGACAAATTAACTTCCAGAGAAATTGAGATTTGCAATATGATAAGAAGTGGGCTTTCAAACAAAGAGATATCCGGTCTCCTAAATATTTCTCAAGGAACTACAGAGAGACACCGCGCCAATATTAGAAAAAAACTTGGTGTCATCAACAAAGACATCAATCTAACATCCTTCCTGAAAAGGTTTTAAGGCGCCACACCTCCACCTGCCAACTATGTAGTTATCATACATACTACATGTATGATAAAGCCATATTGATTCTTTCTGGATAACTGCGATAATTTAAATAATCAAAAATGTTTCAGTTGGAGTGTCAGAGAATAATTGCATAAAAATAAATGGAGTGAATGTTGGAAGAGAACAAGATTATACTTATTGAAGATGACTTTGACCATGCTTATTTGATTACCGAAGCTCTTAAGGATGGAGACAGTGAAAATGATATTATCCTGATAAGAGATGGCATGGAAGCAATTGATTGTTTTCAGGAACTTAGTCTTAAGTGGAATGGACAGGTGGAGCACAAAGTTAAACTAATTATATTGGATCTGGATTTACCAAAAATTAGTGGTGAGGATATCCTTAAATTTCTAAAAAAGAATTCCATGTATTGTAAAATACCGGTAATTATCTTATCAACAAGTTCTGTTCAGGAAAAGATTGACGAAGCGTACAAAAATGGAGCCAGCGGTTATTTCATTAAACCTGCTTCTTATGAAGAATTTGTTGAAAAAGTAAAAATTCTGAAGAAATGCTACTGAAGCCTTATTCCCTGCCCCCCCCCCGCAAGCCTTATTAGTTCACATTGTGGTGTAATTAATATGCTTGCTGTAAGTTGGCATTGATTGCATAAGCCTATAAATTATTCATGTTTGAATGATACTGAACGTAAAATGAATTACGAAAAAATGACAAAATCAGAGTTGATAACAAAGCTCAGATTACATGATAAAGAGTTTAATGATATCTTCGGGAATGTTGCCGTTGGTATCGCCCACGTTGCACTTAATGGTCAATATCTCAGAATAAATAAACACTTTTGTAAAATTACAGGTTATTCAGAACAGGAAATACTTGAGAACACATTCCATAATATTACTTATCCTGATGACATTGATGCGCAGTATCAAATCAGGAAGAAGGTCTTAGATGGAGAAAATTCCAGCTATACGATAGAAAAACGCTATATCAAGAAGGATGATTCTGTAATCTGGGTAAATTTAACAGTAACGCTTATACGTGAATCTTGTGGTAAGCCTATGCATTTTATCTCCATTATCGATGATGTTACTCAACGTAAAAAGGATGAGGAAAAAATGCGCAAATTGTCCCATGCTACCGAATACAGTTCAGCTACAGTTGTGATTACGGATATTGAAGGTAATATAGAGTATGCGAATCCAAAGTTTACAGAAATTACCGGCTACCGTCTTGAAGAAGTCATTGGCAAAAGCCCAAGCATCTTAAAATCAGGCAGAACACCACCTGAAACATACAATAAATTGTGGAGAGCCATTACATCAGGTAATGAATGGAGGGGAGAATTCTGTAACAAAAAAAAGAATGGTGAACTGTATCGGGAATCTGCATCTATTTCTCCAGTTAAAAATGATAAGAGTATCACAACCCATTTTGTAGCCGTTAAAGAGGATATTACAGATCGTTACGAAGCCAACAAACGTCTCAACGCTCAACACATTGTTGCACAAGTATTGGCAGAATCTAACACACTTAAGGATGCTTCCGGCAAAATTTTACAAGCAATATGTACTGCGCTTGAATGGGACCTTGGTGAAATGTGGATATTTGATCAACAAGACGGTGTTTTGCGAAATTCAGAAATCTGGCATATGTTATCTCTTAAGATCAGGGAATTCAAATCTGCTACAAAGCACATAACCTTTCCGGCACAAGTAGGACTTCCGGGCCGAGTCTGGGAAAGCGCTAAACCATTATGGATTGAAGATGTTGTCCATGATACAAAGTTTGTAAGAGCATCCATTGCAGAAAGAGAGGGGTTACACGGAGCCTTTGGTTTTCCTATTATCAGCGGTAGAGAAGTGCTTGGTGTTATCTGCTTCTTTAGCCATGAGATAAGAAAGCCTGACAGGGATTTGCTTGATATGATGTCAGCTATCGGCAGCCGGATTGGCCTCTTTATCAAGCGCAAGCAGGCAGAGGAAGCTCTCGCACAATCAGAGAAATTAAAATCATTAGGTACAATTGCTGCCGGAGTTGCACACGATTTCAATAATATTCTTGGAGTTATCTCTGGCAAGGTACAATTAATTGAGTTGGAGTACGAAAGCAATAAACAGTTGACTGATGAACTGAGTACCATAATGAGAGCGACCGATGATGGTGCCAAAATAACCAGCAAGATGCTTAGATTTACCAAGACCAGTCGCGGCACTACAGAATTTGTGCCTTGTAATATTGGAGATCTGATTAATCAAACGATAGATTTTACAGAACCCAGATGGAAGAATATGGCTCAGGCCAGGGGAACAAACTATCATATTGACAAGGAAGGTATGAAAGAGATACCGGAAGTACTTTGTAGCCCTGCGGAGCTGCGAGAAGTGTTTATAAATTTAATTAGCAATGCATTGAACGCTATGCCGGATGGTGGCATCCTAACATTCAGTACATGGAGTAGTGATGATACTGTGTTTATAAGTGTATCTGATACTGGCACAGGAATGACTGAAGACGTAAAGAAGAAGGTATTTGATCCTTTTTTTACGACAAGAAGACCTGAAGGGACAGGATTGGGGATGAGCACTTCTTACAGCATAATAGAAGAACATGGCGGCAATATAAATGTTGAAAGCGAGGTGGGAAAAGGCACGACATTTATCCTGAGTATTCCTCATGATAGGGAAACTGTTCAGCGAACGGTATTATCCGAATCCTCTCAGGAGATAAAGGCGCAGGGGATACGAGTTCTGGTAGTAGATGATAACGAAGATATGCGCAGTGTACTGGACCAATCACTTTCCAGAATTGGCTATAATGTCAAAACTGTTGAGAACGGCATCGACGCCTTAGAAGTATCAAAAAAAGAGTCTTTTGACATTGTGCTATGTGATCTGGTTATGCCTGATATCTATGGATATGATGTGGTAAAGGCATTGAACGAGTTAGAAAAAAGTCCAAAGATAGGCATAATAACCGGCTGGGGAGAAGAACTTAATCCACTCGAAAAAGAGGGTTTGAAAATAGATTTTATAGTAAAGAAACCATTTAAAATATCAGAGTTGACTAAGCAGATAAGCAACGTGATTAATGAATAAAACATCAATGGATAACAAAGAAGATTTAGAGATGTGCAGACCGATCCGTGTATTGATGATTGAAGATTCGGAAGATGACGCTGCATTGATAATGTGTGAACTAAAACGTAATGGTTGCGAAGTGGTGTCAGAACGAGTTGATACACAAAGGGCAATGATAGATGCCTTGGATAGACAGGAATGGGATGTCATTGTCGCAGATTATTCTATACCACAATTCGATGCTCTTAAAGCTTTTAAATTGATTCAGGAAAGAAACGAAGACCTGCCGTTAATCCTTGTTTCAGGCACCATAGGAGAAGATATTGCAGTTGAAGCTATGAAAGTCGGTGTACATGATTATATCATGAAAGACAACCTGGATAGACTTGGCCATGCTGTTGAGCGCGCATTGCAAGAGGCTCAAAGGCGGCATCATATCAAGCGAGTAGAGGTGCATCTAAGAAAACTGTCTCGTGCAGTTGAGCATAGTCCCAGCTCGATTGTAGTTACTGACAGAAGTGGGAAAATTGAATATGTAAATCCTAAGTTTACCAGGATTACTGGTTACAAGGCAGAAGAAGCGATTGGACAGAACCCTCGTATTATGCAATCTGGCAAACAGTCGGTTGAGTTATATAAAGAACTATGGGATACGATTATGTCCGGCAAAGAGTGGCGTGGAGAACTTTGCAACAAGAAAAAGAATGGAGAACTCTATTGGGAATCGGTTTCCATCTCACCAGTTAATAATGAGGACGGTAGAGTGGCAAATTATGTTGCAGTTAAGGAAGACATTACCGAGCGCAAAAAGATGGAGGATATAATCCGTAGACATAATGATGAACTGGAAATACTGGTTGAAGAGCGCACCGCTCGTGTAATGGAATTGGAACGACAACGAGTAGAGAATGAGAAGTTGGCTGTTGCAGGTCGCATGGCGGCTCAGGTAGCACATGAGATCAACAATCCTCTGTCAGGTATCAAAGGTGGCTTTACACTAATCAAAGATGCCATTCCGGAAGACTATAAGTATTACGAATACGTAGGCATGGTAGAGGGAGAGATAGATCGTATCGCCCGCATCGTAAAACAGATGTTTGACCTGTGCCGCCCATACCAGGGAGGAATCAGTGAATTTGACCCGGTTGTACCAATTCGTGATGTAGTAAATATGCTTAATAAAATCAGCAATGAGCGCTGTGTCACCATAAACATCGATGGTTTCGACAATACGGTAAAAGTAAACATGTCTAAGGATCACTTCAAACAGATTTTGTTTAATATTATTAAAAATGCCATAGAGGCTTCTCTAGACAGTAGTGAGGTCAACATCGTCAATATAAGGAATCAAAATAACCGGCTGATCATAATGATTTCAGATCAAGGCGAGGGGATATCAAACGAGTCACGTTCTAAAATCTTTGAACCATTCTTTACAACAAAGGACAAGTATTCCGACAGTGGATTAGGACTCGGGCTTTCAACTACAAAAGGCATTGTGGAAGCAATGGGAGGTTCCCTTGACTTTACAAGCGAAAAAGACAAGGGAACAACTTTTACAATAGATCTCCCAGCCAACGTAGTGAGAGAGGAAAGTGTTTAATCCTTCAACGTTTTTAAAACAAATTTTAAATCTTCATTTCACAAAGTCAAAAAAAGTAAAGAGGTGTTTTACCTACTTTTAAAATCTGTAAATCATGAATAAAAATAAAACTACATCAGTTAAATGAAGATCTACATTAATGTTGATAGTTATGTTTTTTTTGCGAAGGAAACCGGATAATTCATTATGAATGACGTAGTTGAACAAGAATTTGATAGTCTTATAAGTATGATGGAACAGGACGTTAACATATGAAAGTATTAATTGCGGAAGACGAGAAAATTTTACGTCTCAGATTGGAAAAGCTTTTAGTAGAGATGGATTTTGAAGTTGTTTCGTGTAAGGATGGTATTGAAGCCTGGGACGCCATCCGATCTGAAAACACACCGAGCATTCTAATCCTTGATTGGATGATGCCGGGTATGGATGGTATTGAAATATGTAGTAATGTTAGAATGCAGACTAAGGAAGCGTATACATTTATCCTGTTACTCACATCGAAAGGAGGACAGGAGGATTATGTAAAAGGAATGGAGGCTGGAGCGGACGACTATATGACCAAACCGTTCAATCATATTGAACTAAAAGCTCGCTTGAGAGTAGGAAAGCGTATTGTTGAATTGAATGAAGAGCTTTTGTCTGTACGTGACAGTTTGCAAAAACAGGCAAACCATGACAAACTGACAGGTTTGTTTAATCGTCACTATATGTCAGAAATCCTTGATAGGGAATTTTCTCGTTCACTGAGATATAAAACCGATTTATCCTGTCTTCTGCTTGATCTAGATTATTTCAAAGAAATAAATGATACTTTTGGGCATTCCTTTGGTGACATGGTATTACGTGAGTTTTCTGCTTGTTTAAAGAAAAACTCAAGAAAATCAGATTTTTCTTTTCGATATGGTGGAGAGGAATTCATGTTACTTCTCCCAAATACCGGTATTACCGGAGCACAAAATGTAGCAGAGACAATTCGTGCTGCATGTGATAAAAAGCTATATACTTATGATACTCAAACAACAAATGTAACCGTAAGCATAGGAATTGCGTCTGTAAAACAGCATCAACTATTGGAGAGTAAAGAGATTCTGGCACTTGCAGACAAAGCTCTTTACCGGTCTAAGGCAGAAGGAAGAAACAGGGTTACTGTTTACATGAAAGACCCTTCCGAACAGTCTACAGGCGAGAAAACCAGCGAAGGCAGTTCCTTCAAATATCTGAAGGAGAAACTTTCATTAATTTTAGAAAAAACAAAGAAATCATCTATAGAATCTTTAAAGCTATTAGCTCGTGATATGGGTGACGATGAGCACAAGCAACGTAATCACGATTTAAAGAGATACATTAGACTCTTTGGTGAGAATCTTGCCATTCCACCTGCTATTATTGAAACTGTTAATCGTGCGGCAAATTTTCATGACAGCTTTAAAATTCTAATGGGAAGAACATTTATTGATAGAGACACCGTGTTAAGCAGAAATGAAACGGATGAGATTAAAACCCATCCGTATATGTTATCAGAACTGACCGAATTGTTCGATTTTTTTACCAATGAAAGATCGATACTTATGTATCACCACGAAAACTTTGATGGAACCGGTTATCCAGGTGGGCTTAAGGAAAATGAGATTCCTCTTGGAGCTAGAATATTTGCTATAACAGATGCGATTACGGCTATGTTATCTGAACGGGGATACAGGCCAAAACTATCTCCAGAGGAAATGGTCAAAGAACTTGCTGATAAGGCAGGTACACAGTTTGACCCAATGCTGGTTTCTCTGTTTTTTGATATTATTGAAAAACAAAAACTATTTCCTATACCAGTAGAGGTTTTAGAAGAAGCACGTGAAAAAGTTGTGGTTCGTAAAAACTCATAAGCATTAACCCCATTAACATTTTCATTGTTTTACATTAGTTTGTTTATCAATAAAACCTAGTGTAGTAACCCATTAGAAGGTTTTTGTTTAATTTTCGTTTCATTCGTAAGTATTCGTGATGTAGTAAATATGCTTAAAAATGTTAGCAATGAACGTCGTGTAACCATAAACATTGGTGGTTTCGACGATACGGCAATGGTAACCATGTCTGAGGATTACTTCAGGCAGATCTTGTTTAATATAATTAAAAATGCCATAGAGGCTTCTCTAGACAGCAGTGAGGTCAACATCGTCAATATAAAGAATCAAAATAACCGGTTGATCATTATGATTTCAGATCAAGGCGAGGGAATACCAAACGAGTTGCAATCGAAAATTTTTGAACACTTCTTTACAACAAAGGACAAGTATTCCGATAGCGGATTAGGACTCGGGCTTTCAACTACAAAAGGCATTGTGGAAGCAATGGGAGGTTCCCTTGACTTTACAAGCGAAAAAGACAAACGAACAACTTTTACAATAGAACTCCCAGCCAACGTAGTAAGAGAGGAAGGTATTTAGATTCACAGAGTTGACTAAACATATTAATAATGGATTTTAGTTTTGTATCTTCCAAACCCAAAATCCCTGTTTTTGATGTACACATAGTTCTGATTTATCCACTCTGAAAATCATGTAGTTTCTATAAAAAAAGACTTGACTCTATACCTAGGTATATAGTTTACAATGCTCCAGAAATGAGAAAGTTTAGAATAGGACAATTGGCAAAGGAAACCGGAATCAGAGTTGAAACTATTCGTTATTATGAAGAATGCGGATTAATAACTAAGCCATCCAGGCAAGTATCCGGATACAGAGAATTTACAAATAAACACATCGGACAAATATTCTTTATAAGACAGGCAAAAGCGATGGGCTTCACGCTAAAGGAGATACTAGAACTTTCTTCTTTTTATAAGGACAAAAAACAGCCTAAAGACAAAATCCACAAATTCCTGGAGAACAAGATACTGCAAACAGAAGATGGTATCAGTGATCTCAAGAAAACCAGACAGTCTATAAAACTTTTGCTTAAAAGATGTGTAAGCCAGAAAAATTTTTACGACTGCATACTCTTTAAACCACTCCACTCATAAATCACATTTACCATGGCAAAAGCCAAGATACTGGTAGTAGAAGATGAAGCCATCATTGCGATGGGCATAGAAACAACATTGAAAAACCAGGGATACGAGGTTTTATATACTGTTTCTTCCGGTGAGGAAGCGATTCGAAAAGTATCAAAGATTTGTCCGGATTTAGTTTTAATGGACATTGAGTTAAACGGGAGGATGAACGGAATAGAGGCTACCAGACAAATACAGAAACTTGTTGATATTCCGGTTGTATATCTGACTGCTAAGACTAACGTTACTACACTGCAAGAGGCAAAGATAACGGAGCCATATAGATATATCGTCAAACCTTTTGACGGAAGAAGCCTGGGCATAGCAATTGAAATGGCCCTTTGCAAGCATAAGGGGGATGGCAGCAAGATAGAGGCGGAAAGCGAGGTTGGTAAGGACTCAAAATTTACTCTGCAATTCCCGGTCGCCACTAATTTTGATCGTCCAAAAGAGTCACCTGAAACGAATCAAGAAATAAAGACTAATAGTCTCCGCATCCTGGTGGTAGATGACGAAGAAGCAATATGCGATATCCTTGAAAAATTCCTTTCCAGTAACGGTAATAAGGTTAAGGCGGTTAACAATGGCAAAGAAGCCATTAAACTGATAAAGAGTGAAGAGTTTGACCTTGTTTTATGTGACATAGGAATGCCGGATGTGTTTGGGTATGATGTAATAAAGGCCCTGAATGAGCTAGAGAAAAGACCAAAAATATTCATAATTACGGGCGGGGGAGAAAATCTCAAGACTCCAGATGTTGAAGGTTTCAAGGTTGACTTAATTGTCGGGAAACCTTTTGCTTTACCAAAACTGGCAGGGCATATAAATAATATGTTTGTCAGGTAGGGCAAAAAAACAAAACAGAGATATCCACTCTTTCAGGTTAGGATATTTGGCGTCTCTGCTATAACTGTAGGTTTGTTAATACCCGGACTTTTTCTCTCCTTTAACAACCAGTGTTGTCATGATTTGAGTCATTTTTTCATTGCTGGTTCCAATGTATTGAACCCTGCCTTGTTGGTCCAGTATGAATGTTATGGGTATATTCCGTACATCATACAACTTGGACATCATACCCTTGTAACGCATCCCTTCAAATATTTGAGGCCACTCTATATTCTTTTGCAGTACAATTCCTTTTAAATCATCAAGATTATCATCACGACTGATTCCAATAAATTGAACATCAGGGCCTTTAAATTTCCTGTACAACTGTTTTATCTCCGGAAGTTTCTCAAGACAACGATCGTTCCATGTTGCCCAGAAATGCATAACAACGATTTTGCCCTCAAAATCTGACAGGTTTATTGAATTTCCTTTAAAATCTTCAGTATGAAAATCCGGCGCATGCATTCCCTGCCTCATCGTACCTCCCAACTCATTTCCGAAAACGTTTGCCGCACCTGGCTCAATAACTCTTAAATCTGCTATGACACTTTTTGCCTCATCAATTTCACCAATTCCTATAAGGGCTTGTGCCTTAAAATAGAGTAGCCTCGCCTTGAAATTTATATCGATCTCATTCTGAAACTGCAATACATCATCAAAATAGGCGATGGCCTCATTGAAACTACCCAGTATGTTATTGGTAGCACCAATGTAGAAAGCAGCTTCCAGCGCCTCCTCTGTGCCGGCAAACATGTCGATTATCATTTGAAGTTCATTCAGGGCTTCTTCATAAAACTTTCTGGCATCATTCGGGCTCATCTTTGAGTAGACGCCGAGGTTCTTTCTAATTGTGCTCAATTCTGATGCCGCATCTTCGTCCTGTCTCAATGCTCCTATGGCATTATTGTTAAACGTCAGCCCAAGTGAAACAAACAAAATTACTACTATTGGAATCAAAAAATTCTCTCTTTTCATGGATATCTTTCCTTTATGTAATGAATTTATAACAATCATTTTGAAGTGATATATTTAAACATACTATTTCACATAAGAAAAGTATATTTTAGCTTTGTGGTATTTTGCTTACCTATGGCTTTCTCTTTAGTCAAATAGTAATGGTTGAGGAGAATTTCTAAATCCCTTAATACCTCAATTCCTGAATTAATTACCGAATAATTCGTTTATCTTCTGGGAAATGTCTCTACTACGCATTAACGTTTCACCTATCAGGATTGCGTCAATACCGGCTTCCTCAAGAACAAGGACATCCGCCCTTGTTTTGATCCCGCTTTCACTTACTATAATCTTGCCTTCAGGGATCCGGTGACGGAGTTGAAGAGTGGTTTCAAGATTGGTCTCGAATGTGTCAAGATTCCTATTGTTGATACCTATAATTGCAGCTTCTGTTTCCAATACCGTTTCCAGTTCGCTATTATCATGAACCTCAACCAGGCATTCCATTCCCAGTTCGTGAGAAAGCGCAAGAAATGCATTAATCTCTTCTTTATTAAGAATCCTTGCGATCAACAACACCAGATCAGCGCCGGCAGCTCTCGCCTCGTATATCTGGTACGGATCAATAATAAAATCTTTCCTCAGAGCAGGCAGACTGACTGTCTCTTTAATCTCAGAGAGATACTTCAGGTCTCCTTTGAAAAATTCCTTGTCAGTCAGAACGGATATTGCAGATGCTCCGCCAGCCTCATATTCCTTTGCTATGTCAATGTAATTGAAGTCTTCCCTGATTATGCCTGCAGAAGGCGATGCCTTTTTAACCTCAGCGATAAATTTGATCCTATTCTCTCTTTTCAGTACTGCACCGGACTTTATTGCACCCGGAACATCTTTACATCTCTCTTTCAAAGATTCTATCGAGATAAGCCTTTTACTCTCATCCACCTCTTTTAGTTTGTATGCATGAATTTTATCTAATATCATGATTCTTTGCCAAAATTACAATTTATTTATATTTTAAGGGTATCAGGTTAAATGTTTTTCCATTTTCAGTCAAGTATTTAAAAACTGTTGATTAAAGAATCCCTTTGTATTAGAATCGATTCTAATTTTATTTTAAATTGTCT
The DNA here is from genome assembly GCA_964438395.1 of uncultured Candidatus Scalindua sp. GTDB lineage: Bacteria > Planctomycetota > Brocadiia > Brocadiales > Scalinduaceae > Scalindua. The sequence goes on from CAYTLC010000003.1 coordinate 25,502, forward strand.
AGGACTTTAAATTTTAAGAATAGTAAGGGTTAAAAATGAAGAAGACTTTTTTGTTCACACCGGGCCCCACTCAGATACCGCCGGAAGTCGTTCTGGCAGAAGCAAGCCCGATGATTCACCACAGAACTTCTGAATTTTCTGACATATTTGCGAATGTGTCGGAAAGTTTAAAATATATTTTTCAAACTAATGATGGCGAGGTATTTACGTTCGCATCTTCAGGTACAGGCGGAATGGAAGCATGTGTGGTTAATTCCGTATCTCGCGGAGATAAAGCCATTGTCATAAGCGGTGGTAAATTTGGAGAAAGATGGGCACAACTTTGCGAAACATATGGCGTAAACGTAGTAAAGATTGAAGTAGAAAACGGTAAGGCTGTAAACCTTGACGTTCTGAAAGATACAATTCAAAGGGAAACAGATGCAAAAGCGGTATTCGCAACGCTAAGCGAAACTTCAACCGGTGTCGTCCATGATATTGAAGGCATATCAAAAGTTGTTAAAGGTAATAACTTGTTGTTGGTAGTAGACGGAATATCAGGGATCGGCGTTCAACCGTTCAAGATGGATGACTGGGGTGTTGACATCGCCGTTACCGGCTCTCAAAAGGGTTTTATGCTGCCTCCGGGGCTCGCCTTTGTTTGTGTAGCAAAGAGTGCGTGGGAATCGATTGAGAAGTCTGATTTACCAAAATACTACTGGAATTTTAAGAAGATGCGGAAGGCGCTAAGCAACAAGACTACGGCTTACACGCCAGCAATCTCCCTCATTATGGCAGCAGGCAAGTCCATTGAAATGATCAAAAATGAAGGTATTGAGAATGTGTGGTCCAGGCACGCAAGACTGGCTAATGCAACAAGAGAAGGGGCTAAGGCTCTCGGCCTTGAGCTCTTTGCAGGCGATGACTCAGGAAATGTTCTGACATCCGTCAAGATTCCGGAAGGAGTAACCTTTGACGCCGGTATCAAAAAGTTAAGGGATGAAACCGGGGTAACAATAGCCGGAGGTCAGGACGAACTAAAAGGCAAGATGTTCAGAGTCGGCCATATGGGTTATGTTAATGAATTCGATATAGTCCTGGCAATCTCAGCGGTTGAAAAGATTCTGCACGAAAACGGATATAAAGTAGAATTAGGTAAGGGAATTTCCAAGGTTCAGGAAATCCTGGTAGGTTGAGTTGCAAACTTCACTATATAGAAAAAGCCCATGTTTTCTTATTTATTATAAAGGAAACATGGGCTTTTATAATTTATTTACTTATTTGACTGCTAAAGGCACATCTGCAAGCAAACCAATCTCTTCATCGGTTAAATAACAAGCAGGATCCGGCTCCCAGATATCACCATGGACAGACTCAGCACGCGCCCTGAAATTACCACCACATATATCAAGCCACTTACACTTGGAACATCGGCCGGTAACATAATTCTTTTTGTCTTTCAGTTTCATCAAGAGGTCATTTGATTTATCTTCCCAGATTTCACCGAATTTTCGTTCACGCACATTTCCAAAAGTATGCTCTCTCCAGAATTGATCAGCATGTACAGCTCCATCCCAGCTGACACAGGCAAGACCGTGTCCGGAACTGTTCCCCTCGTTCCACTTTAACAGTTCTAGTACTTCTGCTGCACGTTTTGGATCTTCCTTAAGTAATCTCTGGTATATATACGGGCCATCGGCATGGTTATCTACCGTTAAAACTTCTAACGGATTCCCACGATCATGAGCTTCCTTCGTTTTATCAATAATGAGGTCAACAACTTTACGGGTCTCCTCATGAGTCAAATCTTCTTCAATTAACCTGGAACCCCTGCCGGAATAAACCAGATGGTAAAAACATACCCTTGGGATTCCCTCTTTTTCAATGAGATCGAATATTCCGGGTATGTCCTGCGCGTTTCTTTTATTAATGGTGAAACGCAATCCTACCTTAATCCCTAACTTCAGGCAGTTTCTGATCCCCTGCAGGGCCTCATCAAAAGCACCTTCAATACCACGAAACTTATCGTTTGTCTCTTTTAAACCGTCAAGGCTTATTCCAACATAAGAGAGTCCGAATTTTTTTAATTCTTCACCTTTTTCTTCAGTAATCATCGTACCGTTTGTACTTATAACAGCCCTCAAGCCTTTATCTTTGGCATATGCAATCAATTCCATCAAATCTTCTCTCATCAACGGTTCGCCACCTGAAAAGAGAAGTACCGGAGCACCGTACTCCGCAAGGCCGTCAATCATAGCCTTAGCTTCTTTAGTGCTTAATTCGTTCGTATACTCAATATCTTTTGATTGAGAGTAGCAGTGTACACATTTAAGATTACATCTCTGTCCTACATTCCATACAACAACAGGCTTCTTATCCTTTGAGAATTGCAGAAGATGTGACGGCAGTTTGCCTGAGTCCCTGCCGTACCTTAATGCGTCGGAAGGTTCGACCGTGCCACAATATAACTTTGAAATACCAATCATTTTGTCACCTCATAACTAATGTATTTAAACTACAAAATCTTTATCTAATTCATCATTTTACTATCTTTTATTATATGAGTCAAACTGTTTCATTTAGCTTCTTCCGTCTTTTTGGCTATTGCCTGCTCAATCTCTTCAAGTAATTCAGGCTTACTTTCAATAAATTTCTTGGTATTTTCTCTACCCTGTCCCAATCGTATCTCTCCGTATGAGAACCACGTACCGCTTTTTTCTATTATCTGCGCTTCAACACCAATATCGACAACATCACCGGATCGGGAAATACCCTGGTTGAACATTATATCGAATTCTGCCTTCTTGAACGGTGCGGCTACTTTGTTCTTTGCAATTTTAGCTCTAACTCTATTTCCAATAATGTGATCTCCATCTTTAATACTGCCAATTCTGCGGATGTCAACTCTGACAGAGGAATAGAACTTTAGCGCTCTTCCGCCGGGTGTTGTTTCCGGGTTGCCGAACATCACTCCTATTTTTTCACGTATCTGGTTGATAAAGATAAGACAAGTCTTGGATTTAGCGATTACAGAAGTGAGCTTTCTGAGCGCCTGCGACATTAATCTGGCCTGTATCGCAACATGTGAATCACCCATCTGCCCCTCAAGTTCAGCCTTTGGCACAAGGGCTGCCACAGAGTCTACAACAATTACGTCAATTGCATTACTTCTCGTTAAAAGCTCTGCAATCTCCAGTGCCTGTTCCCCGGTGTCCGGTTGATTCACCAACAAAGTGTCCAGATTTACACCCAGTCTTTTTGCATAGTCGGGATCAAGGGCGTGTTCAACATCTATAAAGGCAGCAGTGCCTCCCAGTTTTTGTGCATTGGCAACAACGTGAAGAGTCAAGGTAGTCTTTCCTGATGATTCAGGGCCAAAGACTTCCACTACTCTTCCACGCGGCATTCCACCTACACCAAGAGCCATGTCCAGAGAGAGTGAACCGGTTGATATTACAGGTACATCAAGTTTTTGATCTGTACCGAGACGCATTATCGAACCCTTACCGAATTGCTTTTCAATCTGCGATACTGCTCTGTCCAAGGCTTGATCCTTTTTTCCCGCCTCGGGCTTAATCTTTTCAGCACTTTCTGGTTTTTGTGACTTTGCCATTAATTATTCCCCTTAGTAATTATTATTGTTTTTCTTCACTAATCTCTTTCTCTTCGCTAACCTCTTTTTCTTTTATTGCCATATCTTTAATTTCTTGTGGAAACAAAGGGATTACCTTTTTTGTACCTTTATCAAGGTTTTTTGCGATCATAGACCCATCGATTGCCTTCCTTGTCTGGCTGTTCCCCCAAAAGGAAACCCCTGCTATAATTACACAACACGTTACTACGGTTTTTGTAAATGAGATACCTCCGCCAATAAGCCTTCCACTCATTCCAAATTTCCTTTTAATAAGAAATTTCCTGAATAAGTTTCCTACTACATATGTTACGATCAAGGTAATGCCAAAGATAACCGCATATCCTAATATGCTTGAAACCTTAGGGCTGAATATCCCTTTTATGATGCTGCTCAATAGTCTATGGAGCAAGAGGGAGGCTGCGACAGACAATGCGACTGAAGAGATTCGGTAAATCTGCCAGAGAGGACCCGAAATTATCCCAAACAGGGTTCCCATTGTTATGACTCCAATCAATGTGAAATCCAGCCAATTCATAATCTTGAAATAGTAAAGATATGTTTAATTTAGGTTTTATTTAAAAAGACCTTTAAAGAGATCCTTTACAACATCCTCTACGTCTTTCTCTTCTTCCTTCTTTATCGGTTGTGTCTCTTTTTCTGCCTCTTCTACCTCTCCAACTTCTGTTTTTTGCGGAGAGTCTGAGCTTTCGGCTTGAGGCTTCGAGTCTCCGGAACCTCCCAATATTCCTTGCAAGATGCTACCAATATCTTCAGGTTTTGGCCATTTAAATGAGAGTTTCGGTTTGCTAATTGTCCCAGTAACTACGATTGGTAACTTTGAACCCTCACTTAAGGCTCCTAATATTTTCCTGGCATCACCGCCTAACTGGCTGCCCAGAGCCTCGGCGTCTGCGGAATACTCTATTCTTCCGTCAAATGAGGTCCACCCTGATAAACCAATGTCAAATTCCTTGCCGTTAACGTTGATATCGTCATTTATTATCTTGCTGTCTTCAATAACAAATTGGGTTATGATTTGTTCAAATTCGTATTCCCTTTTCCCGCCTATAGCCTTAAGGACTTTGGTCATTACCTTGCCTCCCCTTATGTAACCATCCTTGATATCTATCTCACCTTCACCACTAAGGCTTTTACTCAAATCACTCTGCCAGTTCAGGCCGTTGCCCTTTGCTTTGAACTGCATATTGAGTGTTCCTGCCAACTTGCCTTCCGGTGCAGCAAGAACAGGGACTATGTACGCCAGTACATCCATATTCTGGTTAATGTTTGCATCAGATAATTTCATATCGAAAATTAAAGGAGGTTTTTCCTCCTTAAGATCCACACTTGCCAAAACAGTACCCGGACCATCATTCAGCACAAATGAGAAATCCTTTGTTGTAAAGAAACCATCATCCAGGGAAAGCCCTGCCTTAAAATCTTTTATTTCGTATGCATCGTAAATGACTCTATCCATAGACATGTCACCATTGAGGTTTATCTGTTCGTATATATTCTCATTTTCCTGTGCTGATAGTTTTCCATTTATGTCTAAATCAACAGCACCTTTGCCGCTCATGTTAATAGCCACCGGAAACATCCCGGCGAATTCATCGGCCATCTTGTCCAGCTCCATTTTCATGGAAAGCCCGTAATCAATATCCATCTGCTTACTTAAACCTGCTATCCCGCCTTTTGATTCCATCTTGAGAAAATCAGATTCAATATCCATTTTTTCAATATTCACGGAATCTTTTGTAATGTTATAGTCAAGTGTATGTAAAAGTTTAAGGCCAAGACCAGATATCGTGTTGTTTTTAAGAGGCCCCCCGGTCGCATTTATGCTGCTTAGTGTAGTTGTTCCATCCAGCTTCAACTCTTCTTCGGCGTGACCGGTTACATTGATTTCAGCATCGATCTCACCATCAAGGCTCAACCCCTCAGGCAGTGACACAACACCCTGGAGAACCTGCGTGAGTTTTTTAATATCACTTGATAGAAGTACATTTAAGTCAATTTTTCCATTTTTAACTACAGTTCCGGAACTCTTTATTTCAGCAAAGCCCGAATTCATACTAAGGTTCTTTAATTCAAGACCACTATTTTTCAGATCATAAACCATATCGTGGTTTATGGTAATTTCCGGCTCCTTGACCTGACCAATTGCCCCCATCCTCACGTATAACCCCTTTAGATCCGTTTTGCCACTCACTTTTACTAAATCCTGCTGTCCTGTGAGTTTCATATTTGATTGTAACCGTCCCGCAATCGCCGTTTCATCTGGCAGCAACCCACCAACCTCATCCATTAGTTTTGTAATATCTAAATCCATGAATATCTTAAAATTTAAATCTCTTGCACTCTTTAACTCTGTCACCAGGCCGGCCAGAAACATTTCGAGAAAAGCTGAATCAATCCCAATCTTGTATACTGCAATCTGATCGTTTTGTATGTCTACGTCTGCCTTTTGAGTTAGCTTAATCTTCGATAACCGAATAGGGTTCATTTCAAGTGGCCCACCTGTGATGTACAGATTTGCAATTTCTGTGCTGCCATCAACTCCTATCGTTTTCTCAAGCTGTCCATTAGCCGTAATCTTTGAATCGATTTCCCCTTCTACCTGCATGCCTTTAGGCAATCCAAGCATTCCCGCAAGATTTTCAGTAAGTTTCTTCAGGTCTACATTCATGGAAAAATCAAGGCCGGTGCCACCTTCACCCTTGAATTTTGCCATATCGAAATCTGTGGTTATCAGGGCAAAACCGGTTTTCATATTGAACGTTCCTGTTGCATTTCCAGGATCAATTTTTCCGCCTTTTGCCAGTGAGACGTTTAAGGAGATATCTGCATGTTCTGTTTCACCTTTTGCTTCAATGTCAAAAGCACTCTGGAGTTCAATTGGCTTGCTCAGAGAATCAATACTCAAAGTCGTATTCAAATCCTTTATGCGCGTTTCTTCCTGCAGTTGGTGATCAATGAATGTGAATTTTCCGTTGTTGACTTTTGCTTTAATTTTAAGATCAGACAAAAGTGCCGGAATAACCAGGGGTGCAGGTACCGGTTTTCCAGCGGGTTTTCTGGCTACGCCTGGAGTAGGTTTTTCGACTTTCTCTGGTGTGGACCCTGGTCCTGGCGTGGATCCTGACTCTATGGATATTCTCTTATCTTCGTAATTAAACAGACCATTCTCGTCTCTCTGAATAACAATCTCAGGGCCATCAATTATCAAATCATTTATTCTGATCTGTTTTTTTATAAGCGGTACGAATTCAATATTACAGAGTATTCTTTTTACCTTAACAAACGTATCTCCCGGAAGATCTTCTCTCTCTCTGATATGAATATTTTTTATGTCAAGACCACTTGACCAACTCATATTTATATCATCAATCTGCACTTTACGACTCAAACCTTCTTCTATGCTGCTAATAATCTTATTTTTTACCATGCCGGATGACACGATGGTAGGAATGAGTGATACAATGATGATTAGAACGCCAATTATACCGCCAATGGATATACCAACGATCACTGGCCATCTTTTTCTATTTCTTTCCCGCATATTTTTTCTGGCTCTTGAGGATATGAAAAATCGTGCTATTAAACCACCAGAAACCCTGTGTTGTTTGTAGTGGTAAATAATTGCTGGAGACTAAGTTAAATGAGGTACAACTGTGCAGATTTATTACAGTTTGTAGTTTATTTTAGTACATATGTAATGTCAAGGTAATTCCAATGAATATCATTTCACCTAAAAAGTTCGGTTTTTATTAGGATATTATTCAACAAAAATGGTGGATTTATTCTGTGTACACAAGCTTGATCTGCAATAGAAATTTGGCAAATTACCCTGCGTAAATATTATCTTCACTGATACTTACACATGCAATTGGGTAGATCCGAAAAGTCAAAGCCGTCACTATCACTTCAGAGTGGCCCTTATATATATAGACGATTGACAAACTACAAAGTAGTTTTTTGGCACCTTTATTGCTCAAAAAACTATGCTTTCTGTATAATTATCCAACAGTTTTTCTTATGTGGACAAATTTGATACAGTTATGAATTAGGATTTCCTAAGATTTAGTTCAATTGAAAAAAATATGGAATACGAAATATCACCAGATTATATGCCAATAAGCCCAAGGGCTTTAAGAACTGACACTACGGTTGGCTGTGACATCTATATGCTTGCTAAGACGTCTATAGAGGTTA
>CAYTLC010000004.1:0-32842 GCA_964438395.1 uncultured Candidatus Scalindua sp.
TGCCTGGTTAATTCGTCACCAAATGAGGATGGAGGTCTGTCAACAGAAAGCATCAAAAGGATTATTGATGAGGCTGCGGTATTGGGAACATCCCGCTTTTACTTCACGGGAGGAGAACCTCTCATGAGAAAGGACATTTTTGAGCTTATCGACTATATCTGCAATCAAAAAAAATCCGAACTTATAATACTTACGAATGGGACGCTCTTGAAGGGAGAAACCATAGAAAAGTTACAAAAGTTTGATAAGAAACTCTTAAAGATCCAGATAAGCCTTGATGGTTCAAAGCCGGAGATCAACGATTCATTAAGAGGCAAAGGGAGTTTTAATCTGATTGTTGGCGGGATAAAGGAAATTGTTGGTACCGGATTTTCTCCAACGGTAACAACGGTCGTTGCTAACAGCAACATAGATGACATACCGGAAACGACTAAATTGCTAGCTTCATTGGGAGTGAAAACTCACCATCTTTTGTGGGCTCACAAAAGAGGCAGGATCACTGACAATGGAAATAACTCCATTCCTACAATAGATAAGGTGATTGAAGTAACAAGAAAGGTGAAGGAGGTCGCCAGGGAATCAGGTATTTCAGTCGACAACCATGACTCATACAAATTCAGGGCAAACAGCAAGAGGGGCACGCGGTATGATTTGGGGAATGCCTGTTATGACAGTATGTGTGTGTATTCAACTGGAGACGTTTATCCATCTGCTTCATTTGCCGGTCATGCCGGTCTGAGATGTGGAAATGTTCTTGATAGCACACTCAGGGAAATCTGGGAAAACAGTAATATGAGCAAAGCATTCAGAAACGCAACACTTCAGAATAAGGACAAGTGTAAAGAGTGTCATATTAAATTTATATGTGGAGGCGGGGACATTGAACATTCATTCTTTTACTCAGAGAACGGGTTCAAGCTGGAGTCGGATAGATTTCCAGAGGACGTCGGCATACATGCTCTTGATCCTTATTGCGATCTGCACAAGGAGATAACAAAGGATGTTGTCTTTGAGCTTGCCCAGGTCAGGAAGAAAATGCAGGATAGAAAAACAGGATTCAGTGCGCCCACGGTTTTAAGATCGATGGGTGATGGCGCAGCTGTCTGCGGTGCTGATCAGCAAGTTGCAGATTCACAATCTGTTTACACTCTTCATTCCAACTGTGTACTCTCTTTTGATGTTGATAAGCCCAGGAGTATTGTGCGTGAATTTTATGGTAAAGCAGCGGAAGAACCCCAAGAGGAGCTATGCTGCCCGACTAAAAATTCTGAGGAAGATACCAGTCATATTCCACAGGAGGTACTGGACAGATTTTATGGATGCGGGAGCCCGACGATTATTGCTAAGGTTTCTGAGGGAGAGACCATGGTTGATCTGGGTGCAGGCGCAGGGATTGACTGTTTCATTGCTGCTAAAAAAGTTGGTCCGAAGGGGAAGATTTACGGAATTGATATGACAGATGAGATGCTGAAGGTTGCCAACGAAAACAGAAAGTTAGTGGCAGAGAATCTCGGCTACGATATTGTGGAATTCAGAAAAGGGTTCCTGGAAGATATCCCGGTTGATAATGGTAGGGTTGATCTGATTACATCGAATTGTGTCGTCAATCTATCACCTGATAAAAAAGCGGTTTTCAGTGAGATGTGGCGAGTCCTGAAAGACCACGGCAGGATTGTAATATCTGATATTGTCTCTCAGGTTGAGACTCCTCCGCATCTTAAACTTAACAAGCAGTTATGGGGTGAGTGTATCAGTGGTGCTCTTACGGAGGATGAATTTATGGCCTATCTCGAACAGGCCGGTTTTTACGGACTCCAGACACTGTCAAAGGTGTTCTGGAAAGAGGTGGAAGGATACTCATTTTATTCCGTAACACTGCGTGGGTATAAGTTTGAAAAGGAAGAGGGTTGTGTTTACATCGGGCAGAGGGCTGTTTACCACGGACCGTACAAGGCGATAACGGATGAGGAAGGCCACCTGTTCCCAAGAAACGAACCTGTCGAGGTCTGTACGGATACTGCAGAAAAATTAAGCAATCCGCCCTATACGGGACAGTTTACGATATTTAATGTAAATGATGGAAATAATGCACCATACAGTTGTAGCCCCTCAGACGAAGGAGACGTTCCCTGTTGTTGATGTAAATAGTGATAGGTATGGTGCTTTCCGATTCAGGCTCAGCTTAAAGACAAATCAAAACCAATATTAATTTCGTTTTTTATCTTCAACGTACCCATCATCGCTTTGAAAGGTTTTATTCCATAGTCTTTCTGGAGTAAGGTAATCATTCCCTTTAGATTTCCACCACTGGTGTCTATATCAAAGTCAATGGATTTGGTAACGCCGTGTAGATTTAAATCACCATTTATTTTGTAGCCGCCCTCTTTTTCCTGAATAGCTTTAGAGCTAAAATTGGCAGTTGGGTATTTATCCGGATGTAATACTTTGCCACCCATATCTTTTTCAATATCCGCTACGTCTTTCTCTTTTAACGCATCAGTCTTTTCTCCGTCTTTCAGGGCGCAAATTACTTTCAGAGAATTTGCCTGTATCTCCAGCTCCAAACTTCCTGCAGCAAAACCTGCCTCCGGTACTTCCAGATTAACTTTGAAATCAGTTACATCGATCAGCAAGTCATGTGCTAATTTACTCAGCAAGCCTTCTTTGAAAGTATAGACATTCAAACTCCCGGAATTTGTATCAAGGCAATAAGAACCGGCTTTTAAAGACATTTTTCTCCTCCTTTAAACAAGACTAGAAAATTACTTCTGTTCTCTAAAGAGACGTTAAAATGGTTTCTTTTGTGATATGACTACCTTATTTTGCATCATATGTCCACTTTTTTTAACAAGTTCCTTGTCTGGTTTTCTATAACGCTTATCTTTGGGAAGGCCTCTACTGGATTATTCTGCCAGAAAGTACCTGGCGTGCATTGGCAGCTCTTCAGGTCTCAGAGGGCAATCTCGAAATATAAATATTTTTTATGTAGAAAAAAGGCTAATATGAACCATTGTTTAGAATTATTTTTTTTGTGCCTCTAATAATATCAGAGCTTCAGATAACATATGAAAAAGAGTAGGGTGCGTACTCGTAACTTCTTATTATATACATATATAAAAATATAGTGAGAAGATTGGATATTTGGTGAAATGCTAAAATATGCCATAATATGGCTGAAATAAGACGCTGTTTTGCTGGAATGTTGGAACAAAAATTTCAGGCTTTTAAAATAATTTTATTTTTTTGTATGGTGTAAATTTAGAGTGAAGAGTTCTTTCAACAAATACAAGCTCAGGTTTTAAATTTATATAAGTCTATTGCATTTATGATATTGAGAAGGCTTCCAATGGATTGGAAATTTTCTCATATTGCATGCATTGGCATCTGGCAGTAATAATAAGTTGTCAGATAAAATATCGAACTGGCACTTTCTTGAAATCTAGGTATTCAATTTGCTTTTCTCCCATACGTACATGTATTAACAGGTGTCTCTTTATATGTAGAGTACGACAAGTTTCACCGGCATATACAACCAACACTTTGCTTTTTCTGTGTATTCCGTTATTTTCATATTGAAAGGCGGTACATCATGTCTAAAAAGGATAAGAAGGAAGTAGAAAGCATTTCAAGTACCACTCAGTTGGCCAACACACCATTCATTGATATTGACGCATATGCACCCAAAATGATGGCAAACAGAGTAGGGCAGGTGGGAATATCAAAAGCGAATATGGGTTTCCTGACAACACTCGCCCTTAGTATTCTTGCCGGTGTTTTTATTGCATTAGGCGCACAGCTTATGATGATGGTAACACATACCGCAACCTCCAGTTTCGGTTTAAATGCGTTAGTTGGTGGTGTCACCTTTACCATGGCTTTGGTCCTAATCGTAATTACAGGTGCAGAGCTTTTTACGGGCAATTGTCTTATTGCCATGTCCTTTTTTGCCGGAAAGATTACGAGTGGTGATCTTTCCCGGAATCTGATTATCGCTTTTATCGGAAATCTTATAGGCGCGTTGAGTATAGTTTTCTGGATATACATTTCCGCACAGTGGACAGCCCACAACCATCTGCTTGGAGCCAAAATTGTCATTGCTGCCAATGATAAGGTTAATCTTACATTTGGCGTTGCTTTTGCCAGAGGGGTTCTCTGCAATGTTCTGGTATGCCTGGGAATCTGGTTGTGTTATAGCGCCAGAAATAACCTGGATAAGGTTTTGTCTTTACTTTGGCCAATAGCTTGTCTAATAGCTTGTGGGTTCGAGCACTGCGTAGTCAATATGTGGCTTATCCCGATGGGTCTTATTTTGAAAGGTAACCGTTTCGTAATGGAGGCTGTTGAAAGGGTGAATGGGGGGCCATTAGATATTTCAAACCTTACTTGTGCTAAAGGGTTTTTAATTCATAATTTATTTCCCGTTGTCCTTGGAAACTTATTTGGCGGTATTATACTAGTTGCGGGTGTATATTGGTTTGTCTTTTTGAGAACACCAAAGAGTAAGAAAGTAGGTCAAAATGGCTGAAAAAAAGACTGGAAAAACTGCGAAAACTGCCAGTACAACAAGAGCAGCTAAACCTGTTAGAACGACAAAAACTGCCAGGACAAAAAAGGTTGCAAAACCTGTTAAATCGACGAAAACTGTCAAGACAGCAAAGACTGTGAAACCTGTAAGATCGGTAAAGGCAACAAAACCTGTAGAGATTCCAAAAAAAGCCAATACTGTTTACGATATAGACGCCTATTCGCCCCCACAAATTGCAGCACGGCTTGACGTAGTAGCAGGTGTAAAGGCAAAAGATTCTGCTGTGAACACATTTTTGCTGGGTGTTAATGCCGGCGCTTTTATAGCGTTGGGAGCTCAATTTGCTACCTTAGTGATAAGTGATTCCGGACTACACGCCGGGCTTACGGCAGTGGTCGGAGCAATTGTATTCTGTCTTGGTTTGATAATGGTTGTGGTTGGCGGTGCGGAACTCTTTACTGGTAACTGTATGATTTTTATTGGTTATATGGAAAAAAGGATTACCACCAGGAGGATCTTTGATCACTGGACTATTTCGTTGATTGGGAATTTCGTAGGGAGCCTATTAGTTGTCTTCTTAGTGTATAAGGCGAATCAATTTTCGTTCTATGATTATATGGTCGGTGGAAAGGCACTGCTTATTGCCAACAAAAAGGTTAATTTAACATTCACAACTGCCTTTTCAAAGGCGGTACTCTGTAATGCAATGGTGTGTATGGCAGTATGGGTATGTTTCAGTGCAAGAAATGTGGCAGACAAGATCATGACGCTTGTATTTCCCATCGCCGGTTTCGTTGCCAGTGGATTTGAGCATTTAGTTGCAAACATGTATTTTATTCCGATGGGCATAATATTAAAGAGTAAACCGGAAGTTGTTGCTGCCGCAGAAAAAATGGCAGGAAAGACATTAGACCTCTCCAATCTTACCTGGAAAGGATTTTTTGTTATAAATCAAATCCCTGTATTTTTAGGAAATGTTTTTGGGGGGATTTTTCTGGCAGGCATAGCGTTCTGGTTTATATACCTACGGCCAAAACTCAACTTTACATTCACGATAAAAGAAGACTTTAAAAAGGACAGAATTAGCTAATGAGTTGGTTCTAATGACGTCATATTAATTTGAAACATCATTAACTCAAATTTTACAAGTTCATATCCCTGAAAGGGGTGGAACAAAAAGGCCCACCAATTCTGGTGGGTTTTTTTATGCTTCTTCTATTGGATAGATTTATTATTACATTTTTCCTATAGAAATTCCCATTGTAATTCTTGATGTAGCGGCGCAATTTATCGCGTTTGAAAAACACGGTTAGATAAATCAAACCGATACAAAGGACACATCCAATCTTTTATAAAATGTGGAAAAGGAGGATTTGTGGAGATGAAGAGAAGTGTACTGACAAAGTATATCATATGCAGCTTAATGAGTTTGATGGTTTTCGGTGGTATGATGGGTATATCCGGCGCATCCGGCACATCTGCAAATTCATATAACCCATCTGAAGCACTTGATAAATTAAAGTCGAGTAATATACGTTTCAGCTCAGGGCAGTCTAATCATTCGGATATTTCTGCAGAACGGAGAAAAGAGGTAACCGCAGGCGGGCAGCATCCTTTTGCAACCATAATTGCCTGCTCTGATTCAAGGGTTCCGGTAGAGATAATATTTGACCAGGGAGTGGGAGATATTTTTGTAATAAAGGTTGCAGGAAATGTCTGCAATACTGACGAAATTGGCTCTATTGAGTACGGGGTTGCCCATTTGAGTACACCTGTAATGGTAGTCTTAGGGCATACTAACTGTGGTGCGTGTACTGCGGTTGCCACAGGTGCAGACGTCCATGGCTGTATCCCCGACTTAATTGCGCCTATCAATCCAGCTTTACAAAAAGTGTATGCAGCCTACCCGGATTTATATGGCAAAGAACTTGTTCCTGCACTGGTTGAGGCAAACGTATGGCAGGCAATAGAGGACCTTTTCCAAAGAAGTTCTTCAACCCGAAGGAGAACGAATGATGGAAGAGTAACAGTTGTTGGTGCTGTGTATAACATAGAGACGGGAATTGTGAAATGGATGGGTACGCATCCTGAACAAGAAAGCCTTACTAGTGTTATGAAATATAATGTGTGGGAATAATGAGTGTTTTCAAGCTTTGGTCATCAGCAGGAAAAATTTAATATAGGGTCAGAGCTATTTAGGTAGTGCTTTTGTAAAAAGGACCTGTATTAATAGCAATATCCATGCTGAGATCAGAAGCATGCCTCCGATTGGTGTGATCATGCTGATCTTGATATTTGCAAGTGTAAGCAAATAGAGTGAGCCTGAAAACAGTACTGTACCTGCTATTGCACCGAAGATAGAGAGATTCATTAGCCTTCCCGGATATCTGCGCTCTAATAACCCTAATACCAATAAAAACAGAGCGTGGTAAATCTGGTACTTATTTCCTATTTGAAAAAATTTTAACATCTCTTCCGAATATCCCTTCAGGGCATGACTACCTATCGCACCCAGGATAATACCGGAAGCACCAAAGAATAAACCTACTGCCAGGCTTGTTTTCTCCATCTTGCTCATATCGATATATTATGTATGTTTGTAGCCGGATACAAGTAATAAATATTATCAGGTGTTGCAGGTTTAAAATAAATAGATTGATAGGAAAATAATAAGAGTTAGAATCCGTTTGTAATTATCCTTCTTCTTAATAACATAATGCCATTAATAAACAGATCTAATTATTGCGCACCACTGTTTCTGCAAAACGGACATGTACAATCGATCTATCCTACATTGTTCAGAAAGTTTGATACCGGTTTTTATGAGAGGGAACGTATTTTTACTCCTGATGACGATTTTCTTGATATTGACTGGTCAAGAACAGGCAGCAATAAGTTAGCAATTATTTCTCATGGTTTAGAGGGGAGTTCGCACCGAAATTATGTAGTCGGAATGGTGAAGATGCTTAACCGAAACGGATGGGATGCTCTGGCATGGAATTACAGGTCTTGTTCCGGAGAGATGAACCGCCGGTTACGTTTTTACAATAGTGGCACGATTGATGATTTAGAATGTGTAATACAACATGCTGTGAAGATGGAGTCTTATAAAGAAATTATATTAACAGGCTTCAGTATGGGGGGGAATTTATCACTACTTTATCTTGGCAGTAAAGGCAGTCGGGTTGACAGTAAAGTAGGGAGAGCCGTTGTCTTTTCTGTTCCTTGTGACTTGAAGGCAAGCACTCAGGAACTTGCAAAGTTTAAGAATAAAATATACATGAAGCGGTTCTTGGTAACTTTGCATCAGAAAATAAGGGCTAAGATGAAACTAATGCCCGGCCAGATAAACGATGACGATTATCATCTGATAAAAAACTTTAAAGATTATGACGACCGATACACAGCGCCACTTCATGGCTTCAAAAATGCGGAAGATTACTGGAGCAAATGCAGTAGCAATCGATTTATTCCTGAGATTAAAATTCCAACTTTAATTGTCAATGCACGCAATGACCCTTTTATTGCGGATGGTTGTTATCCGGTCAAGGAGGCATCAGATAGCAAATACGTTTATTTAGAGATGCCCAGGTCAGGTGGCCACGTCGGATTTATGCAATTAAAAAAAGATAAGAGCTACTGGTCGGAAGAGCGTGCAATTGAATTTCTAAAGAACTGAACTTCTTTTTCATTCTTGCATTTTTTTAAAGTAACAATGTATAAAAAATTTGTGGCCCATATGGCCTGAACTCGATTCAGGAACTCTTTAGTCAGTTCCTTTCACAAATTCTTAATTCACCAGAACAAGGTTTAGGCTTTAAGATAACACTCAGAGTACGCATACAGTTAAATAATTATGTTAGTAGACAAATCACTATTATTTTTGTAGGATGCGAATTATGGAAAATATGACAAAAGGTCAAATGGAGGCAAAAATAAGTGAGTCAATAATTAAGTTTGAAAAGGAGTTTATGGGTAGAGGTCCCAGGGAAACTGTTAGCTATATAATAAAGGATGCTATCTTTATACGGCTTAAAGGTGTTCTTACTCCGGCTGAAGAACAGTTGGCGAAGACCTCTGAAGGCGCAAAACTGATAAAAAAGACTCGTGTTGAATTATTAGAGAGTGGAATGGCTTTGTTGGGTAAAATTGTTTTTGATATTACTGGCTGCGAAACAACAAGTATGCATTCAGATATATGCACAAAGACCGGAGAGAAGATAATTGTTTTCATATTAGACCGGAATCTGGGATTACAGTTTAAGGACTCGAAAATAGTATAAGCATTATTGAGTCCATAAGAGGGCTAAATATAATTAAAATTGGAATATCACTAAAAAAGCACTTGATTTTTCTTTTTCTTTAAATTATACTTCTGCGAATTAAAAGGAAGACTGCGTAAGAATTCTTTAAGTATTAAAGGGTCGTTGCAAAGTAAGCCGAGATCATTTCTTCAAATACTCTTAAAAGAGTACGGAATGATGTCGGCTTTTTTTGTTTAAATCTGAAAAATTATGGGAACAATTCTCAACTCATGGTTGTAAAGAAAAGTAGGGGAGGTGTTGCTATTACAGATGGAACATGTTATTTTTGTAAGCAGTTACAGTATTAAGTATATTTGAAATGGTGAGGGGAGACTAAGCAGGAGTTCTTTGAATAAAGGGACTGTTGAGAAGTAAGCCAACGCCTATCAGTTTGTTCTCGCAATAAGAGGGCAAGTGGTAGAGTTGGCTTTTTTTATTTATATGTAACGGTAATAACTGGTGAGGGGAAATTAATTAGGGAGAAGGTACTATTGAACAAGATAAATAATAGTTGGATAATTGGATTTATTGTAATTTTTCTTATGGGATCTGTTATTAATGGAACTGCTAAAGCAACTGAAAAGACAAACATAGGAAAAGAGAAAATAGACGCAAAAAGTATAATTGAAACGGTCTGTACTAAATGTCACAATATTAATAGAATTGTTTATTCACCAGATAGAGACGTGCGTGACTGGGTCCAGATCATTACATTTGCCAATCGAAAAGAAAAATTTATTACTAAAGAAGAGATGGTCGCAGTAATTGAATGGCTTCAAGTCAATCGTAAAGAGCTGAAACCAGCTCCTGTGGATATAGAAGAGTTAACAACTGGATTTGATCCCGCCATGAAAGAGTTTCTCGTTAAGAACAAATGTCTTATGTGTCATACCGGAGACAGAATTCAACAGAAAGCAGGTTTATTGAGTGCTCAAGAGTGGCAAGGCATTATATCCCGTATGAAATCAAAAGGGCCCGGTCTCCTTAAAGGTATGAAAACTGACAAAGCAGCAGAATATTTATCAAATCTTCATATTCAAATACCAGATGACTTTGCAGAGAGTGCGAAAGATACTGAAGATAAACTTAATATAGATGAATTAATAGAAGAATCTTTTTCTGAAGAGCTCAATCCTAAACAGCTTGTTAACTCTTTCTGTATTAAATGTCATAATATTAATAGAATTGCGTATTCACCAAAAAGAGAAACTAATGATTGGCTTAAGTTATTGTCAAGCCATATAGAAATGGATCAAAAAATTAAAAGCACTCTGTCTCGTGACGAAATAGTTGAAGTATGTAACTTCCTTTCTAATAGTAACCAGGAATTAGAACCCGTAGAAGTTGATACAAAAGAATTAACAAAGAACCTGGACCCTGAAACAGGAAATTTGTTAGTAAAAAATTATTGTCTGGATTGTCACACCGGAGATCGAATTATAAAAAAAATGAGCGAATTGAATTCTGAAGAATGGGAACATGTTGTTGACCGTATGTACACAAAGGCCCCCGGGCTACTAAAGGATATTGACAAGCACGACCTTGCAACACATCTGTATGATCAGTACCTCGTGACAGAAATAGAAAAAGGTGCAAGAAAAGGGAAAGGGATATTTAAAGGATTATATTATAAATATTCCGGATCTGCAGATGTATGGGGTGAAATCAGAGACAACTACGATTTTAATGACGAGACCAGCAATGATACGAGTAACGCAAGACGGCAACAGGGATTTTTTGAGGGTAAAGCCACTGTACGCGGAGAGCTCTTTGATCCTGATCGCTGGAAGTTACACCTGGCTATCGGAGGTCACGCCCTTCTTGACAGGGGAAACGTATCACTTGAAAATAGTTCTTTTAGAAGAGAAGATGATGATGAAGAAACTGATCTGGCACTTGAAGAGTCATGGTTTAAAGTTGCCGTAAACAGGAAGTTTGGTATAAACATAAAGGCAGGCATACAGGACTACAAATCTGATCTTATTGGCTCTATATATCATGATACCGATCTGGGTGTGCGCGTTACCGGTTCTTATAAGGGTATTGACTGGAGCCTTTACGGTACTAACAGACTGGAAAATGACCTGCTTTCTGATTTTAACCAGATATCAAGTTTTCGTGATCAGCAGGTATACATAGCACACTTACAATTTAATATCGGTAAAACAATCGTTAAACCGTCAATACATTTCAATATTGACGAAGAGGGTGATCATGGGCGTGGCCGTGTTGGCAGTGAAGAAGATGTAGAAGCGTTCTACGTCGGTTTTACTACTTATGGGCCAATTGGGCGAGTAAATCTGCTTACAGGGTTTTATGGAGTTTTTGGAAGCCAGGATAACGTCTCATTAGTAGGGGCTATACCGTTGAGAGATCAAGATGTAGCAGCATATGCCGGATACATTGATGTTTCATATCCAATGCTGAATGGAAAGATTACTCCTCATACCGGGGTGTTTTATGTCTCAGGCGATAGTGATCCTTTCGACGGTGATGCAACCGGGTTCGATGCAATCTCTGATCATGTGGATGTCTGGGGTTCTAAAGGTTTTATGATTGATGATCGCGTCGCCCTGGGAGCACTGGGTGGCCGTACATTCATGAGACATGACAGCCCTTACACTTCACTCAGAGACACTGATGCTAATTCTAACTTTGTAAATCCCGGCGCAGTGGCTGTCAATGCAGGTTTCAATACAAAACCACTTGATAAACTTTCTTTAGATACAAACTTTACACAATTCTGGTGGAGAGAAACTGATTCCCTTGAGGCGATTCTGGGGGCGTTAGGCATACCGGATAACCTGGGTAATGCATTAGGGTTTGAGGTCAACATGGAAGCAATTTATAAACTTACAGATAAGTTTAACATCAATGCATCCGGGACGATTTATAAGACCAACCAGGATTTAAGGAATGTTTACGGAGATAATGATATTGCGATCAACATTACTGGTGGAATTCAGTTTAATTTCTGAGAATAAAAATTCACTACCCAATACTGGCAGAAATTAATTTCAAATATAACATATTCAGAAATAATCAGTGTGTAAATATTGTAATAATTTAAACAGGTGAGAGATACCATTGAAGAAAACAAAGAATAATTGGATAATTGGATTTATTATAATTATTCTTATGGGATCTGTTATAAATGGAACTGCTAAAGCAACGGAAAAGACAGACTTAGAAAAAGAAGAAATAGACGCAAAACGCTTAATTGGAACGGTCTGTACTAAATGTCACAACATTAACAGAATCGTATTTTCGCCGGATAGAGATGTACGTGATTGGATCCGGATAATTGCCTTTGCCAATCGAAAAGAACATTTTGTTACGAAAGAAGAGATGAAAGCAGTGGTTGAATGGCTTAAAGACCATCTTAATGAGCTGAAACCGGCACCTGTAGATTTAGAGGAACTGGCAAAAGGATTTGATCCCAAAACAAAAGAGTTTCTTATTAAGAACAATTGCCTTATATGTCATACTGGAGACAGGATTCAACAAAAAGCTGGTTTTTTGACTGCACAAGAGTGGAAAGGTATTCTATCCCGTATGAAATTAAAAGCACCTGACCTCCTTAAAGATATGAATACTGCAAATGCAGCAGAATCTTTATCAAATTTTCATATTCAAGTGCCAGATGACTTTGCAGAGAGCGTAAAGGATATTATAGATAGACTTGAGACGGATAATTGATTGGAGCCTTTATGGAGCTGGTATTATAAAGAAGACATAAAAAGTGGTATTTCTTGCAAACCTGTAAATTCATATGGTTTTCGCTAACATTTATCACTTCCTCGTCTAATACCTCATTTCAATGTACTCTGAATGCTTTTAATGTTTTGATCTTATATCAAAAATTGTCATAGCCCCGTGTGGATAAACTCCGGCACTAACCATACCTTTCATGTTGTGGTCATGAGCAATACTTATGCCTGGTCCAATATTACAAGATAGACATATTCTCTTAGAAGTAGCTTCCGGGATTTTGTAAAGTATATCGTATCTTTCTCCAGATCCAATACGTAACGAGTCATGTTCGAATGGGGACTTTAACTTCCTTCCATCCTTGCCAATTGTTAATCCATGGTGCCCGTGTGGATGCCAAATATAAATATGGTCGTATCCTATAGCCATTAACCTGATCAAAACCGTCTCGCCATCGTAAGCAACAATTCTTGTTCCAGGGTCATTAACAGTAGAGAGAGGGTTCTTCAGATTATCAGTAAATATCCTGCCGTTGATCATAAAATAATCTGACTCCCAATCTAATGCCCGTCTTATATGACCAAGGCTTCTGAGCATTTCCATATATTGGCTATCTATTTCACTGAAAAAAATGGTGTATTCTCTGTCATATTTATAACCGTATATCCGCTTAGGTTTTTTTTCGATAATTAATGGAAAATACATACCAGCCATTATATGGTTAGTTGAATCTACATGACAATGTCCCATATATGACCCTTCAATATCGTCAGGTATCGTTAGTAAATATCTAAAAACCTCACCTGGATACACTGCAGGATAAGGCAGCTTTGGCACACCATCAACATATGGGATTAAATCCAGACCATGAAAGTGAATCGTGTGCGAAACATTATTAACACCGGAGTGTTCCTCTGTTTCATACCATCCGGCGTTATGTAGAGCAATTACGTAGTTCTTACCTGATCTTAAACGTATTTCATCTCCTGGTACTTTTAGTGGTAATAATTTAGAATCTCTATCTTCTGTTGTTTTAATCTCACCAACATCAGCAAAACCTTTTGCGTGGGTAAAACCCCAAACATAAATTGAGTTTCCATCAGCCATTTTCTGATAACCATCAATTGCATAAAGATGAAACTCTTTTTCAATCTTGCCCTTCTTGCTTAATTTATTAAATTCACTTTCCATTAAAGCATTTCCTGATATTGCTTTTTCGGCAGCATTAACTTCCAAAGCAAACATGAAAGTAACGAGGAATGTAAAAAAGCAGAACAGCTCAGACCGTCTTATTAAAATGTGTATTAAACTGTATCTATATAAATTTATTTTCTCGACAGTCACAGTATTATTCCTTATTTCAAAGAAAATAGTCTATGTAATTTCTATTCGGAAATTTCAAAGCATAATAATTGCTGTTGAATTGCATAGACCGAAGTTTTTAAATACATGGAGGGATAGTGCAAGTTTTTTTCATTCAATTGAGGTCGAAATTATATCAAGATAAAAGCCAAATGTCAAAGAAACCAGAGACGATCTCTGAATTTCCTGAGAACAATGTACAATTTTAATTTAAGGATTTAAAGTTAAGTAAACATACTGAAAATTTGAAAATCATAAAAAAATATTTGATTTTATATATTTTTTAGATTACTATACTCTAACGTATAAGGAAGACTAAGTAAGAATTCTTTATGTTTTCAAGAGTCGTTACAAAGTAAGCCGAAATCATTCTCTCCTTTTTTTAAAGGATCGGAGGAAATGATTTCGGCTTTTTTTGTTTTTGATTCTAAAATAAATTTGGAAGGAACAATCCAGGAATTTTGCTTGTATTCAAGGATAGCAACAGAAAAAGATATAATTTTAATTAGTATTTAGACATATTCAATCCGGTGAGGGAAGATTGAGCAAGGGTTTCTTAAATAAAAGGAACCGTTGAAGAGTAAGCCAACACCTATCAAATTGTTCTCGAAAAAAGAGGATGAGTGATAGTGTTGGCTTTTTTTATTTGTGTTTAACTGTACAAAGCAGGTGAGGGAGATTTTCAAAAGCCAAAAACACTGGAATGGGATCTATTCGTGATATTGCATGTTATTGGAGGTCTTTTAAATGATTAACACTGAAACTGATAAAAAGAAATTTGGAATGTTTTCTCACTTTAAAGAGGACATACCCGCAAGTTTTGTTGTCTTATTTGTAGCCATACCGCTATGCCTTGGAATTGCCCTGGCAAGCGGAGCGCCTCTGTTTTCCGGTCTTATTGCCGGAATAATTGGTGGTATAGTTGTAGGGTCTATAAGTGATTCCGCACATGGAGTGAGCGGTCCGGCGGCAGGACTGGCTGTAGTTGTTTTAGAAGCGCTACACTCAATTGGTTCATTCGAAATATTTTTACTTGCCGTTGTTATAGGGGGAGTGCTGCAGATAATACTTGGCCTGGCAAGAGCAGGCATTATTGGATATTTTTTCCCTTCTGCTGCTATAAAAGGGATGCTTGCCGGCATTGGTATCATTATCATCTTAAAACAGATACCACATGCGTTTGGATATGATAAGGAGTGGATGGGCAGTGACTCCTTTATCCAACTGAATGGTGAAAATACTTTTACACTACTGTGGAAACTTCTTCTAGGGCATATAACACCCGGAGCGGTAATAATTGCTGCTATTTCAGTAGCTATTTTGTTGCTGTGGGAATTGTATCTGACAAAAAAATATAATGTATTTACTTTAATACAAGGACCCATAGTTGTGGTAGCGGCTGCTATCTGTTGCCAGTTTATAACAAAAAGTTACTTTCCTCAATTTGCCGTTGGGGCAGAACACCTGGTAAGTGTGCCGGTTGCAGGCAGTATATCATCATTCTTTGATCTATTTACCTTTCCAGATTTCAGTCAATTAGGCAATAAAGAAGTTTATATTTTAGGTGTTACGATTGCGATTGTAGCCAGTTTAGAAACACTCTTATGTGTGGAGGCAACTGACAAACTGGATAAACACAAGAGAGTTACCTCAACCAATCGGGAGTTATTTGCTCAAGGTACCGGAAACATACTATCCGGAATGATTGGCGGTTTGCCGATCACACAGGTATTCGTTCGAAGTTCTGCCAATATTCAGGCGGGTTCAAGAACTAAGCTATCTACTATCCTTCATGGGCTTTTAATGTTGATATGTGTAGCATTGCTTCCAAGTGTGCTAAATCTTATACCCCTGTCTGCTCTTGCATGCATTTTAATAATGGTTGGGTATAAATTAGCTAAACCTTCTCTATTTGTAGAGACATATAAGCTGGGATGGGACCAATTTCTACCGTTTGTTGTTACTATTCTAGGAATTGTATTTGTTGATTTACTGGTGGGGCTAGGTCTTGGGTGCTGTATAGGTACTGCTGTGGTCTTAATCCGTAACTACAAAAACTCTCATTTCTTACATATGGAGACAGGCAATGGTGGAAAACAATTAAGAATGACACTGGCTGAAGATGTTAACTTTTTAAATAAAGGAGCAATTATAAAGGAATTGGCCAGGGTACCTAAAGGAGCATTCCTGACCATTGATCTTAGTAAATGCTATAGTATTGATTATGATGTGAGGGAGGCCATAGAAGATTTCATTAAAGCAGCAGGCGATAGAGATATTAACGTAAATCTGAAGAAACCATTGAACGAGACTGATGGGAAAGAAGAGATTTACTCTAAGAAACTTGACAAATGGGTATTAGCCTTACCGTTCAAGGAAAAAGCACTATCAGCGTAAAGACGATAAGCTTTGCCAAGGCAATTAAATATTAATCATATTTAAAAAATAATTTGGAGGATCTTCACATGAAAGTCTTAAAACATCTTTTTGATGTTAACAGGAAATGGGCGGATAAGGTAAAAGAATCTGACCCGGATTTCTTCTTAAAGCTCTCAAATCAACAGACACCTGAATACCTGTGGATTGGTTGTTCTGACAGTCGTGTGCCGGCAACTCAGCTTGTTGGCAAGGCGCCTGGTGAAATATTTGTACACCGTAATATTGCAAACGTTGTAGTCCACTCTGACCTGAACTGTTTGTCCGTTATGCAATTTGCAGTGGAGGTATTAAAAGTTAAGCATATTATCGTTTGTGGACATTATGGATGTGGTGGCATAAAGGCTGCCATGGATAATCAGGAACACGGACTGATTGACAACTGGCTTCGGCACATCAAAGATGTTTACCATTATCACCGAACCCGTATTGAATCATTTGATAGCGACGTAAGCAAATTTAACCTGCTATGCGAACTCAATGTAATAGAACAGGTTGCCAACGTATGTCATACAACAATTGTTCAGAATGCATGGAAATCAGGTCAAGAGTTAGTAGTTCATGGGTGGATATATGATATTAAAACCGGTCTTTTAAAGGATTTGGATGCCTGTATTACCAATAGAAGTGAAATATCAAAGGTTCATCAAATAGAGTAATCCATATTATGTTGAATCCGGCAAGGTTGTCTTTTATGAAAACGATAATTTTTTGTAATCATACAGAGCAAACGCACATAGATAGAGTGCGGAAAGGCCGGGACTGCAAATACCGTTTACCTGCATTTGAGAGTTAGATTTTTAAAGAAAATAGTAAATGAAAAACAAAAATAGTCTCTCAAGTTGGGATCATATTAGTGCTATTTGTTATGCGATATATATGGTATTGAGATATGGAATAGACGGTTCACTAAAAAAGACAGACGAAGCGCTGGAAAAGAAGAATAGGGCCATTAATCCGCCCAACTAAGATATTAAATTAGTACTCGTGGATAACAGTAGCCAAAATACAAATGCGTAATAAATTATTAATTCACATAGAAGATAGACTTAAAGATAGAAGGCGACATCTCTTGAAAGGAGTCAACTTAAGGTTAAGTAAGTTTAATAAATCTCGTGAGTGTTGGGTGACTGACACCGCTGAAATTGCGTCCAACATTATGGAAGATCACACAGTAATGTCAATGGCACAAGGTGAGGCACGGGAAATAACCCAGATAGACAACACATTGAAGAAAATGAAGAACGGTGAATATGGAGTGTGTGAATGCTGTGGAGGTAATATAAACGAACAGAGATTGATAGCAATACCATTTGTGAGCCTTTGTATTAAATGTAAAGAAGCTGAAGAGCGCGATGAAGAAATTATGGTTAACAGGGTGGATTCAAGTGCGTATGAAAGATTTGATGAGGTGGGAGAAATTGAAGGAAAAGAATAGCGTGCAACTACATATAATAGAAGAAACAGCTATTTGTGAATTTAATATTATTGCTGAAAAGCGTGTTAATGGAGTAATCATAGAAAAATGCAAGAGAAGACAAAAGGCCAAACGGAAGCTAAAATAAGTGAGGCGTTGATAAAGTTTGAACAGGAGTTTATGGGTAGAGGTCCCAGGGAAACTGTTAGCTATATCATAAAGGACACCATCTTTATACGGCTTAAAGGCATTTTTACTCCGGCTGAAGAACAGTTGGCGAAGACCTCTGAAGGTGCAAAACTGATAAAAGAGACTCGTGTTGAATTATTAGAGAGTGGAATGGCTTTGTTGGGCAAAATTGTTTTTGATATTACTGGATGCGAAGTAACAAGTATGCATTCAGATATATGCACAAAGACAGGAGAGAAGGTAATCGTCTTTGTGTTAGACAGGGATTTAGAAAAAAAATTTATTTAATCTATAGTTGAATGGAGTTATTCGATGAGTAAGATTTTAGTGGGCATAGTAATGGGCAGTGACTCTGATTTGAAAGTGATGAAAGAAGTAGGATATATTCTAGATAAATTTTCAATAGGCTATGAGATGAACATAATCTCTGCTCATCGTACACCAGGTATTGCACATGAGTATGCTGTGAATGCTGAGGGATTGGGTTTAGAGGTAATTATTGCAGGGGCGGGAGGAGCGGCACACTTAGCGGGTGTAATTGCATCGTTGACATCACTTCCCGTAATTGGAGTACCTATGCTTACACAGAGTCTGGGAGGAATAGATTCGCTTCTGTCCATAGCACAAATGCCAACCGGAGTCCCGGTTGCTACGATGGCTATTGGTAAAGCCGGTGCTAAAAATGCAGCTATATTAGCAACTCAAATACTGGGAGTAAGGTTTTCATATATAAGAGATAGAGTCAGTACGTATAAAAAAGAGATAGCTAAGCAGGTTATGGAAAAGAACAAAAAAATAAAAGAGGAGCAAGGGATATAAGGCGATTTTTCTGAAGAGTAAAATGACTAAAACTACAGCCTTATTAGCTAACGACAACAAAACTATAGGATAAACAATGAAGCAATTGCCCATGTAGAAAATGAACAATATTGAAAATATACAAAAATTAATAGATAAAGGACAAAAGGTTCTTTCCACACATATACCTAATTCACCTGGAATTATAGGGTATCCTACTCTTGATTTAGAGATATTTTCAGCATGGCAAATTCAGTGTTTAAATTTTCTCGAATTTAATTTTCCAGCTGATAGTGAGTACTTTCGTTGTTTTAGAGATAAAGTAAAAAATGGATATCGGGGTGTCGTAGATACAGGTATTGAGATTTTAACATCTGCTAAAGAAGAGTTAGAGACAGAAGGACTAATACATTAGGATGCTTTAGAGTACCACAGAACGTTAATAATCCGCTCCTTACAATGAAACTTATGTTTTAAAAAGAAAGAACAAGAATTATGGAATCACCAAAGCAAATAAATATATTTTCTATTTTGAAGTCTTATGAAATTTCTTGAACCCGAATGGCACGACAAACTTTCGTCCACTAATGCTGTTCTCTTAGAGTGGCTTAAAGACGGAATGGAGATTCCAGAGGGATTCGTCTTGTCTGCTGTAGAACAGACTGCGGGGCATGGCCGTTGTAATCGTCATTGGGTCTCTCAGGCAGGGCGTGATCTTACTTTTTCGTTCACCTTGTACACAAAACATGATTTTTCAGAAATTGCTTCGCTACCAATGGCAGTGGCACTTGGAGCAGCCTCAGCCCTGGATACTTTTGGTATGACAACTCAGACTAAGTGGCCGAATGATCTTTTGGTAAGAGGCATGAAGATTGGTGGAATTCTTTGCCAGAAGAGTGATTATAATTTTGCCTTTGATAATGCGATAGTTGTAGGGATGGGAATAAATGTAAATATGCAGGAAATGTATGCTGCCTCAATAGACAAACCTGCAACATCTCTTCTAATAGAGACGGGGAGAACATATCCGATCAAAGAGGTCCTTGAAATCATTCTGGAAGCACTGCCCCCTTGGATAGATCGATGGGAGAAAGGCGGCTTCCAATCCATTTGGGAAGACTGGACAGCACGATGTTACCACATAGGAAAACACATTACTGTAGGAGATGTAAAAGATCTCAAATCTGGAGTCCTGGAGGGATTTGGTGACAAGGGACAGCTTCTCCTTCGCGGTGATGATGGAAATATTCACGATGTCTGGGTAGGTGACGTTGAATAATTGTTACTATTTAATTATTGCAAGAACCTGTCCCGATGTAACCTGATCTTCAGCTGCTACTTTTATATCAGATAATGCTCCCTCTATTGGACTTGAAACGTGTACTTCCATCTTCATCGCCTCGACAACCATAATTGATTGGCCTGGATGAATATGGTCACCTATCATGGAAGTTAAGCGGATCACTTTCCCTGGCATTTGTGCAATCACATCAGTACCAGAGGTTTCAGTGCTTTCTACCAGCGTATTTGGTTTGGATTCGTTGTCATGGCGGATACCTATCTTATACGTCTTGTCATTTACTATTGCCTTGTCTCCTTCAATACGAATTGGATAACCTTTGCCATTGACTGTTACGATATAATCTGACTGTTTTTGGGGAGGATCATTGTCTTTGGTGACAACCTCCGGAACACTGTTTTTCGATATCTTGCGAATTCCAAGCTCGGCTTCTCCTCTCAGGAATTTCAACCCTTTCTCTTTACAGGTAGCTACAATAAAAATATTCTCCTCCGTTTCAGCAATATCCGAACTTTTAAGCGTTTCTCGTGCGTGGTCAATGCTTTTCTCGGGATTCTCATCATTCATTTCAATAGGAGGACGCGTAGTAGGCTCCATCTTGAGCTGCTCTGCAGCTATCTTGACAATTTCCGAATCTGCCGGCACTGGAGTTTTACCAAAGTAACCCAGTACCATCTTACCATAATCAGGAGCAATCTTTTTCCAGGGGCCGAACATAACATTATTAAATGCCTGTTGAAAGTAAAATTGAGAAACAGGCGTCACTGATGTTCCGTATCCACCCTGTCTGACTACTTCACTCATGGATTTAATAATCTCAGGATATTTCTCCATAATCCCATTATCACGAAGCATCTGTGTGTTTGCAGTGAGAGCACCACCAGGCATTGGGCACCATGGAATGAGTGGCTCTACCGCTAAAGCTTCAGGCGGGAGGAAATACTCTTTCATACAATCTTTAAAAACCTCTTCTGCCTCTCGTACTTTGTTAATGTCAACATCCAGCTCATAATCAGTCCCTCTCAATGCGTGCCACATAACCAGAATATCTGTTTGACATGTACCTCCTGAACAAGGAGCCATGGAGAGATCGATTGCATCAGCTCCACCATCTAACGCTGCCATGTTGGCGTTAAGCCCTATTCCCGCTGTTTCGTGTGTATGAAAATGAATGAATGTTTCACCGGGAAGTATGCCTCGTGCCTGTTTTATAGTCTCATACACCTTTGATGGTACTGCGCTGCCGGAGGCATCTTTGAAGCATATGGAATCAAAAGGAATTCCCGCATCCAGTATTTCCTGCAAGATACCTGAATAAAAATCAGGATCGTGAGCGCCTGTACACCCCGGCGGCAACTCCATCATTGTAATACACACCTGATGTTTTAGCCCTGCATCTACAATGCTTTTTCCGCTGACTATGAGATTTCTCACGTCATTGAGCGCGTCAAAGTTACGGATAGTAGTAATACCGTGTTTTTTGAAAAGCTGAGCATGGAGCCTGATAATATCACTTGACTGAGAATCCAGGCCAACCACATTAACACCTCTGGCAAGGGTCTGCAATTCCGCATCTGGTCCTGCAGTCTTGCGAAATTCATCCATCATTGTAAAAGCATCTTCATTACAGTAAAAGTAGAGTGACTGAAAACGTGCGCCTCCACCAGCTTCAAAATAGGTGATACCCGCATCTCTGGCGGTTGCAACAGCAGGCAGAAAGTCTTTGGTTAACACTCTCGCTCCATATGCAGACTGAAAGCCGTCCCGAAACGCTGTACACATAAATTTTATCTTTTTAGTCATTTTCTTCCTGTAATATCAATATAAATATAAAACTGAATAGTTACCATCAACTCTCTCATTGCATAATTACCTCACCAGTACCGACCACAAAATTCCAGAGCAAATAGCTGACCCGATAACACCTGCTACATTAGGCGCCATGGCGTGCATGAGTAGGAAATTATGGGGATCCTCCTTCTGTCCGACCATCTGCACAACGCGTGCAGAGTCTGGTACTGCAGATACACCGGCAGCACCAATAAGTGGATTAATTTTTTCCTTAAGAAACAGGTTCATGAATTTAGCAAAAATCACTCCACCGGCAGTCGCAATACAGAAGGAAATAGCTCCCAAACTAAAAATAAGAAGTGATTGACTCGTTAGAAAGGCTTTCGCTTGTGTACTTGCTCCAACTGAAAAACCGAGGAGGATTGTTACCATATCAATCATTGAATTACGTGCAGTATTGGCTAATCGCTCAGTTACACAGCTTTCCTTTAGTAGATTACCTAAAAAAAGCATTCCTATAAGAACTATTGCGCCTGGAGCAATCATTGCAGAAACGAGAAAAGCAACAACAGGGAAGATTATTTTCTCTCTCTGTGTTACTTGCCTTGGCGCTTTCATCCTGATAAGTCGCTCCTTTTTTGACGTAAGTAACTTCATTATGGGGGGCTGTATAACAGGGACGAGGGCCATATACGAATATGCAGCTATGGCAATAGCACCTAACAGATGTGGCGCAAGCTTTGACGATAAAAATATTGCTGTAGGTCCATCGGCACCGCCGATAATACCAATGGAAGCAGCATCTGCCGGGTTAAACCCCAGGTATAGTGCACCGATAAATGTTATAAAAATTCCTACCTGAGCGGCTGCTCCAAGCAATACAAGTTTGGGATTAGACAACATTGTAGAAAAATCAGTCATAGCGCCAATACCCAGGAAAATAAGTGGTGGAAAAATACCCTTGCTAACCCCGAAATATAAGTAACTAAGAACGCTACCCACATCGTATACACTGAGCGCCATGCCTTGAATAGAAGGTACATTTCCTACAATTGCCCCAAAACCTATAGGGAGCAGCAACAGAGGTTCATAATCTTTGATAATAGCCAAACACACAAAAATAATACCCACTACTATCATGATAGCATTACCCCATGTCATCATCGCAAAACCGGTTGTATCAAGAAACTCAAGTAGGATCTTCACTAATATCCTCTACATTTTTATAAAATTATTATATGGTGCGACTGCACACATTCAAAATAAGGCATTTTGTTTCAAAATCTTTTAAATAACATGGATTTACTTTCCAATTTCAGCCGCGTGAAGAACGGAACCGATTGCCACCAAAACCTCATCATTCGGTGCATCAGAACGCTCTGGCAGAGAACCTGGATCTTTTAATGGGTATATGAGATAGACTATTCTTAAAACCGATGGTAATAGAGAGATAAATACGCTGATTAAGGTAAGCGCTGTGAACACAACCAGCATTCCGATAATGGCAATTTCTATTCCATGTCCATCCAGGATGTTTTGAATACTTAAATTGATTTCTATCATGGCAGTGTTTCCTTTGAAATTCTCAGCAAAAATGTCCAGACTTCTTCGTAAATTTATGCACAAAAAAAGCCGTTGTAATTTCCAGGAGTTCCTTTTAAAGAGAACTCTAGGAAACTACAACGGCTTACTTTGCAACAACTCTTAATTTGTCAGAAAAATCCTTGCTTAGTCTTCCTATCAGGTATAGATTGTAATTTAAGTAGGCTGGTTAGTCAAATGATTTTTAGTTTTACTTTATACCGTTGATGGGTAGATGTATAGATGATTAAAGACTTTTGGGTTTGAGGAATTATTATTTAAAAGATTGCACCTAAAAGTGCCGTTTATTATTGTTGTGTGTGCTAATATTCTGAACATCAACAAGATTATCCTAACTGATACTAAAAAACATCCGTTTCAAGAAATATGTAGTGGGTAAAATCTTTGGTAATAATTGCTGCTATAAATAACGCATGTGTTATTGAAATGGGCTCTATGGAGACTGATAGTATTGTCATAATGGATGTCATCCTAAGAGTGTTCCCGCTCAGTCTGAAGAGCAACTGACTGAGACTGCTTAAGGTGCACTGTTGATAAAAAAACTCGTGTTCAATTATTGAGGGGACAAGTGCTTTGCGAGGAGATATTCTTGCAGTTTCTACGGGTGCCAGAATAAAGAGTTTACATTCCAACATCAGCACAAAGATTGGCGAGAGAGAGTGATTGTCTTCATATTAGACCAGGACCTTGAAATGAGGTTTAAGTATTAGGTGGTAGTATTAAGTCTAATTGTGATTATAATGTAAGCCAAATACTAAAAACCAGAGGATCGTCTAGAATACACTTGATTTTTAGTTCTTTTTAAATTACAGTACCGCATGTTTTAAGGAAGACTATGCAAGGATTCTTTAAGGTAATAAAGTGTCGTTGCAAAGTAAGCCGAGTTCATTTCTTCAAGCACTCTTTAAAGAGTACGGAATGATGTCGGCTTTTTTTATATTATAATCTGAAAAAATTTAGATTACTATGAAGCATGATCAAGCATTAACTTTTATTGCTAAAATCTACGAACAGATGGTGAAGCAGATAGATACTGCTTGTTTAATTCCTCCTGACAAATTGGAATTAGCGCCATTAACTGGCAAAGTGGCAAATGAGGAGGGAGCATCGTTATATTCTGTGTCGAAGATAACAGCCGTCTCTAAACCTAATAAAATTTTCATAAAACAGTCATGGGGTGGACTTAAGGAGGTTCGACACGATTTACTAATCCAGGCATATTCAATTCTGATAGAAGCAAAACATGAGATTCCCATGAAGATTATAAGCAATTCAATACCTCACATAATTATTTTATCTGAAAATCAGAATTCTAAAAATAAAGTAGAGATAATGTTCTGGCAGCAACTGTTTGAAAAGGGTGATATATTTCTTGGGAGAAGAGCATGCCTGAATCATAAACAGATACCTCCCATTAATGTGAGCAATTGTGATCTCCAGGTACTTGGTGAAGATAAAAAAAATATTGATCTTGGATCATACTGGGCCGGTTATGTTGCCTCTTATGCAACTGCAAACAGTAAAAGTATTTTAGAAGTTTATTTTTCCTGTTTAAGCTCCCTCTTGTCTGAAAAAGTTATTAACTTTCCGATTCTTTAAATATATTTATGTATATTTGTTAGTGTCATATAATTTGATTATATGAAGCCTTAATATTCAACTTTGTGGCGAAAATAAAACATACACTAAAACCTACTGGACACTACAGAAAAAAAGCTTGAATAATTCATTTTATTAGATACGATCTACTTTGTTATTGGAAGACGTTTTTCAAGAAGTTTCTTTTGCTAAAGGCTTGTTGAAGGGTAAGCCAATGCTATCTTCTTACTCTCTAAAAAATAGGGTGGGCTTTGGCATTGGTTTTTTTTATTTATAGACCAAGTTGATTCGGTAAAAAACTATGGAAAGAAAATCCATTTTTTCTACATTAAATCGAGATGTACCGTCAAGTATAGTAGTACTTTTTGTTGCCTTACCGCTTTGCCTTGGAATCGCATTGGCAAGCGGCGCACCCCTGTTCTCAGGCCTTATTGCAGGAATTGTGGGGGGAATACTTGTAGGTGCTATAAGTAAGTCCTCACACGGAGTAAGTGGGCCTGCTGCCGGCCTGGCTGTAATTATCCTGACCACACTGCTTACCATGCCATTCGAAACGTTTTTGCTGGCGGTAGTCATTGGTGGCATAATCCAGATAATCCTTGGTTTATTGAGAGCCGGAATTATCGGTTATTATTTCCCATTATCAGCTATAAAAGGAATGCTTGCTGGCATTGGTATCATTATTTTCATAAAACAGCTACCTTTTGCGTTTGGATATGACGGAGAGTGGAAAGGGCCGGATTATTATGATCAAATAAGTGAGGGTGGCATGTTTACCGCACCATTACAATTTCTTGAACATATAACAGTCGGAGCAATAATAATTGCCATTGTTTCAATGGGGCTATTGTTACTATGGGAATTGTACCTGTCGAAGAAACATAAAATATTTAGATTAGTACAGGGACCTATTGTTGTAGTAGCTGTTGGTATTATTTGTCAGTTAATAACAAAAAGCTTTTTTCCTCAATACCATTTGAGCCAGGAGTATCTGGTACATGTGCCGGTTGCCAGCGGAGTCTCCTCTTTTTTTGGTCAATTTACATTTCCTGATTTCAGCCAGATAGGAAATAAAGAAGTTTATATTTTAGCTGTTACCATAGCGCTTGTTGCCAGTTTAGAAACACTTCTATGTGTTGAGGCTACGGATAAGCTGGACCCTCATAAAAGAGTTACGCCAACTAACCGTGAACTGTTTGCCCAGGGTACCGGAAACATAGTATCCGGGATGATTGGAGGGTTGGCAATTACTCAAGTAATAGTCAGAAGCTCCGCAAATGTTCAGGCCGGCGCACAATCAAAAATGTCTGCCATTCTTCATGGGGCTCTTCTATTGATTTGTGTCGCTTTTATTCCTGGCATTCTTAATCTTATACCTTTACCGGCTCTTGCATGTATTTTATTAATGGTTGGCTATAAATTAGCAAAGCCTTCTCAATTTGCAAACCAATACAGACTGGGATGGGAACAATTTGTTCCGTTTATTGTTACTATTCTCGGGATCGTCTTTGAAGATTTGCTGATAGGGCTCGCGATGGGGTGCTGCGTGGGTTCTGCCACAATCTTAATTCGCAACTTCAAAAATTCTCATTTTTTACACATGCAGACATCTGCTGGAGAACGTCAAATAAAAATGAGCTTGTCTGAAGATGTTACTTTTTTGAATAAAGGTGCGATTATAAAAGAGTTGGCCGGAATACCCAATGATACATACCTGACTCTTGATATGAGTAAATGTGCCAGTATTGATTACGATGTGAGGGAGGCTATAAGTGATTTTGTTATCTCAGCGGACGATAGAAATATAAATGTAAAACTGATACAGCCACTTGGCAAGTCTTCCAAAAAAGAAGAGATTTACTCTTCGAAACTAGACAAATGGGTCTATGCTTTACCTGTACAAAATGAACCACCAAAGACTTCATAACAGTAGCTTAGGTGTTTAACAGTTAAACACTAAATCTTTAATAACAAACAGAATTTGTGTAGTGTGTGAAAACAAGAGTGTGGAGGGATATAGCAATTCGAAATAGATATATCATGCATGCAGCATTAAGTACTACTATTTCATTGGCCTTGATAATGACCGTATACTTAGTCGGTATCTCAGCCGTATTTGCAAAGGACGAGGAGCTGTCATCCGATGTACAAGTGGATATACTCATGAAAGCGGCAATAATTGATATAGAGGCGGATAGGTGGATAGGTGCGGTAGAAAATCTTGAGAAGGCAACAAAATTGGGCGTCAAACTTCCCGGAGAATTTCATTTCCTGTACGGCAAATCACTTTTTAAAACTGGAAGCTATGAGCACGCATTGTCAAGTCTTACTAATTACCTTACATTAGCAGGTCGGGATGGAGAGTTTTACGAAAAGGCAATTACATTGGTTGTAAAAGCTGAAAACAAGCAAAAGGAAGAAATACGCCGAAGATCGGAGCTTAAACAACAACAGGCAGCAGATGACAGTAAAAATGAATACGGTATGGTGTTAATACCAGGGGGGTGTTTTGACATGGGTGACATCTTTGACACAGGGTCCATTGATGAGAAGCCGGTACATACCGTGTGTGTTAGTGATTTCTACCTGGGAAAGACCGAGGTAACCCAGAAGCAGTGGGAAGATATAACAGGAAATAATCCTTCTAAATTCAAATGTGATGATTGTCCGGTAGAAAGAGTCAGCTGGCATGATGTTCATGGTTTTATAAAAAAGTTGAATAAGAAGACAGGCATGAATTACCGCCTTCCTACTGAAGCAGAGTGGGAATACGCTGCAAGGAGTGGCGGTGAGAAGGAGCAATGGGCGGGAACCAATGACGACGAAATAATTGAAGAATACGCCTGGTGTAACTCAACTGCCTCTGGCCGTACTCACGCGGTGGCCGGGAAAACTCCAAACGGAGTTGGTCTTTACGATATGATGGGAAATGTCTGGGAGTGGTGCTCTGACATATATGACAGTGAATATTACGAGCACAGCCCCAGTAAAGATCCGTGGGCCCGTCGTCACATCGAAGACTCAAACCGTGTTTTACGGGGTGGCGGCTGGCGCAGCAATGCCAATTGCTTACGCACGACTGATCGAAATAAGTTTGCTCCAACTAAAAAAAAGTTCAGCGATATCGGCTTCCGACTTGCCAGAACCCCGTAGTTCTTTCCTTGCCTACCGGAAGGCAGTATTTTGCTTTAGACATTTCAAACCTGATTATGGCTATGCCACAGCAGTATTGATGTATCTGCCCGTATAAAAGTCACATGTTATAATATTAACTATGGCTATCACTATCACAGAGAAAGAAAAATCTAAGACCAAAACACCTTTTAGCTTTAAGGAGATGTTTTTTGATTTTAAGCACGTAAAGGGTGATGTATTTGGTGGGATTACCGCCGGTATAGTGGCTTTGCCTTTGGCCCTTGCTTTTCGGTGTGCAGTCTGGAATGGGTCCCATAGCAGGACTGTACGGTGCGATGATGCTTGGTGTTTTTGCTGCTGTTTTTGGTGGAACGGCAACACAGATAAGCGGCCCTACCGGGCCTATGTTTTCGGGTTTACCTCAAGATTTCAGGAATTGATAAAAGAGTTGGATCCTGGAATAAAAGTTTTAATAATCAGGATGAAAGAGGTACCATACATTGACCAATCCGGAGTTTTCGTTTTGGAGGGAGCAATTCTGGAATTGAGAATGAAAGGTGTAATAGTGTTGATGACGGGAGTACAACCTCAACCACTTGACATGATGAAAAAGATAGATATCATTCCGGGTTTGATATCCGAAGAGCGTCTATTTAAGAAATTTGCTGATTGTGAGAAATGGCTGAAATACAATTTAAAGAATATAAGTGAGCGTTTGAAAAAAAATACAGAGAGCGCGAATACCGCTAAAGGAGGAAAGTGGGATACCCTAAACATAGATTAATTTTCTCAACTGTGAAAAATTCCTTAATATTTTGTGCTTTTGGCCGATAAGTATACTTTAGTGTATGCCTGATACTCGCAGGCGTGATGTCTTGCTTTTACTACTATACCCTTATACTGATTAACAATGTTTATATTAATGGTAGCAGTTTTCGTAATTGGCTATTTGGCCATTGCGCTGGAGCATCCGATAAAGATTGATAAGGCAGCATCCGCCTTGATAACGGGGGCACTATGCTGGGGTATTTACGCAATGGCCCCTTCTGAGATACTGCATTTCAATAATCATGATTCGATTAATACCATTGCCCAGTCAGAGAAGATCACTCCCGGATTTAAAGACTATTTATGTCATGAGACCATTAATGAAAGCATCGATGGTCATTATACTTCTCTTGAGGACATTCTTAAACATCACGAACTAAGTGTTCCGATTCATCAAGCCCCTGTTGAAGAAACACCGGAGATTGCACATCATTATATAGAGCACTCTATTGCCCATACTTTAAGTGAGATCGCTGCGATCCTTTTTTTCCTTTTGTGCGCTATGACTATTGTGGAGGTGATAGATGCTCACGAAGGTTTCAAGATAATCACCGATATGATAAGAACCATCAGTAAGGTGAAGCTGTTGTGGATAATCGGGGTACTCACGTTCTTTTTCTCAGCCGCACTGGATAATCTTACCACTTCAATTGTTATGACGGCCTTGCTCAAGAAGCTAATGAAGAAGAAGGAAGACATCTGGTTGTTCGCGGGTGTAGTCATAATAACTGCAAATGCCGGAGGAGCCTGGTCGCCTATTGGTGACGTAACCACCATAATGCTCTGGATTGATGGGCAGATTACGGCGGTCAATATAATAGTGAAATTAATAGTCCCAAGTTTAGTATGCATGGTTGTACCATTAGGCATTCTCACATTTATGCAGAAAGGTAATGTGGAAAGGCCGGCGGAACCACTTTTTCAAAGACGTGAAGAAGACAACATAGGTGATCCGACAACAGCAACTGAACGAAAGGTAGTTTTCTTTCTCGGCGTTGGAGGGTTATTATTCGTTCCTGTATTTAAAGTGATTACGCATCTCCCTCCGGTGCTCGGGATGACATTCAGTCTTGGAGTACTATGGGTGGTTACAGAGTTGATGCATCACAGTAAAAACGAGGGGGTCAAATCAACAAAAACAGTTGTGGGAGTGCTCAGGAAGGTGGATACACCTACCATACTGTTTTTTCTTGGTATTCTTATCGCTGTTGCTGCATTACAATCTGCAGGACATTTGGGATACGTAGCTACCTTTCTCGATAGCGGCATTGGTAATGTTTATATCATTAATTTAATAATAGGCCTGCTATCCGCAGTTGTTGATAATGTACCGCTTGTCGCAGGAGCAATGGGAATGTACGATATTGCGCCTGCCGGTAATTTTGCGGTGGATGGAACATTCTGGGAGTTTCTGGCATATTGCGCTGGAACCGGTGGTAGTGTCTTGATTATCGGATCAGCGGCAGGCGTAGCGGTCATGGGTATTCTCAATATAGATTTTATCTGGTATCTGAGAAGGATGAGCTTACTGGCACTGTCTGGTTATTTGGCCGGAGCAGGAACCTACTACCTGCTGAATATCTGAGAACAACAGGGAACGGTAGTGACTCCCATATGTGTCACTTTTTCTTTAATCAATTTACAGCAAAGCTTATATGATTAGCTTGCCATATTAAGGGTCTCATTAGTTTCGCAAACAATTCTTGTACTTTCCTGAAATTCTTTTTGTCATATTTTCCATTTATATTGGTAGCCACAACCCTTCCCTCCCTGATGTAACCAACATTTTTCATTCTTGCATTTTAAAGTAACAATGTGTATAAAAAATTGGTGACTCACCTGGCCAATAGGTTATGTATAAATATTTGAATGCTCTACAGTTACATAAGCGTCATTAATACCCCTGGAGATTTAGATTATGTCCAAACTTAAAGAGAATCGTAAAAAAGCATTAATGGAAAATGATTGGGATATGGTCATCAAATATGGGGAGATGGAAATTGAGCAGAACCCGCAAAGCGTAAAGGTTTTGAATGACCTCTCCTTCGCCTACTTCAAAAAACAAGATTATGACCAGGCACTTATATGCTGTGATAAGATTCATGAGGTAATTCCAACAGAAGACCTGAAGGTTTTGTCAGAAAAATATGGCGTACACTATATGCGCTATAATGAGGTCTTAGGAGAAATCTATTTTCTTCAAGGCAGGGATGAGGATGCCCTGGAAGTATTTGATCGTCTCAAGGTATTAGGCCCCTACTATTCAAAAAAGTACAGTTTATCTGCCAGGATCTTAATCCGGCAGAAGAATTACAAAGGTGCGGTGAAAGAGTATGCGGATATGCGTACTAATTGCCCGCGTCATTATAAAGTAGCAACCAATGGCCTGCTTGATCTCGTTGACATTGATCCTTTAAACGAGGAGGTATACACCGCGCTATTCAACGCTTTTGACCAGGCAAAAGATGTGCAAAACATAATCTTAAACTATGACGCTTTGCGTAAAAAAGGGAAAGCCAGTGAAAAGTATTTGTATATCCTTATCCATTTGCATTGCTGTTCCGGGGAATATGAAGATGCAATAAAAATTACCCGGGAAGAAATTGATAAACAACCGGACAATCCACATCTACACGTTTTTTTGAGTCGGATTTATCAGCACTTGATGGAATATCCAAAGGCTATTAGTTGTATAAAGGAGGCTATTAAGTTAGATAAACATAATGAAGGGAGATATCGCCCGTCTTTCGATGCATTGATCAAAAATCTCAGTACATACGAAAAAAAACTCATAGGATCTATCAATACACATATAAGGAACAGGAAGTGTACGGATGCTATTCAAAATTCTGAAAAGCTCCTGGAAATCACACCTGAAAAAAAATCTTATCAAACAGTTCTTATAAAAGTAATCGAAAAATCAATTTCAATTTTTCTGGCAGAAGGAAATATCGAGGAAGCTATTATGCTGATAGATCGGTTAGAAACTTTGACAGAAAAATATTCACACGTCCCTGTTCAGATAGAGGATATAAAGAAGCAGGTTTCTGATAAACGTGTTACAGTTTATGAAAATATGATTTCCGGTGGAAAGCTAGACGGAGATCAATTGAATCGCGTGCGCTATGAACTGGCCAATATCTATTTAATGGAAGTGAAAGACAACGATCGAGGAATCGCACTGTTACAGGAAGTGGCTGAAGCAGGCGGACAGTACAAGAGTGATTCTCACTATTTTATTGCCCAGCATTTTTTAAAAATCAAGGATCTTGAAACTGCGGAAAAACATGTGCAGGAATATTCAAAGATTTCCTGTACCGACGCAGGTGTAAAATCAAAGATGTATGATTTAGGTGATGCCTGTGAAAAAGCAGGATTGAAACATCAGGCCCGTGGGTTGTTTAATAAAGTTTATGCCAGTGACAGTGACTTCAAAGATATAAAGTCCCATATTAATACTTTAAAGAAATCGTCCGGTGGCAGAAGGGAAATTCCTGAGGCTGTCATGGTAGCTGATATATGTGAATCTTCCAAAATGATGGACCTGTATGGAGATGGGGCCACTTACATCATAAAAAATGCTCTCGAAGATATAATGTTTCCCATATTCAAGGAGAAAAAATCATCCTTTACTAAGAGTACCGGTGATGGATTTCTGGTCTGTTTTCCCAATTCAAAGTGTGCGCTTGATGCGGTAATCCAGGTTCTGGAGAGAGTTAATACATACAATTCCAACGTAATGGATGGCCCTCAGATACATCTGAGATTTGCTCTCCATTTTGGTGAGGTTAGAGTCATGCCTGATGAGGATCGTCATGGAACAAATATTAACATTCCGTTTCGAG
>CAYTLC010000005.1:0-20366 GCA_964438395.1 uncultured Candidatus Scalindua sp.
TTGCTTTTACTATTTACTAAAGTATTATAACGCAAATCAATGCCCAATAAGTAATTAACAATTAATAATTGATAATTCATCATTGGTAATTGTTAATTCAAAGAGATGGATACACTTTTCATAAATTAGAAATCTAAGAAAATCTGGACTCAGCCTGGAAGAAATAATCTGTTATCGGTTGAAAAGAGAATGGTAAATCTTAAATCACTAATCAATTAACTGAGGTATCATCTTGTAAGAATACTGTTTTTGCTCTTGACTATTATCTTTATAGGTAAGGCAATTACAATTATTTCAGAAAGAAGATTATGGGCTTCTCAATAAAAAGCAAGTTACTCATATTTACACTCTGCGTCTCGCTCATACCTATTACCATACTGACAGTGATAGGTTACATTAATGCCCTGAGTTTCCTAAAACAACAAAAACTGCAAGAACTCGCTGCAATGTCAGAGTCTAAGAAACTTCACCTCCTGGACATTCTTGATGCAAAGAAGGCACGTACCATAGACTTTGGCTCAGATGGGTTTATTAGAGACAACCAGAATATAATCTCCAGTAGGGAAGATCAAAGCCATTCTATCGCACGCCTGACCAGCCATCTTAAGATTAATAAAAAGCCTCTTGATCCTCATATTATAGCAATAGCGATTGTAGACACAAAAGGTAAGGTTATTGCATCAACTGATGAGACATGGACCGGGGAGGATATGTCCGACGATGAGGTCTTTACGCGAGGAATAATTGAGACCTATGTTGACAAACCAGGCTATTTGTCTTATCTGGATGCGAAATGCATATTAATATCTTCACCTATTTTGAACAAGACCAATGACCAGTTGATTGGCACCATTATAAATGCTTATAGTATTACTATTCTGGACGCGGTCTCAGCCAATAGGATCGGGATGGGAGATTCAGGTGAAGTGGTTCTGGGTCAGAAGAGCGAAGGCGGTGAAATTGTGTTCTTGAATTCCCTGCGGTATGAGCCTGATGCGGCCCTTGAATTATTCATTTCAATGGAAGCAACTGAGGCTGAACCAATGCGATTGGCGTTAGCAGGTAACAATGGTATTCTCGTAGCTCCTGATTATAGAGGCGTCATGGTAATGTCTGCATATCAGCATATTCACGAAACCGGATGGGGATTGGTAGCCAAGATTGACAAGGCAGAGGCATTTAAACCCTTAAGGATGTTTAGTCTTATTGCCATAGCACTAGGAATTATTAGCTCTGTCACGGTCATCTGTGTGAGTATCGTCTTCGCCGGTGCAGCAACGAAACCCATCAGAGAGCTAACGCATGTAACTGAGAGGCTTGCAAGCGGAGACCTGAAGCAAGAGGTTAAAATATCCCTCAATGACGAAATAGGCACTCTGGCCATTTCATTTGACACGATGCGGTTAAAGCTTGCTAAATTATTGAAAGATAATAAAGATGCCAGTCGGGACTGGAAATCAACATTTAATTCAGTGAGAGATGTTATCATCCTGTGGGATAAAGACTGCACACTAATAAGATGCAACAACGTGTTATTAGACAGTCTTGAAGTGAAAATTGAAGATATTATCGGTAAAAACTGTCAGACGATTTTCCATCAAATTCAGGATGATGACTT
This sequence comes from uncultured Candidatus Scalindua sp., assembly GCA_964438395.1. Taxonomy (GTDB): domain Bacteria; phylum Planctomycetota; class Brocadiia; order Brocadiales; family Scalinduaceae; genus Scalindua. The sequence continues at coordinate 1,619 of CAYTLC010000005.1, forward strand.
AAGCAATTGCGTAGCAATAGAGGCGACTAAAACCATAAAACCTGTTACAAGAGAGATGGAAGTGCCCTGTCTGGGTGGTATCTTTAGTATCTCAAGCTTTCCCCGTTTTGATGATAAAGGTGAATTTGTTGGTACTGTCCAGATTATGAGAGATATTACTGAGCACAAGCAGGCCGAAGAGGACCTCAAGTTGCATTCATATCAGCAGAAACAGATCACTAATATTGGCCGACGTGCATTAGTAAACACAGATCTTTTTTCGCTGATGGATGAAATCGCTATCATAGTTGCAAACACCCTGGATATGGAGTTTTGTAATGTATTTGAACTCCTGCCGGATAACCATACTTTCCTGTTAAGAGCGGGTGTAGGCTGGAAGGAAGGGCACGTGGGGCATGCGACAGTGGAGGCAGATACTGCTTTACCGGCCGGATATGCCCTGCATTCCAATAAGCCTGTAATAGTTGAAGACCTCCGTACGGAGACACGATTCAGCAAATCTCAACTGCTGAATGACCACGGTGTTATTAGTGGAATGAGCGTGACCATTCAGGGCAAAGAAGACCCTTTCGGTGTACTGGGAGTGCATAAAAGCAGCCATCGAACATTCAATAAGAACGACATCTACTTCATCCAGACCATCGCAAATATACTTGCTGAGGCAATTGAACGCGAGAAGATGGAGGTTCTATTCCGTTCTATTGTTGATAATTCAGCAGACGGTATCATTACCATCAATGAACAGGGTCTTATTCAATCATTTAATCCGGCAGCAGAGAATTTGTTTGGTTACACTCCTGCGGAGGTTATCAGTCAGAATGTAAAAATGTTGATGCCGGAACCATATCACAGTAAACATGACAGCTATCTCCAACGCTATATCAGTACGGGAATAGGACACATTATAGGCACAGGCCTCCAACGTAATGTACGGGGCTTACGCTCTGATGGTACGACCTTCCCAATGGAATTAGCGGTCGGTGAGAGGCGTATAGGTGAGCAGCGCATGTTCATCGGTATTCTACGCGACGTCACGAAGCGTATTAAGATAGAAATGGATTTAAAGGAGTCATATAAAATGGCATCTCTTGGAAGATTGACAGCAAGCGTATGCCATGAGGTGTTAAATCCTTTAAATATCATCTCATCTTATACTCAAATGTTGTTATCGCAGGGGAAATGGGGTTCAAAGACAGAAGGAGACCTGCAAAAGGTTCTGGAAGAAGTTGACCGTATAGTAACTATTACAGACAGCATGTTGAGGTTTTCAAGGACGAAAAAAACTGTAGCTGGAATGGTTAATATAAACGGTTTATTAGAACACATAATCACCATCGTTCAGCCTGAGATGAAGGTGCAAAATATAGAATTGTTAAAAGAATTTGAGAAGGGTATGGCTTCAATTAAAGCAAATAGTGATGAGTTAAGACAGGTATTTCTAAATTTGTTGATGAATGCGAAGCGTGCTATAACTAATAACGGTAAAATAACAATTAGTACTCAGAGCAAAAAAGAACAGGGTGATCCAGCCATAAGTATTAGAATTAAAGACACAGGCACTGGTATTCCAAAAGAGCACCTTGATAAAATATTTGAACCATTTTTTACCACACGGGAGGAAGGCAAGGGAACCGGTCTGGGCCTCAGTATATCATACGGGATAATAGAAAGGCATGGAGGAGGAATTATTGTAGAAAGCGAAGTAGGAAAAGGGACAACGTTTACGATTAACTTACCGGTTGAAACATGATAAAAGTTTGATATTGAGGGACTCAGGGATTTCCAACCGGTAGAAACCGTCTCCTGCCAAACATTGAAATCCAGATACATTAAATTAGCATTGTAAACATTACACCATGGAGGGTAGTTATGAGTACTATATTAGTTGTTGATGACGAAGTCTGGGCATGTGATCCGATCAAGAGGTTTCTGGAAGAAAGAGGATATGACGTTTTTACGTCATATAGCGGAGAGGATGCATTGGAAAAGGTAAAAAATCTGAAATTTGACATAATGCTACTCGACATAACGATGCCCGGAATAGATGGCATGGAAGTATTGAGGCGTGTAAGGCAATTTGACGAAAAAATAGGCATCATAATGGTTACTGCCGTAATAGACGAAGGTATAGCTAAAGATGCCCTTAAGAAGGGTGCCGATGGGTACATAACCAAGCCCATTGATCTTAACTATCTGGAGACAAGCGTACTTATTGACCTTATAATGAAAAAGAAGTAGGAAAAGCATAGGGTCAAGCTTGCCCAGTTGACAAAATTAGTTCGGGAAATCGTAAGAAAACCATCTAAATAGCCGGTTATTCAGCGGATTTGCCAATGTTGGCATTTCCGCTGAATACTTACAAAGCGTCTCTCTTTTGACACCCTAATCTCTCTTCAATTCCTGCTTTCCTAAGATGTATCATTTCTTTGCGTACTCTGCGCCTCTGCGTTGAGTTAGAAAGAACGGAGTCGAATCTTTCAAAATGACAAATGTTAACCACGCCTCTGTGCACGATCTTGCACATCCTGATGTTATTAGACATTAGCCAATAGTCATTTCTCATTCGTTGTTGTACTTGGATTATGCTACAGATACTTTCAATTTTAATTCCTCTTTTCTTATAGTATCTTGAAATGACAATTGAACCCAAAACGCAATAGGCTCCTTTAGTTTTTTGGCAATTTTAGCAGCTCGTCCGGGTGATGGAATACGCCTGCTTTTTTCCAGATCGCAAAGGCTTTGAGGGGTTATACCCAAAAATCTTGCAAACTCTTTCTGTGACACTCCCTTGCTCAACCTGAAACTTCCCAGTGCGTTTCCAAAGGTAAGAGGGCCAAATTCATTTTGCAGCTCTTTAGTGCCGTAATCTTTAGTATTCATGCTTATTTATCTCCTCTATTGAAATTGTATTAATTCCTTCATATTTGTCTTCTGTATAAAAGGCCTATATGCTTTGGACAGTCTAATGGACCTTTGACCTTTACGTTTTCCTTTCAATGGCTCATCATGATATCCAGGGATTTTTCTTACTTCTTTCATACCAAGCATTTCTACTTGCATTGCCCAACGTTGAAGGTTTCTTAAGATATGGGCAGGTAGTACCTTTAGTATTTTTCTCACCTTTATAAAACTGACTTTGTCCATGGAAGCAGTATACGTCATGTTGACGTACATTGCAATGTCTAATTAAAATGGCATCTAGCAACCCGCATCTCGTAACTCGCATCTCGTAACTCGCAACGCGTAAATCCTTAAATTCCTTCTCTTTACACCTCTTTTTTGATAAAATAACAGACTTTAATTCACCGCAAAGACGCAAAGGGCGCTCCCCGGACAGAAGGCGCCGAGGACAGGAAGAAAGACTAAAACAAATAGAACATCTTAGGAAAGCAAGAATTACAGGAAGGTTTAAAATCCAAGGCTTTGTTATGTATGTTTTTTCCTGAGTTCCTGCATTCCTTAGCGGAATCTGTTGTTTCTTTTAACTTCTTATAGGAGTTTTCTTTTATGGCTAAGGCCATTATGGTACAGGGGACGGGGTCGGATGTTGGTAAGAGTATACTGGTGTGTGCTTTATGCCGTATTTTTCGCCAGGAGGGTTTGAAGGTTGCACCTTTCAAGGCGCAGAACATGTCCAATAACTCTTATGTGACGGCGGACGGCCGGGAGATGGGAAGGGCGCAGGTTGCACAGGCGGAAGCGGCGGGGATACTTCCTGAAGCCGAGATGAACCCGATACTGTTGAAACCTTCCGGTAATAACGGCTCTCAGATCATAACGATGGGAAGGCCGCTCAGGCATATGACCGCTCATGAGTATTATGAGAATAAGGAGTCTATGCTTGAGATAGCGAAGGAAGCGTATGAATCATTAAGCAGCGAATACGACGTTATCGTTATCGAAGGAGCCGGAAGTCCGGCTGAGATCAATATAAAGGACAACGACATCGTCAATATGAAGATTGCAGAGATTGCAGATGCACCGGTAATTCTTGTTACTGACATCGAGAAGGGAGGCTCGTTTGCATGGATAGTGGGCACACTCGAGCTGCTGGACAGTGACGAAAGAGATAGAGTTATGGGTATAGCCATTAACAAGTTCAGAGGTGATCTCTTAATATTAGAGTCCGGTATCGATATGCTGGAAGAGAGAATTAAAAAACCCGTTCTGGGTGTACTGCCATATTTCACGAACATTGATGTTGATGATGAAGACTCTATGAGCCTGGATAATAGAGGCAGGAGGCAAGAAGATGTGAAGCAGGAGGGGCTGATTGATGTTGTTATTGTGAGATTGCCGAGGATTTCGAATTTTACCGATTTTGACATCCTTATAAGAGAGAAGGGTCTAAACGTCAGGTTTGTTGAAAGCGCACGTTCGATCGGTAATCCGGACCTGATTATACTTCCGGGCACCAAGAACACAATCGGCGATCTGGAATCTGTAAAGGAGAGTGGTATTGCCGATGCCATTATTGATCTTGCAAAAAGCGGTACCATGGTTATCGGTATCTGCGGAGGTTACCAGATGCTTGGCAGTGTGATCCGCGACCCGGAAAACGCAGAGTCTAAAACTCTTGAGACTGAGGGGCTTGGGCTCATTGACGTAAGTACACTATTCCGGATGCAGAAAAACACTTACCAGGTAAAGGCAAAATTTCATAACAAAGGTTCAGATATCTTTATGGGTTTGAACTCAGATAGTGAAATAACCGGTTATGAGATTCACATGGGTGAGACAGAACTGCTCAACGGAACCGCACCATTCCTGAAGATTTTGGAGAGATCCGACAAAGAGGTGTGCATGGATGACGGGGCAGTCTCCGATGATGGAAACGTAATAGGATCGTACCTGCACGGAATTTTTGATAACGACGAGTTCCGGCTGGGGCTTATTAACAAGTTAAGAGAAAACAAAGGCCTTTCCCCCATGCTGGCTGAAGAGCTGAGCAGTGTGGATAAGGAGAGGGAATATGATAAATTGGCGGATTGGTTCAGGGAACATATAAACATGGATTTGATTTTTAAGGCAGTCTCACACAGAGCCACAGAGAACACAGAGAAAAGCTAGAAACGAAATTTAGCCACGGATTTCCCCGGACAAAAAGCGCCGAGGACTTTACACGGATAAAACACAGATAAAAAAAGAAAGAAAAATATATCTTAGGAAAGCAGGAATTGCAGGAAAAAAGACGAAAGAAAAAAGAGAAATATAGCCACGGATTTACACTGATAAGCACAGATAAAAGAAGCAAGATGTTACGAGTTTCTTTTAACTTTAGTCACTTTTAACTTTAGATCACTTTAGATCACTTAAAAAAATGAATGATTATTTGCCGGTACAAATTGGTATTGCTTTTCTCCTGGACATAATGATAGGGGACCCAAGGTGGTTTCCGCATCCTGTCAGGATGATTGGCGTGTGCATAGAGTATTGCGAGAAGGTACTGCGTAGGCTTATTCCTTCAAAGCAGGTGGGGGGTATATTCCTTACCTTCATCATTGTTATCGGTACGTACCTGGTCACTTATCAACTATTGATCTTCTTTTATGAAATAAGATGGTCTCTCGGCATTCTTGTCAGTATTATCATCATCTTCTTTTCACTCTCCACACGTGATCTGTTAAGGGAGACTGGCAATGTATTGAAAGCACTGAAGTCGGGCAACCTGAAAACAGCGCGCAAAAATCTATCGAGGATTGTCGGCAGGGATACGCAGAATCTCAGCGAAGAGCAGATTGCAACTGGCTGTATTGAGACATCAGCGGAAAACATTGTTGACGGTATAATTGCTCCGCTGTTTTATGCTTTTATAGGCGGTCCGGCACTTGCAATGGCGTATAAGTCGATTAATACACTAGATTCCATGGTTGGGTATAAAAACGATAGATACATTGATTTTGGCCGGGCATCTGCCAAGCTTGATGATGTAGCAAATTATATCCCGGCAAGGATTGCGGCTGTAGTGCTCCCTATAGCTTCATATCTCTGTGGTGCGAATTATTCAAATTCGGTAAAAATATTAAAGAGAGACGGACGGAAACATCCAAGTCCTAACAGCGGAATTCCGGAGGCGGCTATCGCCGGTGCGTTAGGGATCAGGCTGGGTGGGCCGAGTGTATACAATGATGTACGTTCAGATAAACCCTTTATCGGAGATCCGCAGAGGAACGTCAGTTTTCATGATATCAGCAGTACCTCAAAGATAGTAGTGGTATCAGCAATTATTTCAGTTGTTATTGGTATTTCCGTCTTGTTGATTGATGGCTATCTATCGATGGGTGGAAACGACTTAATGATAGGGGCATTTGACTCGTCATCTCCAAGGATCTTTTACAAAATGCCTGGTTTTTAATTTTCGGGTTGCGGGTTGCAAGTTGCAGGTTACGCGTTGCCTTTAACTTTAGTCACTTTTAACTTTAGATCACTTTAGTCACTTAATTTTCATGAATCAACTTCCAAGAATTATGATTGCGGGTACTAATAGTGGAGCGGGTAAGACTACTGTCACACTGGGCATTATGTCTGCCCTCGTGCAGAAGGGGATTAAGGTTCAGGGGTTTAAGGCGGGGCCGGATTATATAGATCCGTCTCATCACACTTTTGTAACAGGAAATGCGTCCAGGAATCTGGATACATGGATGATGGGTGAGAACGCCTGTCGTGAACTTTTTGCACGTTCTGCGCTTAACGCCGATGTATCAGTTATTGAGGGTGTAATGGGTCTGTATGACGGCTGTATTGACTCTTCCGGTCATGGCAGCAGTGCACATCTGGCAAAGCTCCTGAATATTCCTGTCATCCTTGTCGTAAATGCCAGGGGTGTTGCACAGAGCGCGGGAGCTGTTGTGATGGGTTTCAGGGAGTTTGACAAAGAGGTCAATATCGCCGGTGTAATTCTTAATAATATTGCGAGTCAGAACCATTATGATTATGTCAAAGATGCTATCGAAGAGTCCTGTTCTGTCGCTGTCCTTGGATATTTGAAAAAGGAGAGTGATATTACCATTCCGGAGAGGCATCTGGGGCTGATTCCTTCTGAGGAGCAGAAGATCAATTCCGATCTCTATGATAAACTGGGACAGATGGTATCTGAGACGATAGATATTGATAAATTACAGGAGGTTGCCGGTTCGGCCGGTACTTTTCCTGAATATAACAGAACGATCTTTAGAGAGAGAGACAGTTCGTTGGATGTAACGCTGGCTGTTGCCAGGGACAACGCGTTCTGTTTCTATTATCAGGATGATATAGATCTGTTTGAAGCACTGGGTGCTAAGATTGTAGAGTTCAGTCCTCTCGCTGGCAAATCACTTCCGGACGGTATAGACGGCATATATATGGGAGGGGGGTTTCCTGAACTGTTTGCGGATAGACTAATGAAGAATGAGAGCATGATGAGCTCAATATTAGAGGCGCATAAGCAGGGGACTGTAATATATGGTGAATGTGGCGGGATGATGTACCTGCTGGAAAAATTAATTGACTGTGATGGCAGATCGTTTAAGATGAGTAGTGTGCTTAACGGCACATCAAGGATGGAAAAAAGGAGGCAGGGGCTTGGATATGTCATTGTCGATGCGGCATGTGACAATGTGATCTGCAGTAAAGGGGAGACGTTCCGTGCCCACGAATTTCACTGGTCTAAACTGCAGGATGTCCCGGACAGTACCATATTTGCCTATAATACAAGGAAAAGCAATGGTAAGAGAACCGGGGTTGATGGTATATGTAAGAGTAATGTTATGGCATCCTACACTCATATACATTTCAGCAGTAATCCGAAACTTGCAGTAAATTTATTATCAAGCATGGCAAAGAGTTCAAAACACAAATTTGCCACGGATTTACACGGATAAACACTGATTTTTAAAACAAAGACAAAAAGGTTCTCACACTAAGACACGAAGAGCACAAAGAAAAGCAATATTAAATAGAAAGAAAAAACAGAGACAAGAAGCAATAAGATATCTTAGGAAGGCAGGAATTGCAGGAAAAAAGGCAAAAGACTTAACGCAGAGTTCGCAGAGAAAAACTATAATGTAAACAGATAAAACGTTTGAGTTCAATCAACATGATTGAACCAGCATATGAGCAAGAGGCAAGATTAATGAATTGAGAACAACCACCCCTTAATCCCCTCCTTCGAAAGGAGGGGAAATGGGGTGGTTAAATTTTTAAAAGTTGTTCTAGATGGGTTTTAGTTATTCACCGCGAAGACTTAACGCAGAGCTCGCGGAGGATTCAGAGAAAAAGATAATATCGAATATCGAACAAGAAATATTGAATGTTAAAGTGAAAAGACAAAGAAACGATATATCTTAGGAAAGCAAGAAATTCAGGAGAAATGATTTCAGAGAAAGAATCGTAAATTAGCAGCGGAAAGGACGTAATCAATAATGAGTAAAAAAACAGGCGTTATAGTATTGGCGCATGGAAGTAAGGTGAGAACCGGTAATGAGGGTTTGTTCAGTATAGTAGAGATGTTGCGTACAATGGGAAAGTGGGACATGGTTGAAGCAGGATTTCTGCAGCTGGCTAAACCAGGACTTACCGAGGTAGTTGAGGATTTAACAGGCAGGGGGGCGGAGAGGATCGTGGTTATGCCACTTCTGCTTTTCAGTGGGAATCACGTTCTAAAGGACATCCCTGAAGAGATAGATAACGAGCGGAAGAAATACCCTGAAGTAGAGTTCTGCTATGCAAAGAATATTGGCGCTGATGAGCGTATAGCTTTGATAGCTGCTGACAGAATAGAAGAGGCCGCAAACTAAATTTTGAACAGATAGAGATAAGATATGAATGAACAGACTAAAGACTATTCAGAGAACCCGCAGGAGATAATTAACGAGAGCTTTGACATTATCGATAATCTTGTCAATTTTAAAAATATTCCGGAAGCGTTCAGACCGATAGTAAGAAGGGTTATTCATGCGACCGGAGACACTGACTATGCATACAACCTGATAATAAGCCCGACGGCTGTTGATGCAGCAACAGAGGCGATATCATCAGGCAAATCGATAGTGACTGACGTCAATATGGTAAGGGTCGGTATCAGTGCCAAGGCGATAGATAAATTCGGTGGCAAGATCATCTGCAGGATTGCAGATGATGATGTGGCTGCAAAGGCAAAGGAGTCCGGCAAGACCCGTGCAATTACAGCTATGCAGGAGTCCCTGGATGACATATCGGGAGGAATAGTTGTTGTAGGCAATGCGCCTACTGCAGTGTTCTCAATCATCGATCTTATTAGAAGAGAGGCGGTTGTGCCGGCTCTCGTAGTGGCGGTGCCTGTAGGCTTTGTAAAGTCGTCAGAATCCAAAGAGGCGTTGAAGATATTTCTTGATAATAAAAAAGATGTTCAAATCCCTTACATAGTAAACATCGGCAGAAAAGGCGGTAGCGCAGTTGCCGTCTCGATTGTAAATGCCTTGATCAATATCACCAAGGAAAAGCAGAAGCAAGTTTAATGAAGCATGAAATTAGAGGCAAGATTTTCGATTTACGATTTGGGATTTACGAATGGCCAAAAAAAGCCTTTAACTTTAGTCACTTAGTTTATAGTCACTTTTCCTCTTATACAAATGCCAGATAAATTTGAATATGGATATACTACCGGAAGTTGTGCTGCAGGTGCGGCGAAGGGTGCGGCTTTTGGGCTGCTCCGGGGGACAATACCCGAATCTGTAGATCTATTAACTCCTGCAGATGTTACATTGCAGTTAAACCTCCTTCACCGCAAGGTGGGTGACGGTTTTGCCGAATGTGCTGTACGTAAATATTCCGGTGATGATCCCGATATTACGAATGGGTGTGAAATTCATGTAAGGGTCGAAAGATCAGGCGGTAATGGAATCAGGTTCATAGCGGGAGATGGTGTCGGTACTGTAACAAAACCGGGACTTCAGGTTCCTAAGGGTGAACCGGCTATAAATCCTGTACCACGATCCATGATCAGGCAGTCCCTGGAAGAGGTCCTGGGGACTCCGGGCGGGATTGATGTTCGTGTTACCGTGCCTGAAGGTAAAGAGCTGGCAAAGAAGACATTCAATGGTCGATTGGGTATCGTTGACGGTATTTCCATAATAGGGACTACCGGTATTGTCAGGCCGATGTCTCTGGACTCATTTAAGGTTTCACTTTTGTGCGGGCTTGATGTGGCGAAAGCTGCCGGTCACGAATCGGTTATTCTGGTCCCCGGAAGCATTGGTGAGACAGGGTTCAAAATGCATTTCAAAGTAGAGGGTGATCAGGTAATTCAGATGAGTAATTTCGTCGGGTTTATGTTGGATGAGAGTGTTAAGCGCGGTTTTAAGAGCGTCATACTCGGAGGCCATCCCGGTAAACTCACTAAATTGATTCGTGGTGATTTTTATACACACAGTTCAGAGTCAGAACCGGCAAATGATATCTTGATCAACCTGTTTAAGAAGTCAGAGATTGATTCAGCAGTTGTTTGTGAACTTGAAGAGTCTCCAACTGTTGAAGGAATGGTGGAGATCATGAGGAAACATAATAAACTGGATATATTTAATAGTATTGCTGATGATGTACAGGAAGCGGCATACAGATATGTCTCATCTAAAACAGAAATAGGAACAATAATGTTTGATATGAAGAAGAACATTGTTGGGACTTCAAAGGGCTTTAAGGTTTGGCAAAAAAAATTGTAAACAAGGTTACTATTGTAGGCTGCGGCCCGGGTGCAAGAAAATATTTGACCGGGTATGCAATGCAACAGATAATTCATGCTGAAGTCCTGATAGGCAGTAGAAGGCTTTTGTCACTGTTCCCTGATGCAGATGCCGATACATATGTACTGAGCAATAATTATAAGCTGCTTATTACGAGAATTGTGTCATTAAATAAAAAGAAGAAGAAGGTAGTTGTTCTCGTGAGTGGTGATCCGGGGTTTTTCAGTTACTCGAAATTAATAGTTGATAAACTGGGTGCTGAGAAATGCGAAGTGATCCCTGGTATCAGTTCTGTTCAGTTGGCATTTGCCAAGATAGGCAGAACCTGGAATGATGCATATTTTATGAGCCTGCACGGGCGATCCGGTAAGCTCGCAGCAGTTGTAAAGAGAATTTCTGACAACGATAAAGTAGCTGTCTTAACTGATAGTGCTAATAATGTTAAGCTTATTGCCAAAAAATTGTTAGAGAACGGAGTAAAAGAGAGGAAGATTTTCGTCTGTGAAAATCTTTCACTGGAGAAGGAGAGAATTCGAGAATTTGATGTATCTTCTATTCTGAAGATACGGGTAAGTGACTTAAACGTGGTTATATTCCTGGATGAAGAGTAAGGTTGATATGAATAACAGCTTAGGGGAGTTTTATGGCATCGGGGTAGGTCCGGGAGATAGCGAGCTGGTAACGCTTAAAGCGGTTCGTATTATAAAGTCTGTGGACTGTATTTTTGCACCACGGGCAGATTCAAAAGCATCCAGCCTTGCGCTGGACATCGTTAAAGACGTGTGCGAAGGTAAAAGGGTAGTTGAGCAGGTCTATCCAATGGTCAAGGACAAGTCTAAGCTTGAGGCTGCCTGGCTGGCATCCGCAAATGAGATAAAGCGTGAACTTGAAGACGGTAACAGCGTAGCTTATCTTACTATCGGTGATCCGTTAACATTCAGTACTTATTGTTATCTATTACAGCAGCTTTCCAATATAATTCCTGCAGAGAAGATTCACACCATTCCGGGAATTACATCCTATAATGCAGCAGCAAGCCTGGCAAACTTTTCATTGATAGAGCAGAGTGAGAAGTTAGCAATAATTCCGGTGTCCAGTAATATTGAGGAGTTACGCCCTATACTTACCAGCTTTGATACTGTAATTCTGATGAAAGTAGCAAAGAAACTGGATGAGGTAATCGAGCTCCTGGAAGAGATGGAACTTATTGATAATTCACTTTTTGCCTCGTATATTGGGCAGAAGGATGAGTTCATTACCCGTGACCTTCCATCGCTAAAAGGTGCCGGCAAGGGGTATTTGTCTGTTATAATTGTCAGAAAGCCTCAATAATCATAGCACATCTAATTCAATGCTGCCACTTCGACTCCGCTCAGTGTGACATTTTAGTCATCCTGAGCGGAGTCGAAGGATAGTTTTTTGTAGCAATATCGACTTAATTTGTGCCATGTTTTATAGTTATCTGTAACTATTTAATTTTAAATAGCTATTACTAAACAATTTATAGTATATTACGCGATATAAAGTTGTAAGAAATTTAGTGGAGACAAAATGGAAACTTTGGAAAAATTTAAGAAGCTGGGTTTATCTGATAATACTTTAAAGGCACTAAAGAAGAAGGGTTTTGAAGAACCTACTCCTATTCAGGAAAAATCAATTCCTATTCTGCTTAAAGGAGAGTGTGATTTGATTGGACAGGCACAAACCGGTACAGGAAAAACCGCTGCGTTTGGGCTGCCTATTTTAGAGCAGATAAAGGAGAAGACGAAACGTACCCAGGTACTTATTCTTGCGCCAACAAGGGAGTTGGCAATTCAGATTTCAGATGAATTAAACTCTTTAAAAGGGGGTAAGAAATTACATATAGTCCCGATATATGGTGGCCAGGCTATAGACCTGCAGCTTAGAAGCTTGAAGAAGAGTGTAGACATAGTAGTAGGGACTCCGGGCCGTGTAATAGACCATATTAAACGGAAGAGTATGAAGTTGAATGATATATCACATTTGGTACTGGATGAGGCAGATGAAATGCTGAATATGGGATTCCTTGAGGATGTAGAATTGATTATGAGTGCTACAAATCAGGATAAAACGACTATGCTCTTCTCCGCAACAATGCCCAAAGAGATATTGCGTATAGCCAAAAAATATATGAACGATTATGAGGTTGTCGCAATTAAGAAGGAACAGTTGACTGCGAACCTGACTGACCAGATATATTTTGAAGTATCTACCGGAGATAAGTTTGATGCGTTATGCAGGATCATTGATATAGAGCACGAATTCTATGGCTTGATTTTCTGCAGGACCAAGGTTGATGTTGATAAAATAGGAAGACGCCTGGTTGAGAGGGGGTATGACGCAGATGCACTGCACGGTGATATATCTCAATATCAGAGAGAGACAATACTGAATAAATTTAAACGAAGAAGGACTAATATGCTGGTGGCTACAGACGTTGCTGCGAGAGGTATTGATATAAATGACCTGACACACGTAATTAACTTCTCCCTGCCGCAGGATCCTGAATATTACGTGCACAGGATAGGAAGGACCGGAAGGGCGGGTAAAGAGGGCACCGCCATTACGTTCGTTACACCGGAAGAGTACAGAAGGCTTCTGTTTATAAAGAAAATCACAAAAGCGAAGATTAGAAAAGAGAAGATACCGAAAGTTAAGGATATTATAAATTCAAAGAAAACCCGGATTAAGACACAGATTAAGAGCATTATCAAGGATGAGAAGCATAATGAATACATGCATATGGCGCAGGAGCTTCTGGGTGAGCAGGACCCCGAACACATTGTTGCCGCGCTTCTTAAGCATTCATACCAGGATGAGCTGAGCGGAAAAAGTTACAGTGAGATCAGGGATATATCCGTTGATAAGACCGGAACAGCGAGGCTGTTTGTCGCACTTGGTAAATCCGACTCGATAACACGTGGTAAATTAGTTAAACTGATAAAACAGAAAGCCAATATAGAAGAGAGCAAAATAGACGATGTTAAAATATTTGACAACTTCTCCTTTATAACAGTTCCTTTTGAAGATGCGGAGATTATACTGCACGTTTTCAAGAAAGAGGGCAAAGGGAAAAGGCCGATTGTCGTGCGGGCCAAAAAGAAGAAATCAAAGAAGTAGCATTACGTTTTCTCAGCATAGAAACAGGGGGGGGGTATTAGATAGAATGGTGAAGATGAGATTGCCATTAATGGCGTATAAAACCTTATTTTTCCTGACCCTTTTTCTGCCTCTGTTTTCCACCTCTGTTTCAGCGCAGGTTAGGACACCCGGTGAGCTTTTTCCTCCTGACAAGATATTCCTTCTTGAAGAACCCAGAGACTGGCAGGATGCAGAAGAGATTATGGACAGGCTGCATCTGGGGGCGGGTGACATTGTTGCTGATATTGGAGCAGGCTCCGGTTATTTCACTATACCATTCGCATCAAGGGTAGGTGATAAAGGCCTGGTTTTTGCCGAAGAGATTCAGATAGAGATGATTAACTACATCTCCAAAAAAGTGGAAGATCTGGGGCTGAAGAATATCAGGGTAATATTTGGAAAGCCGGAAGACCCCTCACTTCTTGACAATTTCTTCAATCTTGTCTTCCTCGCAAATACATATCACGAATTGGATAAACCCTTCCTGATGTTGGAGAATATAAGGAAGGACATGCGATTTTCAGGCAGACTTGCCATCATTGATTGGGATCCGGCAAAGCAATCTCCATTCGGCCCGCCGATCGAGTCGAAAGTCCCGGAAAGCACCTTAATTAAAGAGGTAGAGAGATCAGGGTTTGAATTGATAGAAAAACACAACTTTATGCCATATCACTATTTCCTGGTATTTAAGAAAAGAGTCAGGGATTGAGACATGAAGAAAGACAAACTCACCGCAAAGACGCAGAGGGCACAAAGGAAAGAAGTTTTAGATAAAAAAAAGCTAACAGAATTTAGCCACGGATTTACACGGATAATCCCCGGACTGGAAAACGCCGAGGACATAGCACAGATAAAAGAAGAGGAAACAAGCCTTTAACTTTAGTCACTTTAGTTCACTTCAAACTTTAGTCACTTAATTTATAAGGAGTAAACATGTCAGAACTGATTGAAGAGTTTAAAAAAGAGCATTCTGAAATTCTTGCACTTCTTAACGAAGTTAAAAAGCTGGGCATTCATTCACCAGAGGGCCGATCAAAACTTATATCTGCAAAGGAGTACCTGCTGGAACATCTTAATAAGGAGAACGAGCAACTTTATCCGGTTCTCAATAAAGAGGCAGAAAGCAATAAGGAACTGCAAAATGAACTGGAAATGTTTGCACTTGACCCTGAGCATCTTACCAATGTTGTACATGAGTTCTTTGATGATTACTCCGGAGGAGATACTGATAAGGACTTTCAGATAAACTTTGAGAGTCTTGTTGCGTCTCTCAATGCGAGGATAAGAAACGAAGAAGAGTCACTTTACCACGAATATGAAGAGATTAAGGGTAAATAATCTTTTTTAACCTAAATATAACGTCTGATAAGATATCTTATGTTATGTTCAGCAAAATACTACATTATACAGGACATCAAGAAATAGGCATATCTCCTTTGTATACATAGTGTTAGCCTTAATATGTACAAATATGAGCAAAAAAGAACCTTCCCTCCTTGTTAATGAGATATTTGTGAGTATCCAGGGCGAGTCTACCTATGCCGGTATTCCCTGTGTCTTCATCAGACTGACAGGATGCAACCTGAGATGCTCGTACTGTGACACGGTATATGCATATAGCGAAGGGTCTGCAATGTCATTAGAAGAGATATTGAACAGTGTACGTGGGTATGAGTCCAGGAATGTCTGTATCACGGGCGGTGAACCCCTGTTGCAGGAAAACATCATCAAACTGATAAATCTATTGAAAAAGGATCAATTCAATGTATATATAGAGACAAATGGTAGCCGGAACATTGATATATTGCCAAAAGGTATCGTAAGGGTCGTTGATATCAAGTGTCCTGACAGCGGCATGGAGCAGGAGATGGACTGGCAGAATATTGAGAGGCTTAAGAGCAGAGATGAGGTAAAGTTCATAATATCATCTAAGAGAGATTATGAATGGGCAAAGGGCGTTACAGTGAAATACAAAATAAGAGACAAGGCGACGGTGTTATTCGGATTAGTACATGGAAAGCTGAAGCCAAAGACCCTTGCCGGATGGATACTGAAAGATGGGTTGGATGTGCGACTTCAGCTACAACTGCACAAAATAATCTGGCCGGATAAAACAAGCGGTGTATAATTTTTTTACCATATACTATAGTATATTAATATAAGGTGGATAAATATGAAAGTAATAGACTTGTCAGAGAAGAATCTAGCAGTAGTCCTCCTGAGCGGAGGTCTCGATAGTTGTGTGACTATGGCGATGGCCATGCAGGAACACAGTGTCGCCCTGCTCCATGTAGGCTATGGGCAGCGAACTCAGACCAGGGAATATAACTCTTTCAGATCTATAGCAAGATTCTACAACATACCTGAAACAAGGATCCTTACAGTTGAGTTGGACTTTTTAAGGAAGATTGGTGGTTCCAGTCTTACCGATCGCAATATACCTGTAGATAAAGGAGATAGAGATGATACAAATGTAAGTATACCAACTTCGTATGTACCTTTCAGGAACACTCATCTGCTCTCAATAGCGGTCTCCTGGGCCGAGACTATCAGTGCGGAAAGCGTCTATATAGGTGCCGTCCAGCAGGACAGCCCTGATTATCCTGATTGCAGGCCAGAGTACTATAAAGCGTATAGCAAGCTTGTTGATGTAGGAACCAAGCCATCAACTAATATAAAAGTGATTACCCCCCTGCTCAATATGAGCAGATCCGAGATAGTCAAAAAAGGTATTGAAATTGGCGCCCCACTACAACTTTCCTGGTCGTGTTACGAAAGAAATGACAAAGCCTGCGGCCGCTGCCAGAGCTGTCGCCTGCGCCTGAATGCTTTTAAAGAGGCGGGAGTTAAGGATAAACTGGATTATATTTAGAAAGCACTCTCTTACTTAAACGGCTCTAAAACCTCCACATCATCAGGCAAATCCAGTACGAATATTTTATCAGGTATGTCCGGGTTAATCTGAATATTAGATAACTCGATAGTGTTTATAATCTCTCCATCACTCTCAAACATCTGATATTGTACCGGCAGCCAGAGCCCCTCTCTAACCCACAGTAAGATCCTGTCATATTCGGAATCAAATGTCTCCTTTGGAATGAGTTCAATGTGGTATAACGCTTCCTCATCAGTCGAAATGTCCTCCAGAAGTGTGATGCTATAGTTCTCCTTCGCTTTTTCAGTTGTGTATTCGTATCCCAGGTCAAAGATATCCATGCCCTGCGGAGAGTCCATATCACTGCTTATCTGGTATTTTTCAACCTGTTTTTCCTTCATGTGATATATCCAGATATATGTACCGTCAATAACGTTGATTTCGTTTCGTGGAGGGAAGAAATTCAGATTCAATTTCTTCGGTTTTTTATACTGTAAGTAACCGAGAGAGACTTCCTCTGAGTCTAGAAGAGAGATAACTCTTGAATATTTAATGTCTGCATCCATCGTCTTAAGCCGTGAATTAGCATCCTCTACCTTTGCTAATATCTCGTCAAGATCATAGATGATATGGCCATCTGAGCCATATGTGTTGACCGGAAAAAACGTGGTAAAACAGAAGGCAACAGAAATTATTATATAGAATATTTTCTTATTAAGCATATTTGGATTCTAACATCAGACATGGATTTATCAAGGAATAAGTGACAAATTATCCTCACACAAAGCCGCAAAGTACACAAAGAAAATAGAGAAGGAGTTAAAATAAAAAAAAGAGCACCAACGTATTTAATCTAAAATTGTAAATCGTAAATTGCAAATCCCCCCCCTCTTTAGAAGTTGACAGCAAAATATACAACTGATACGATGGAGAACTAAAACATAAACTAAGTGCCTAAAGTGTGAAGTGAACTAAAGTGACTAAAGCTGAAAAAAGGTAGTAGTCACTTTTAACTTTTCATTATGTACATCCTAAAATCAAAATATTTATTAAAAGATCCTGATAACGTAATAGACAATGGTGCTCTCTTAATTGATGATGGTGGAAAGATTAAGTTTGCAGGATTGTTCAGCGACATTGATAACGCTGGCTCTTACAAAATAATTGATCTTGGTAATTCTGCAATAGTGCCTGGATTGATAAACGCACATACTCATCTTGAATTAACCAATCTGCACAAATCTCTTAACGGCAATGGCAATTTCACAGATTGGATCAGGGACTTAGTAGCGATAAAGAAAGATTGGTCTGAAAATGAATATGCTCTTTCCATTCGGAATGGAATTGAGAATAGCCTCAAATCCGGGACTACAACCGTCGTTGATATTACTAGGAACGGTATTGCACTGAATGAGTTGTTAGCAAGTAATATCAGAAAATTACTCTTTTTTGAGATTATAAATTTTAACCCTGACACGGCTGAAGATACAATAAGGGATTTTAATGAGTTAATCAGCGGTATAAGCACCGACAATCTTCTCTCAATCGGGATCTTCCCTCATGCACCTTATACTGTCTCAGACAAGCTCTACATAGAGTGCAGGAAAGTTTCAGATGAATTAGATATTAGAGTCGCAACGCACATAGCCGAAACGGAAGATGAGATAGATTTTCTGACAGTCGGAGCAGGTCACTTTGCCACTCTATTGAATGATTTCAAGATGTTAAACAGATGGAAGCATCCCGGACTGTCCCCTATTAATTATCTGAATAAGATTGGATTTTTAAATAATGAGTGTATACTTATTCACTGTAATTACTTAACAGAGGATGAGATCGGAACAATTGAAAAGAGTAAATCAAATGTCGTTTTCTGTCCCAGGAGCCATGAATTTTTCCGTCATAAAGAGCATCCTTTCTCTTTACTGAAGGATAGAGGCATAAACATTGCCCTGGGGACTGACAGCCTCGCCAGCAATGACACACTCAGCATACTGGATGAGATGAAGTTCAT
>CAYTLC010000005.1:20466-32251 GCA_964438395.1 uncultured Candidatus Scalindua sp.
ATGCTGGATATAAACATTATTCGTGACGATATTGAAAAGGTCAAGCAGGCAGTAATTAACAAAAATGAAAAGACTAATCTTGATTCACTGCTGGAACTGGACTCAAAACGCAAGTCTCTATTAATAGAATGTGATGATCTTAGAAACAAGCGGAATATTACTTCTAAAAAGATCAGTGAATTAAAGTCGAAAAAAGAGGATGCATCAGATGTGATAAAGGAGATGAAGGGTGTTTCTGATAATATAAAACAGCTGGAGGTTGATATAAAGGCATTAACTGATAAATTGGAATCAATACTTCTAAGAATACCAAATATCCCTGCTTCTGATGTACCGGTTGGAAAAGATGAGACATCAAATGAAATTATGAAAGAGTGTGGAGAGAAGAGAAACTACTCATTCACCCCCCTCCCCCACTGGGATATTGGCAAGACATTGGATATTCTGGATTTTGAGAGGGCGGCAAAGATAACCGGTGCGGGCTTTACGCTGTATAAGGGTGCGGGAGCAAGGCTGGAACGTGCGCTCTACAATTTCATGCTGGACCTTCACACACAGGAGCATGGATATACTGAGATATTCCCACCTTATCTTGTTAACAGATCATCAATGACAGGAACAGGTCAATTGCCTAAACTTGAGGATGATATGTACAGAATCCCTGAAGATGATCTGTTTCTTATCCCTACTGCTGAGGTTCCGGTAACAAATATCCACTCAAATGAGATCATGTCTGTCGCTGATCTTCCCACTTACTACACCGCTTTTACAGCATGCTTCAGACGGGAAGCTGGATCGCATGGTAAGGATACCAGGGGTATGTTGCGGGTGCATCAGTTTAATAAGGTTGAATTGGTAAAGTTTGTCAGGCCGGAGACATCTTATGATGAGCTTGAGTCACTTTTATCTGTTTCAGAAAAAGTATTACAGTTACTTGGACTTCAGTACCGGGTTCTAAAACTTTGCACTGGAGATTTAAGTTTTGCTGCAGCAAAGTGCTACGATATTGAGGTATGGTCTCCCGGAGTAGACAAATTCCTGGAAGTATCTTCGTGTAGCAATTTCGAGGATTTTCAGGCAAGACGGAGCAATATACGCTTTAGAGATGATGAGAGCAAGGTGCAGCATGTACATACTTTGAATGGTTCAGGAGTTGCGCTTCCCAGGACAATGATTGCTATTATTGAAAACTATCAAAGGGAAGACGGTACTGTAGAGGTTCCGGAAGTACTCAGACCCTATATGAATGGGTTAGAAATAATTAAGAAGAGTTAGAGTTTGTAAAGTTGATTATCTTTGAATTAAGGTAGCTATCGCCTGTGCAGCAGCTCCTTCTGAGCGTCCGATAGAGCCGAGTCCTTCTGTTGTAGTTGCTTTCACATTCACTCTTTCCACATCTACCTTTAGAATCTCGGCAATACGCTGTTCCATCTCTTTTTTCTTTTTACTTATTTTCGGCTCCTGTGCGATATAAATAATATCAACATTATTTACATGTAGACCTTTTTCATTTACCAACTCAACTATCTTGTCCAGGAGTATCTGGCTTGAAATCCCCTTCCATTTATCGTCTGTATCCGGAAAGAGTTCACCAATGTCACCTAATGATGCTGCACCCAGAATTGCATCACCGAGAGCATGTAAAATAACGTCGGCATCAGAATGTCCTGATAATCCCAGATGGTGATCGAAACTAACACCACCTAAAATCAGTTTTCTGTTTTCTACAAATCGATGTACATCATAACCAATTCCTGCATACATCATAGAGAGAGAGAAGATTAACTCCTAATATCCTTCCTTTTTGAGTTGTTCAAGTCTTGTTTTGGCAATTTCAAGATAGTCTGTATCTTTACAGGTATCCAAAGCCATTTTATAGTGCCGTGCCGCTTCAACGTAATCTGCCAGATGGTTATCGTAGACCAATGCTGCCTTGTAGCGCGCAGGTTTATCTGTTTGTTCATTCAGGCTGTAACACTTAACAAAGTAAAATGCTGCACCTTCATAATCCTTAAAGTAATAACCCTCATAAATTTCGGCAAGCTCATATGCTGCATCATCTGCTTTATCGCTTTCCGGATAGTCCTTAAGGATTTTTTTAAATCTTGTGACTGCCGATATTAATTTCGATTTCCTTTTTACAATATTAAGAGGGTTTTTGTACGCTTTACCGTCTTGAAACAGAATATTCGCATCTTCTATATTTTTGCTGGGGCTAATCTCACCTATGACATCTTTATCTGATAAATATTTGCGCTGAGGAACTTTATTGAGTGCTTTCAATTCCTTTCTTGCGCTCATCAGTTTTAAGTGGTTTCCAATATCCATGTAATATTGTATTATCTCTTCCAGCGCCCTCTTGTAGCTCTCCCTTGCAGATAATACTGAATTGGCTATCTGGCTCTCTCTGGATTTCATATTGGTGAGCCTGTTGGATGTGCTTAATTCGCATTCTACACAAAACTGCTTACCGTCAGCTATTTTCTCATAGCAACGTTCGCAGCTGCCCGCCCATGTAAAACCGGCTATGCACATAATTGGAATAAACATTAAGAGAAATGAGATACGTCTCACATGCCACCTCTTGTGTATAGATTTGAGATATAATTCCGGCGGAAGCCTATTGGGTGCAACTTTTACGAATTAAATCTTTGGTACGCTCTGAAAGTACTTTTAAATCGGTAATCTGTCGATTAACCTCTTCCCTTTCAGACCATCTGTTATCACGGTAGGACGATATTCTGTTCCCAATGTCTTCGAGAACTCTGTCGATTATTTTTTCAAATTCAAACACCAGCATGTTGTTAAATCTTTCACTGATGGCATCAACTCGCTGCATAAATTCATTTCTGTATTTTCTTCGTTTAAGAGGGAATATTGATAATCCTATTCCTGCCAGAATAGAAGCGACAATTACACCTAAAGTGTTGGGGATAAAAAAGGTACTGAGGCCTATAACTATTCCTATTGCCAGGCCCTCTAAGATAACGAAGTTTATAAAACCACTTTGTACCATCCTGTGTACCTTGCTCCCTTCCAGTTCGCCATCCAATTCCTGGAACTGCTTTGCGTACTCCCTTATGTTAATATGTTTATCTGACCCACGGCTCGTAAAGCTGCGATCTTTACGTATTAGAGCTTCGTCATTTGCCTTACGTTGTAAAGCAACTTCAGATTCAATATAATCATGAGCCATTTCCCACAAAACGTCGTTGTTTCTGTCAACATAGTCTAAAGCATCATTTACTATTCTTTCCAATTCTGTCCTGGGGTTTGCTACGCCAAAGACTTCTCTTTTAAACTTAGTATCAAATTTATCGCGAGCGAACTTCATAGTGATGATGGACCTTATATTCACATGATAATTTAAGAAGCTATCCACTTTTTCCTTCAATCTTGTAAAAACAGACTGTGTTTCTATTTTATATTTATTAATATAGTCTGTCATATCCTGCTTTTTATTATTTAGCCGTTTCTCGAACATCTCTACGCTCTTGATCTCATTGTTGCAATGTGAAACTTTTTCACTTAACATCTCATGCAAGCCGTCAAAAACATTCACTAAATATTTTAATGGACTCAGTATCTTGAGATCCATTTTTGTTTCATAGTCCATCTTTTCAAATATGAACTGTTCTATTGTTTCAATATTGCTTTTTTGCAGCAGTTCTGCATCGTCTGATGCCCTTGCGTTAAAAGCATCTTTGGATGACATGCTGATTACTTTTGGTTCGAAACCGAATAAACGGTAAAAGTTCTTCTCTATGAACATTACTATCTCATTTTGTTCTTCTTCTGATTTCAAATCTATCTTATTAAGTACAAACAGAAGTTTCCTGTCCCACTTGCCCTTAAGCAATTGAAGGAAAACTCTCTCACTTTCAGTAAAAGGATGATCTGCAGATGTGACAAAGAGTACCACTTCTGATCGATGAATAAACCCTTCAGTGATTAGCTGATGCTCCGCTATTATTGAATTTGTTCCTGGTGTATCTACAATGGTAAGATCTTTTAACGCTTCCAGAGGATATGTCATCCTGCACTGATGATCGTCGACCTCTTCTGAGGAGACCTCATCACCGAAGGAGAGTAGTGTAATCTTATTTGTTGAAGGGGTTGGACCGTCTCTGAGAATCCTTTTCCCGCATAGTGCATTCACAAAACTGGATTTTCCCGAGTTATACTCGCCGGCGACAACCAGGTATAATGGCTCATTAATTTGATCAGCCATTTCCGACACTTTCTTCTCTATTTCAACATCCCCTATCCTATAAAAGAATTTTTTTGCATCATCGAGGAGGTTGACAACGTGTTGGAAATTATCCTGGCTTTCTGGTGATTTTGCGACTTCTAACATAATTTATACAGCTTCCTTACTCTTTTGATTTAAAAAGACAAAGAATCCCTTTAATATTAGACACTTATGATCATAAATTATAAGGCATCACTTCCTTGCGTCAAGTAAATTTTCTTATGTATTTACGCTTGCAATGGCATCTATTTCGATTGGGACATCCATCGGTAATCGTGAAACCTGGACGGTAGATCTCGCCGGCATCGATTTTTCAAAAAATTCAGCATATATTTCATTGACCTCAACATAATCATCCAGGTTGGTAAGAAATATGGTTGTACGTAGAACATTGTCTAGAGATGACCCACTTGCTGTTAAAATTGAATTCAAATTGTCAAGTATCTGCTTTGTCATCTCTTTAATGTTCCCTTTTACGATTTCTCCGGATTTTGGTTCTAATGGAATCTGACCGGAAATGAAGAGAAGATTGTTGAATTGAACAGCCTGTGAATACGGCCCTATTGCTTGAGGTGCTTTATCAGTCGAAATGATATTTTTCTGCATAGTATCTCTCCGTATTATTTTTATATTTAACACGTTTATTATATTCCTTTTTTTTACTTTGAAAAGTTATATTCTTGAAATTAAAGAGTTATTCTGATACTTTCGAAAACTCATATTATCAAAAAATAGTGAAGGGTCTTACTATTCTCAGGAAGAACTATCACACAATAAAAAGAGAAATGTCATGCAATTATTAAAGACTAAAACTAATGCTGACTTGAGCGATATTGAAGGGAAAGTGATGGAGAGTCAGCGTCTTAGTTTTGAAGACGGTATTAGACTGTTTGAGTCTCCTGATATCCTTACTATTGGCAGACTTGCAAACATAGTCAGGGAGAGAATCAATAAAAACAGGGTTTATTACATTATAAACAGGCACATAAACTATTCAAATATATGTAAAAATAAATGTAAGTTTTGTGCATTCAGTCGTGAAGAAGGTGAAGACGGTGCTTATCAGATGAGTCTTAAAGAGATTTTAGACAAAGCCTCGCAAATCATTCAAGAAAAGGCAACTGAATTACATATTGTTGGAGGTCTTCACCCTGACCTTGGAATTGATTTTTATGTTGACATGATCAGTTCAATTCATAAACGGTTTCCTGATGTGCATCTGCAGGCCTTTACAGCGGTCGAGATCTCTCATTTCGCTGAAGTCTCGGGAATGACTACCCATGAAATATTAAGTAGACTTAAAGATGCCGGGTTGGGGTCTCTCCCGGGAGGTGGTGCTGAGGTGTTTTCTACCACTGTCAGAGAGGAGCTTTGTCCTGAAAAGCTAAGTGGTGAAGGATGGTTAAACACAATGCGAACAGCACATAATCTGGGATTAAAGAGTAACGCTACAATGTTATATGGCCATATAGAAACAAGCGAAGACCGGATCAACCATTTATTAAAATTGCGCGAACTTCAGGATGAGACAGGTGGATTCATGTCGTTTATACCCCTTACCTTCCATCCAAAGAATACTGATTTGGAAAATATCTCCAGCGCAGCCGGTATACTGGACTTGAAGATGCTGGCCATAGGGAGATTAATGTTGGACAATTTTGATCATATTAAAGCATTCTGGATAATGCTTGGTATTAAGATTTCTCAGATATCACTAAGCTTTGGAGTTGATGATATTGATGGCACTGTGGCTGAAGAGAGAATTACTCATTCAGCCGGTGCAGAGACTCCGGAAGCATTAACGGTGAATGATCTCAAATCATTAATAGAAGAGACCGGACGTGAACCTGTTGAGAGAGATACGCTTTACAACCACATGAATTAGGCTTGTTGTCGTTGGTTTTCCGTTTTAATTCTAATGCATTAAAAAAGGCTCTTTAAAGTATCCATTCGGACACCTTAAAGAGCCTTATATTTTAGTAGTTAAGCTTTGCCTTATTTTGATCCGCCAAAAGCTCTAACTATGTTAATAAGCTTCTGAATCGCATCGGCTGAAATTCTACCTCTGCACTTTGTACATCCCTTATCGTTGGATTCCAAAAACTTAACCATATCTGCATCTTGTTTTGATGACTGCCATCCTGCATCTGTAAAATCTGGCACTCCTCTTTTCCTTCCTTCTGATGTTCCCTTACCGCCGTTACCGTGGCAGTATACACATGTTTCCATTGTACCGAATGATCCCTGAATAGCACCAGTCGCATATACGAAGTAGTAGCTCTTTTCAGGATTTCCAATCAGGTCGTCCAGCTCATCAGCCTGACTTGAGAAGCTTAAAGCGAAACATGATACTGCAAGTATGCCTATTATGCATAAAAAATTCAACTTCTTCATTTATCAATACCTCCTAAAATCATAATGATTTCAAATTTATCTAAGCTTGAGTGACAATATAAAAATCCTTAATATTACAATTTAATTTTAAGGTCTTAATCTTTTTTCTGTTTGATATACCTTGTGACATGCTTTACATGAAAGATACAGGAACCTCAAAGAGTGTCCTACAGACTCAACAGAACCTTCTGCTGCTTTACCGGCTGCTTCTTCAATATCTGCAAGATGTCCTGATACCAGTTTAGTGATAGCAGCGTGATTATTGTCGCTGTGAGTTCTGCCACCTTCGTTAGCGAGCATTTCTCCTGCAGCTGCAGCAACACCCTTAAAATCATAAGGATTAAATTCGTCACCAGGAAGTAACCCATCGTTCATCTTCATCATCAGATACTTGTCAATCTGCTTGCTGCAGATTTCCTTATCTCCCGCAAAAACTGCTGTACTTGCCATAAACATTGCTACTACAACAAAGCCTGCTACAAAGAAATTTTTCACCTTCATTGTACTTATGCCTCCTTTAATTAAAAAAATAAGCCCCTTTCACTGGTTAGCCAAAGAGTAAAGCCTTAGTCTGTATACAATAAAACAACAAACTCCGCAAAATTCTACATAAAAATATAAAACTTCGCCCCCCTTCAATTTTGATCATATTGCTTAATACAACCAAGTACAACTTTCAGCGCGTGTCTAATATTAAGCAATTCTGGGTAAATATATCATCGTGCAAGAACAGAGTCAAGTAAAAACTCATAGTAACTTTCAAAGATAACTAAGTGTGTTTTACGTGATTTTAAAGCACATGTTACTAACCGCTATGTTTTTTATCTTTATAAAGATTAGGATAAATATGAATTTTCAAATGTTTGTGGCAAATAGCACAAGTTTGCCTCAAACGCCTCACCTGCCACTGTTGTTCTTCAAGTGCCCCATCTTTGCTCTTGTTTTTTGCAATTTCGACCATTTTTTCCGCCTCTATCTGCATCAATTCGTTCTGCTTTTCGTATCTTAAGTCATCAGGCCTTGCAAATTTGAGCCTCACTTCCTTTGTTACTTTTGCAATGTTTTCCCCTGCCTTGAGAATTATCTTCCACTGCTTCTTTTTGTACTTGTAATAGCCTGACATTTCCTCAACCGCTTTGTAGCTTTCGTCAATATCCTGCATCATCAGCGCTAATTCACTCTTCTCCTCCTGCGGCACCTCGCCCATCATTTCATCCGGAGTATCAGTGTGTGCTGATGGCGCCTGATTATCTGAGCCTTCAGCTAAATTTTTGTATTGAGAAATAGTGACAACTGAGAAAATACATATAGCAATTAAAACCTTATACATTGTTGAAATCCTCTCTGAATATTATATTAATGAAAAGTTGTGTATTGCAGATAACGTGCCGACATGACATATCTAATAAAATCAACGTAAGACGTTTAGGATTAGAATCTTACATGTAGGCGCATAAACGAAGAGATAGATTATATCAAAAGAATGGCCAAATTCAACCGTTATATTGAGCATATTCGCCGAGTCTATTAAATCTCTTGCAAATAAATCTATCTGGCAATATAATCTTTGACGCTCGCAGATTTCATACAATAAAACGTGCTGTTCGCTAATGTTCTCACAGACTTGTCTGGAAGTTGATAAATATCAATAAGTATATTATAAAAAGACAGTTACGTCACAATTAAGGAATAATTATTTAATGAAGTGGTCACAGACATTTATACCAACGTTAAAGGAAACCCCCAGTGATGCTGAAGTTGAGAGTCACAGACTCATGATTCGTTCCGGCATGATCAGGAAATTGTCAGCAGGCATCTACTCATACTTACCAGTTGGTACTAAGATATTAAACAAAGTAATCACAATTATCCGGGAGGAGATGGACAGATCCGGTGCTATTGAGCTCTCTATGCCGGCTTTGCAGCCCTTGACGCTCTTAGAACTTAGCGGAAGGATAGATGCCTTTGGTGATGACCTGCTGAGCATGAAGGACCGACATAAAAGAGATATTGCCTTAAGCCCTACTCACGAAGAGGTAATTACCGACTTAGTAAAGCATGAGGTTAGTTCGTATAAGCAACTGCCTCTAATTCTATATCAGATACAGACCAAATTCAGGGATGAGGCGAGGCCACGATTTGGCGTCCTGCGAAGTAAAGAGTTCTTAATGAAAGATGCTTACAGCTTTGACATAGACGATGAAAGCCTTAATAGCAGCTACCAGAAGATGTACGATACATATTGCAGGATTTTCGAAAGATGCAAATTGGATTTCCTGGCCGTTGAAGCCGACACCGGTGCAATGGGAGGTGACGTTTCACATGAATTCATGGTCCCTAATGAGAACGGAGAGGACGTAATAGCCAAATGCAGGAGTTGTGACTATCGTGCAAACCGTGAAAAGGCCGAGCCCTCCCCTATTGAATCTGATGACGATGCTGCACCGGGCGAGCTGAAAGATGTCTCTACGCCAGACATGACAACGATAAAAGAGGTAAGCGATTTCCTGGGTATAGAATCAGACACAATGGTAAAAACGCTGATTTATACATACGGGAAAAAAAATGTCGCAGTTCTTGTACGCGGGGATCACGACGTTAACGAAGCTAAACTGTCAAAAGTGTTATCGAGTGATGAAGTTACTCTGGCCAGTGAGGACACTGTCACCGGGCTTACAGACGCTCCTGTGGGTTTTGCAGGCCCTGTAAACATTAAGACTCAGATAATTGCAGACCAGGCGGTCACAGTGATGAAAAATTGTGTTGTGGGAGGAAATAAGGCTGACACTCATATTGTGAACGTAAACCCTGACAGAGATTTTAAAATTGACAGATCTGCCGATCTTCGATTTATCACAGAAAATGATAGATGTCCCAGGTGCAACAACGAGATAGATGTTTCGAACGGAATTGAGCTTGGGCATGTTTTTAAATTGGGAACAAGATATAGTGACTCACTGGGCGCAAAGTTCCTTGATAAGAATGGCAAGGAACGTTCTATTATAATGGGATCGTATGGTATTGGCGTTAACAGGATCCTGGCAGCAACCATTGAGAAATCTCATGATTCTAACGGTATAATATGGCCACTGCCACTGGCACCATACGAGGTACTGGTCGTACCTATTAACATAAAAGATGAGACTATCATGGGCACTGCAACAAAGATATATGACGAGTTGTGTGATGCCGGTATTGACACGCTGATTGACGACAGGGATCAGCGACCGGGCTTCAAATTTAAGGATGCTGACCTCATCGGGATACCAATAAGGATAACAGTCGGTAAAAGTTTCAAAGAATCAGGTGAGCTTGAAATTAAGCTACGCTCAAAAGATGAAGTATATTCTGCAAAGCCTGAAAATATACTCACTGTAATCAGAGAACATATGGACTCATTGAGCTAAGATAATAATGGCTGATATTAGCTTACCCAAACCGGTAAAACTTTTTGTAGGAATCCTTTCCTGTAATGAAGAACTTTTATCTGACATAGAAAGTTCCCTGGTGAAGCGTTTTGGTGAAGTTGATATCAAGAGTGCAGTTATCCCATTCAATTTCACAGACTACTACACAAAGGACATGGGAACAAGTATTTCAAGACAGTTTATATGTTTCAGAAAACTTATAAACCCTGAAGAACTTTCAGCCATTAAGATCTGGACTAATGAATTAGAGGATAAGTTCAAACATAATAACCGGTTTGACGTAGTCAGGCCTGTAAATTTAGATCCGGGATACCTGACACATTGTAACCTCATACTTGCCTCAGCTAAGGATTATTACCATCGAATACACCTTCAAAATGGTATTTATGCGGAAGTCACACTATTTTATCAACATGAGGTTTTTAAGAATTTGCCATGGACATATCCCGATTTTCAGACAGAGGAGTATAAAAACTTTTTCTTAAAGGTAAGGAATTTATATGCAAAAGACATTAGTAATAATTAAACCTGATGCTACACCGCGCCGATTAATTGGCAAAATAATCAGCAGATTTGAAGAGAAAGGATTGGAAATAATAGGACTAAAAATGAATGTTATCTCCGAAGAACAGGCAAGGGAGAATTATTCTGTTCATGAAGGCAGGGACTATTATGAGAAACTTATTGATTACATTACTGCCGGACCCGTGGTGTTTATGATATTAAGAGGCAAAAATGCCATAGACGTTACCCGTATGTTAATGGGTTCTACGTTTGGACATGAAGCAGCACCGGGAACAATTAGAGGTGATTACGCTATAAGTAAGCGTTTTAACCTGCTGCATGGTTCAGACTCAGTCGAGTCTGCGGAAAAAGAGATTGCGATTTTCTTTAAGGATAAAGAAATTATCGAACATGATCAAACAAACTTAAAATGGATATACGACATATCAGGTGATGAACCTAACGGGACCTTTATTTAGATGCGATTTAAAATACTCATCTTTATTCTTCTCTTCCTCCCTATCGGCTGCGCAACTCAAAGAGCCAGACCTTACATTGGCGACAAGCTAC
Source organism: uncultured Candidatus Scalindua sp. (assembly GCA_964438395.1). GTDB lineage: Bacteria > Planctomycetota > Brocadiia > Brocadiales > Scalinduaceae > Scalindua. Next base: position 31,615 of record CAYTLC010000005.1, read on the forward strand.
TAGTCAGACCAGTTGTTGATCTCAGCAAGGTCCAGACTCTCTCGTTCACCGAAGTGAAAGAGGCAATACGTACAGAAAGATCAGGTTTTAACACGCTGAAGGCAAAGGCTGACATTATAATTACTTCTCCTGAGGTTAAGGGAGAGTTCAGATGCAAGGGTGTCGTGAGATTTCAAAAGCCCGGAAAGCTCAGGGTAATAGCCTCCAAGCTGGCAAGGACTGCATTTGATATGCTTTCAGATGGAGAGGACTACTGGTTTTATCTGCCAAACGAGAAGGTCGTTTATACAGGGAAATGTGATACCGCGAGAAAGAGAGATTCCAGCGTGTATTTCTCTCCAGATGATATCGCCGCTCTTATAGAGTATGACAAGCTCTTTGATGGAAGATCAGCCTACATGGAAACATTGCCGGCCTTCTGGCTGGTTCACGTATTAGACCGGAATGGTGACGCAGTCGTGCCCTACAGCAAGTTAAAGGTGAGCAGGATTGATAACACCGTCACAGAGCTTACTATGTTTATACCTGACAGTTCTATCAAGGCGCAGGCATTATTCCACAATTACGCAGAAACAGATGGGCAGTCGATTCCGGAAGCAATGCAAGTTCATTGGCCGGATACAGATACGACATTAGA
>CAYTLC010000006.1:0-11127 GCA_964438395.1 uncultured Candidatus Scalindua sp.
CTTTTAAACGATACTACTAAGTTATTTGTGGTTTAGTTTATGGGGAGCACGCCAGCTGACACAAAAAACAGTATTTATTCCATAGTAAGGTTAGGGCAAGATAACAGAAAGGTATGCTTATATGCTTAATATTGAGGACGGTTTCGGCAAAAGCGAACAGATATGTAAGATGATTGAGGATGTTGTTGAGGAGTTGGGAATCAATCAGAAACTGGAGAAGATTATGATAAAACACACTCCTGCAGAATCTCCTATAGACATGAACTATCTCAGTTCAGATAACGTCTCTCTGGAGTTGGAGATAGTGGACTCTTTAGAGAACCTTGAGGGTCGTGTCAGGCATGAGCTTATGCATGTTGCTGACCAGTTAAATGAGAAGTTCCAACATAGAGACACTCTTGTCCCTCCTGAAGGCACAGGGGCATTCAGAAGGTACAAATATCTGTGGAATGTGTATATTGACAGCCGCCTTGTAAAGAGCGGAAAACCATCTTATGATACCCAGGAAGCCAGGGAAAAAGAGATAGAGGAGTGCTATCCGGAACTGAGCGCCGGTCTTAGGAAAAAGTGTTTTGATTTTCTCTGGGGACTGGGGCTTCTTGATTTCACGCAAATCTCAGCAATGAGCTACGATCTTTTTTCAACGTTTGAAGAGCTTCGGTGTCTTGCTGACTCACATGGGGAGAAACAGGTTACGTTTGATACGATGGAAGAGCTGAAAAACTATGAGAAATAAAATAGATGAGATTGTTAGGACATCCCAAATAACATCCCCCTGATCCCCTTCAAAGGGGGAGTATAAATACAAAAACCCAAGTCAAAACGGGGGAGGAAATGTTTTGACCTGGGTTTCTACACAAACATTAATTTGCGCAGCGTAATAATTACTTCACATTTAAAATCTAGATAATACTCCGTCTGCCAACAGGTAGAGACCATTATGACAGACGGATAATAAAAACGGTTTAACATTAGAAAATGTATTCTACGCCTAAAGCAAGTACAGTTTCATTATCGGCGTCGTTACCCTTGTCACCAGGTCTAAGCGTTCCGATAGTTCCAGTAGTAGTAGAAGTATCCTGCGAGAAACTATTGTACCTGACTTCAGGTCTGATCATCAGGTTCTCCGCAATGGTAATGTTATGCGTGTAAGTCAATGACCACATTGAGAAATCAAATCCCTTTGCACCGTCTGTGTCATCAAAGTACTCGTATCTGACAGCGCCCATTTGATTATCAGTGAAATCGTACATGGCATATCCTACAGCCGCCCACCAGTGTGCATTACCAAGATCATTATTTCCATTAGCATAGTTAGCATTGGCAGAAGCGTCGTCTGCTTGACCATGGTTCCAGTCAAATCCAAGACTTAATTTATCAACCTGTGGTAACGCATAAGTTATTACAACATTGTACATAGATACGTTATCGCTCTCGTTGGTACCTCTAAAGCCACCATTATTTGCTTGGGCTGCTAAGTCCGTTCCGCCGCGCCCCTGCTGTCCTGGAGATTCCGGCCCGGTTATTGCGGCAAGAGAGATGAAGAAGTCGTCATTAGGTGCATATGTCAGGTAGCCTCCGAATGATTTTCCTTCATTGTTATCTATATAGGTATCCCATCCATTAACTAAGTAAAATGTGAAACCCCATTTGTCACTTGGAAGAAATTCAGATAGATCGAAACTCATACCCATGTGTGTGAATGGTATACCGTTATTGTAGGTCATTGCGTGCGTGTAGTTCGCGTTACCAATGTTTTCTACCAGTTCATAGCCGATCCAGGTATACATCTTACCCATTGTGATAGGAACAGTTTTTCCTAACACAGGCGCATTCCAAGTGATATTTGCTGTCGCTATGGCAAACCTGTCGTTCGCACCCGCAACACCACCACCAGTAGCAGCAGCAGCATCATTTCCCGGCCCAAAGAAAGTAATTCCTTGTGCTTTTTCACCCCAATATGTATGCATCTGCCAACCTATCGGGTGGTCATCAGTTGCTTCTTTATCCAGGAACAACGCAAAATTTTCAAGTGTAAATGTGTTGTCGTCGTTTTCACCTATGAAGTTTGTTACACTCGCATTCCTGTTTCCACCATTATTGTAACCTTCACCATGGTTTCTCAGGTTGTACATGAAGTTGGTGTCGATAAATCCACTTGCTGTCGCACCTTTGAACAAACCACCCATGATTGCAGAGCCTGCCAATGCATCTTCTACAGCAGAAGAGATATCTTCCTGCATTATTTCAGACCGGATTTCATCTTTAAAATCAGCTCTTAACACATTTCTTAAGCCAACTGTTGCTTCTTGAATGTCAGCCTTTGTTTCGCTTTTCAGTTCAGCCATTAATTCCTGCTTGAGCTCAGCCTTCAATTCTGCTCTAAGCTCAGCTTTAAGTGCTTCCATGTCTGTGCTCTGTGCAAAAGATACGCTGCCGAACGCCAAAACAGCGATCATTGGCAACAACAAATAAAGTTTCATTCTACCCATCATTTTACCTCCCCATAAAAAAATTAAAATATAACACAATTTGAAGTGCGAGTATAAGTATAAGTCACACTATAATACGCATATCAACATTTAAAAACGGCTAATTTCACCGAAATAAAACGGCGACTATCAACAAAAAATTATCTAACCGCTACTACTACAAGTGGTTATTAAAACAAAAAAATCAGAAAAGTCAAGAGAAATCATGCCACCGGCAAGTCCTATCAGACTTCCGGAGGGGAAATTATGGACAATTAAGTGATTATTTATGCAAGAAGCATATGTTGAATCAGTTTAAATTTGCCGATGGCCATGAATTCAAAAGTACTTAATATTTCGTCGAATACGAATTTTTACAAGTTTAAGAGCTATTGAGTTATCGCAATTTAAAGACCAATGTGCATAGATTTACATAAAAAATGTAAATCTATGCAATTCCCGTATTAAAATTTTATATGTTTTGAGTACCATTTGTATCGTGTAAGTCGTGAATTAACAACAGTATATGATGATGGCCGGCATCAATGGTATGATAATTTATTGATGCCAAAAGATAATGAAACTCTACTCCTGTTTTGGAGTTGAATAAGGGGAGGACAATACGAAAAAAGTGGCTAATATGCTCCAGTTTTATATAGGTTTACCAATTTGTGCTGAAAAATTTAACAGGCTCTTATATATATAACAGTTTCATAAGTGTATTAAAATTTAGATCTTGTGTTGTTATGATTGTATTTAGGGATTGTATTATTTGAGTTGAGGATTTTGAAGTGTTAGATTATTAGCAAACAATCCACAAAATAAAAACCGGTGAGAATCCGCCTATATTTACCATCCAGATTTACTTAATTTTTTTGCTATATAGAGATCTGCAGCTATATTCAATTCATGGGTTATCGCTTAACATCTTTTTTGGCTTTTTTTAAAGTATTGACAGCCAGAGTATATATATGAAAAATGCTTTTAGCCGAACTAAGTGTTCAAGTTTTATAATCTAACATAATAATTACTTTTCATTAGGGATTATCTATGAAATATCTGAAGCTTCATCCATGGAACGTAGACTATAAGAAGGCTGCAGAAATCCAGATAAGATTAGAGAAGAGTATTATATTAACATGTGCAGCGAGAAATATTAAATATATTGCCGGTGCAGATGTCTCTTATTTGCCTCAAAGAACCATTCAATCTGGTTCCCGCCAGAATCAGTATAGCGGAAAAACTAGCAGTTGTAGTTCGTCAGGTACTAAAAAAAGTAGGATATTTTATGCGAGTGTAGTTGTATTTGAATTGAAAACTATGGAAATGATTGAGGCAGTAACGGCAAGTGGTAAGGTTGATTTTCCCTATATTCCCGGTTTGTTGAGTTTTCGTGAATCGCCAATCTTGTTGAAAGCATTTGCAAAGATTAAGTCAAACCCAGATGTGATTATATTAGATGCGCAAGGTATTGCGCATCCTCGTGGAATCGGCTTGGCGTCTCATATTGGTTTGTTGTTAGACAAACCTTCAATCGGGTGTGCTAAAACCAGGTTGATAGGTGATTACAATGAGGTGGGCGAAGAAGTTGGTTGTTATTCACACCTTACAGTAAAGGATAAGGTTGTGGGAGCAGTGCTCAGGACAAGGAAAAACGTTAAACCAGTTTTTATCTCTCCCGGTCACAAAATCGATTTAGACACGTCCATTGCTCTGGTTTTGAAATGTTGTCGTGGGTATCGGCTTCCGGAGCCGGTAAGAGAGGCGCATAACCTGGTTAAGAAAACAGCAATCGACGGCAAGGAATAAACATGTTTGTAGCGTATACCTTATGTGGTATTGCTAACGGGAAGTTAATCAGGAGTCTTTATCTTTTTTGGCTTTTTCTCTTACTTCAGCACAGTCTTTCTCTTTTTCTTTCTTGATTTTCTCTGCAACTTGAGCGACGAATTCCGGGTTTCCTTCTGCAGCCGCTTTCTTTTTTGCGTCTTCTTTCAATTTTTTTACATCAAAAATATCACCCAGGCACTCTTCCGCAGCACTGCACCATACCACACATGTAGGGGCTGCGTCTTTAAATACGGTTTCGCCACATGTGCAGTCGGCTTTTTCCTCGTCGCTCCAGATTTCAATCATGCTGCCGCATTTTGGACACTTTCTTTCAAGTGGTTCTGGAACCATTGTTTTCATGCTGCCGGGACATCTTACTTTTGCCATTTTAACTACCGCCAATTTCTAACGATTACAATAACTTGCTACGACACTTAATACTAAAAAAAATAGACGACATCGTCAAGTAGTTTTTGTGGATGGCCTATGAGGTGCCTATAAAACTGTAGTAATTTCATTTCTTTTTTTATGTTTTAAGTTTTTTAAAAATGATTGACAACTAAAGGAATATGTGCGAAAAGAAGATCAATAGTTTTGCATGACTAAATTGTGGTTTTTCTACACGGAAAAGGTTGTTTTCATGGATAGCTCAAATATGGCATTAGGGCGTGATGAAGTAAGAGAGATTGATAGAAAAGCAATAGAAGAGTATGAAATTCCAGGGATTATATTAATGGAAAATGCGGGCAGAAATGTTGCAGAAGAGGTTTTGAAGATGCTGCCTGGGACTGATGGTGCCAGAGTGGCAGTTTTTTGTGGTAAAGGGAATAATGGTGGTGACGGTTTTGTTATTGCCCGACACCTTTATAATAAAGGAGTGGACGTTTCTGTGTACTTAACAACTGAGGTATCTAGTGTTCTTTCCGACGGTGACTCCTCAACGAACATGAAGATTTTGCTGAATATGAATCTTGAAATAAAAGAATTGCAGGAAGGGCATATTGGGGAAATTGGAGAAGTACTTCACGATTATAATGTAATTGTTGATGCAATCTTCGGGACGGGTTTAAGAGGTGAGGTAAGAGAGCCGGTAAGGACTCTAATAGCAAAAATTAATAAAGCCGATGTGCCTGTCGTATCAGTTGACATACCTTCCGGGTTGAGTTGTGATGATGGAGTTGTGCTTGGAACCGCAGTGAAAGCAACTAAAACAGTCACATTTGTTGCGGCTAAAACGGGCTTTTTCCAGGAATTCGGTAAAGAATATACCGGAGAACTGATAGTGTCAGATATAAGTGTACCTAAGGAATTGGTCGAAGATTACAACAAAAAGCCATGATCTGATTATGTTTGTAAAAATTCAGGTTCAAACGCTCCTCTTGATTTACACTCAGAGAGTTTTTCCACCTGCGATTGCCGGAACGATTGAAACTTGATCTCCATCATTGACCTGAGTTTCCTGATTATCTTTAAACCTTATATCTTCATCATTAAGGTAGAAATTAATAAACCTTCTGATTTGTCCGTTCTCATCACAGAGACGCTCTTTAAACCCTTTGTGGTTAGTTTCAAGATTATCAATCACTTCTTTAATAGAATTGCCTTCTACAATCACTTCCTCTGATCCGTTTGTTAACGACCTTAATGGTGTTGGAATTCTTACTTTAACCGACATGACGATACCTCTTTCTTTTTAATGATGTGGTTGCCTTTAAAATATTATTTTTTCTCTGCTGAGCCAAGCACTGCGTATTATTTAATATTATACGTATTGTCAAAAGTTTAGGCTGTACAAACTTCACCCTTTTCCATTAAAGCGTTAAAGCTTTCTATGTTCGCATCAATAACGCACGGTTTTTCTACTTTATCCATTACTGCTTCCAGCGTTTTCAGGCCATTTCCGGTGATACAGATTACGATTGACTCATCACGCGGTAGCTTACCCTGCTCTATGAGCTTTTTTGTTACAGCCACAGTTACTCCACCTGCAGTTTCGGTAAAGATTCCTTCTGTAGATGCCAGGAGTTTAATACCCTCAACTACTTCATCATCAGAAACATCTTCAGCCCAACCTCCACTCTCATGAATGGCTTTTACAGAATAATATCCATCTGCAGGGTTTCCGATTGCAATGGAATGTGCTATTGTGTTAGGAATTACAGGTTTAATAACATCGCTGCCGGTTTTAACAGCAGTGGATATGGGAGCAGACCCGGATGCCTGGGCACCATAAAGACTTGTATCAGATTCATCGATCAGTCCTAATTTTGCCATCTCTTTTACTGCCTTACCTATCTTAATAATCAGAGAGCCACCTGCCATAGGTACAACCACGTGTTTGGGTGCCTTCCAGCCAAGCTGCTCTACAATTTCAAACCCATATGTCTTTGAGCCTTCAGCATAATATGGACGGATATTGATGTTGGCGAAAGCCCAGCCATATTTATCTGCAATCTCCGAACACATCCTGTTAACGCCATCATAATTACCGTCAATACCAATTACGTTTGTTCCATAAATTGATGTGCCTATAACTTTTCCCTGTTCCAAATTCGAGGGCATAAATATATAACTTTCAAGGTTACCCTGAACTGCCTGAGCGGCAACAGAGTTTCCCAGGTTACCGGTTGTGGCGCAGGCGACTGTTTTAAAGCCGAGTTCTTTTGCCTTGGAAAGGGCGGCAGAAACAACCCTATCTTTAAAAGAGAATGTGGGGAAATTTACTGAATCATTTTTTACATATAACTCTTCTACACCAAGTTTTTTGGCTAAATTATCAGCCTTTACAAGTGGCGTATACCCAACCTGAGTTCCCACAGTAGGTTCGCCATCAATAGGTAAAAGTTCCTTGTACCTCCACATAGTTTTTCCACGTGATTCAATTTTTTCTCTACTTATTACTTTCTTTATCTCTTCATATTCGTAATCTACTTCCAGCGGACCAAAGCAGAAACTGCAAACATGAAGAGCCTCTTTAGGGTAACCTTTCCCGCATTCTCTGCATTTAAGACCTTTAACAAAACTCATTTTCATCTCCAGACATTAATAAAAAAAGCCTCTTCTTAATCACAAGATAAGAAGGGGCTCCGCGACATTCTTATCTTATCTTCCCCTAGCAGGTAGGAGTTAGCACCAGCATCCTGACATTCCGCCAAGACCGGCTGCTGTGGTTTCCCAGGGCCATTCCCTCCACCACTCTTGATAAGTCTCAATTTTCGTTTGAATTTAGTAGTCTAGTTAAAATTTAATTTAAAGTCAACAAATATTATGAAATGTCCTGGCCTGTTACTTATTCCCAGGTGCCGGAAATATGTCTGACAACCATTCCAGTCATAAGTTTAGGGTAGAAATACGTAGCCTTAGGAGGCATCTTATGCCTTTTAGTTGCAATGTCTTTTATCTGACCTATTTTTGTCGGATTGAGGAAAAAAGCGATCTGGTATTCTCCTTCGTTTACCCTTGTAACAGAGTCTTCTACACCTTGATTGTATTTTACGTTTTCAGATTTAGAGATATTTTTTGCCTGAATGCCCAAGGCTCTGTCAAATATGACGCCATGTAAGATCCCTGTATCAATAGACTTCCATTCAACGTAATCATCTGTCAAAATCGGATCGAGAAGTTTCTCATCACGCAGTGTTAGAATATAGAATTTTTTGTCACTTTCGCCTATGTACATGCCAATTTTATGTTTATGAGAATCTTCACTGAGTTTTTGTTCAAATGTTTCTGCATCGCAATCACTTCCCAGGTCACAGACATCAAAAATCTCATTTAGTGAACTCTTAACCTTTTCGGGATCAAGGTTTTCTATATTCCTGGCAAGTCTGTGTGTTGGCAAAATCACAAGCCCCGGATCTTCCATAGAGACGCACATCATCATGATATAGTCAGCCGGAGAGTCTTCGTTACCGTTCTGCTCCTTTTTCGTTCCATTCACAAGGTCTCTATAAAACAGTGCCGTTTCATAGCGGTGGTGTCCGTCTGCTATGAACAGCGCCCTGTCTTTCATTCGTGCAATTAACGTTTCAATAACCGCTTTATCTTTTATGGCCCAGAGCGAATTCCTGACGCCATAAATATCTGTAAAATCGATATCCGGGTCTCCTTCAGACACTTTATGTAAGAAACTGGATATTTTAGCATCTTCGTCTTCAAAGAATGTAAATACCTGGCTTAGATTTGCATTGCAGGCTTTCATCAAATTCATCCTGTCTTCTTTTGGCTTTGCAAGTGTATGCTCGTGTGGATAAATTTCTCCTGTTTGAAAATCTTCCAGCTTAACTAAAGAGATGAACCCCATTCGTGTATATTTCTTGTCTGATAAAGTGAACTCTTGTGCATAAATGTATATAGCGGGTTCTGCTTCCTCTTTCAGAACTTCTTCTTTTCTCCATGTATCGAAGAATTCTCCGGATCTTGAATATTTATTATTAGATTGATCATCGCCGGGAAGCTCTTTGCTCAGGATCAGTCGTATGATGTTGTCCGGGTGGAGTTCGTAGTAGTCATCTCTCTCTTTTTCTGAGATAACGTCATAAGGAGGAGTAATTACTTTCGAGATATCTTTTATTTTTTCAGGATTATATCTTAATCCTTTGAACGGTAATATAGTTGCCATTTCTAGTCCTAATAAGTGTTAAAGATTTATAATAGAAGGGTCGATTTTAGCATATAAATCTTTTTTTGAGAATGGCAAAAATAATAAGGGTTCACTAAATGTCTATTCTGCCTGTGCCTGTATTGCAGTTATGGCGATAGTATAAACGATGTCTTCCACAACACATCCTCTGCTTAGATCGTTTACCGGTTTCTTCAGTCCCTGTATTATAGGGCCTATAGCGATAGCACCTGAAGATCTCTGTACTGCCTTATAAGTGTTGTTGCCGGTGTTTAAATCAGGAAAAATAAAGACTGTCGCCTTGCCGGCTACTTTGCTGTCCGGAAGTTTTATCCTGGCTACATCCGGATCAATGGCAGCATCGTATTGTATCGGGCCTTCTATAAGCAGGTCAGGTTTTTTCTGCCTTGCAATTTCTGTCGCCTCTCTTACCTTGTCAACTTCCGGTCCTTTTCCTGATTTGCCGGTGGAATATGAAAGCATGGCAATGTACGGATCTATACCGAAATTCTTAGCCGTATCTGCACTTGTGATGGCAATATCTGAGAGCTGCTCGGCAGTCGGGATAGGGATTATTGCACAATCTCCATAAGCAAGCACCCGGTCTTTGAGGCACATGAGGAATATACTGGATGCATTATTGATGTCGGGTTTTGTTTTAATTATTTCAAATGCCGGCCTGATTGTGTGCTGCGTTGTGTTAACAGCGCCGGAAACCAGCCCATCCGCCTCTCCCTTATATATCATCATTGTTCCGTAATAGATTGTGTCCTGCATTCGATCTTGTGCATTATCCATTGTGTAATGTTTATGCTTTCTCAGCTCATAATAGGTGTTAACATAATCATCAAACTTTTGTGATTTTTCGGGATTTATGACGTCGATTCCGCTACCCAGTTTCAAACCCAATGAGGCAGCTTTTTTCATAATCAAATCCTTATCGCCTAAAAGTGTTATATCAGCGATCTCCCTCTCTACAGCCCATACCGCAGCCTTTAGAGTCCTGTCGTCCTCCCCCTCCGGAAGAACTATACGTTTCTTTTCTGAACACGCTCTCTCTAATATTTCGTATTTGAATATCTCAGGTGTTCGTTTTCTGACCTTTTCCAATTTCAGTTTGTCATTTATTTTTTCATAATCGACATGCTGGTGTACCAGAGATTTAGCAATATCAATTTTCTGGAAATCATTTGAAGATACGTGGACAGCAAGAGAGCTGATTTTATTTGCAACCTCTATAGTGTTGTTCCTTACACTCAAAATGGGAAGAGGTAAATCAGACAAAGTTTCTATCAGTTTCACTATGTTGTCATTCGGGGTGAGACCACCTGTTAAAACAATTCCGGAAATATTTGGATAGGAGGGAGAGATTAAGGATGTTATACAGCCAAGAAGTATCTCGTTTCTATCACCCCCGGTAATGATGAGTGCTCCATCATGTATATACTTCAGGGCATTTTCAAAGCCCATAGAGGCTATTACTGTTTCTGCTGCAATGTTCGAAAGGTGATCTTTGCCGAACAGAATTTCGGCATCAAGGCTCCTTGCAATATCGTATAAGCGTGGCTTTGGCAAAATCGAATCACAGGGAACAGTACCTAAATAATCTATTTTCTGTTTACTAAACAACTTTCTCAGGTTTTGATCAACTTCAGAAAATTTTTCAGGTTCTATCTTGTTAACAATGACACCCAGGAAATCAGAGGACTGTTCATCAAAGGAATCTCTGGCAGTTAAGACGTCGGATGATATTTCGTCAATCGATTTCCCATATCCATCTTCAATAAGGATTATACCTGCATTCAGGTTATTCGCAATGTCAGCGTTGATGTCAAACTCAAAGGCGGTTTTCATCCCTAAATAATCAGTCCCATCTATGATGACTATGTCTTTATCCTTTTCTACTTTTTCGTAAGATTCCTGTACTTTATGGAAAAAAGCATCTTGATCATTATTTGTTATGTAATGGTTTAATTCTGTTGTCGATACGGGGTTGATGTGTTTCAGCTCGTCTTCAATATCGTATATTTCCTTAATCATTATTGATTCTTTGTCATGGATTTCATTTGCCCTGTATTTCTGGCCTATGGGTTTAAAGTAACCGACGTTAGTAACCATACCCCTGAAGGTATTGATCAATCCAAGGCAGATAATGCTCTTCCCGGATTTTGGACCGGTAGAGGCCAGATAGATATTTTTTGCCAT
>CAYTLC010000006.1:11227-31185 GCA_964438395.1 uncultured Candidatus Scalindua sp.
CTACTATCCTTGCCGTGTCTCTGGCTATTACCAGTTCTTCATTTGTCGGCACACACAGCACCCTGACTTTAGAATTCCGGGCAGTTAATTCTCCCTCTATTCCAATGGCCTTCTTGTTCTTCTCTTCATCAAAGTCAATACCAAGATATTCCATGTCAGTACAACACATATTTCTGATAAGTGCCGCATTTTCCCCTACTCCACCGGTAAAGACTATTACGTCAACACCGTTCATTGACGCTGAATACATGCCAATGTATTTCCTGATCCGGTATGTATACATCTGTAAAGCCAGCCTTGCTCTGTCATTTCCTTCTTGAAATGCCTTAAGAAGATCTCGCATATCTGAGCTGATTTCTGAAACCCCCAGCAGACCGCATTCATGATTCATCAGCATGTCGCACTCATGCGGGCTAAGCCCTTCCTTCTCCATTATGAAGAGAACCATTGCGGGATCAACATCTCCGCACCTGGTTCCCATTACCAAACCTTCCAAAGGTGTAAATCCCATAGATGTATCTATAGATTTGCCGTGTTTAACTGCCGCAATGCTTGCTCCGTTCCCCAGATGGCACGTAATTATTTTTAATCCCTGTATGTCCTCTCCGACAATCTCTGCCGCTTTGTTCGCTACGTAGAAATGGCTGGTTCCGTGAAACCCATAACGTCTGAACCGGTATTTTTCATAGAATCTATAGGCAAGGGCATATGTATAAACATGGTCTTCCATTGTTTGATGAAAGGCAGTGTCAAATACCGCTATCTGTGGGATGCCAGGCAGAAGCTTTTGGCATACAAGTATTCCCTTCAAATTATGAGGGTTGTGAAGTGGAGCGAGTTCAATACATGCTTCGATCTGCTCGATAGTATCATCTGTTATAAGCACAGATTCAGTGAAATGCTCCGCTCCGTGAACAACCCTATGTCCAACAGCAGATATTTCACTTTTATCATTGATGACTCCGAGCCGGCCGTGCGTAACAGCATCAAGAATCTCTGAAATTGCAGAGCTGTGATCAAGGGAGTCAAACTCTTTAGTAAAGCTTTTATTGCCAAATTTAAATTTTATAAGCGATTGAGGAAGTTCGAGCCTTTCAGCTATGCCACTGGCAAGGATATTTTCATCGTCCATATTGATAAGCTGAAATTTAACCGAAGAGCTGCCGCAGTTAATCACCAGAACCTTTAAGTCTCTTTTTCTATTCATGTACTATGCACCTGTTTATTAAGTTAAAAGTGCCTAAAGTTTAAAGTGAACTAAAGTTGAGGAAAAGAGATATCTTCTGTTTTTTTACTTTAGGCACTTTAGCTCACTTCCTGCCCGGCCATGCCGTTCGGACGGGTAGACACTTCAAACTTTTGTCTATTGGCTATCGCTGATTGTGTGGACTATAACGGCATTGGTGGCACCGGCAATGCCGATACGTTGGCCAACCACCATAATAACCTTCTCTCCGACCTGAGCCCATTTACGATCGATAATATAGCGATCTACTATTTGAGAAAACTGAATGATGTTTTCCGGAATTGGCTGGCAGCGAGGTATTACACCATAATGCAGGCTCATCTGGTTGCAGGTTTGCTGGTCGGAGCTTAATGCCAGGATTGGGGCGTTGATGCGTTCCTTACTGAGCAACCTGACTGTTGTTCCGGTTTGCGACCAAACGGCTACAAGTTTTGCGGAAATGTCCTTAACAATGATACCCACGCTGTGGGCAATCGTTGTTGTCAGGGCCGATTCGTCCGCTACAATAGTTCTACGTTGTATATCTTTATCCTTGTCGACGAAATTTTCTGTTACACTGGCAATACGTCTTATAGTATCTGCCGCTTTGAGTGGGTATTTACCCACGGCGGTTTCACCGGAAAGCATAACAGCATCGGTTAAATCCATTATGGCGTTCGCTACGTCTGAGACTTCAGCTCTGGTTGCAACAGGGCTGTCAATCATACTCTGTAACATCTGAGTGGCGACTATTACAGGTTTACCGAGACGCCGGCAGATTAGAGTAATTTTCTTCTGTATGATTGGTACCTCGGCAAGGTCCATTTCAACACCAAGATCACCACGTGCAATCAATATTGCATCACTGGCCTGAATGATACTTTCCAAATGAGTCAACGCCTGTGGAGTTTCTATTTTGGCTACTACTTTTATGTCAGCTCCGGCTTTGCTTAGATGACTTTTTAATAGATTTATCTCTTCTGCTGACCTTACGAAGCTTAGCGCCAGGAAATCTACTTTGTGCTGAATAGCCCAATCAACGCACTCCCAGTCACGTTCAGTGATTGATGGTATGCTTATTGTGGTGTCAGGCAGGTTGATTCCCTTATTGCTGTGTAGTGGTCCTCCAACTATAACCTTACATACAGTTTGATCACCATCTTTTCGGATTACATGCAAAGCGATCTGGCCGTCATCGATAAAGACGCGTTGGCCAACTTCAACATCTTTAGAAAAAGATTCATAATTTGTACTAAAGCGATCTATGTTACCCTGTTCACCACCGTGTACAATGCAGGTTTCATCTCCTTCTTTTAATATATCTCCGTCAGGCTGGATACGTCCGATGCGGATCTTTGGTCCGCACAGGTCCCCCATCACGGCAGTTGTGTGACGGTGCTGTGTGCGAACGTCATTCAATGTTTTTAGTGATTGTGCATGCCCGTCTAATGAGCCATGAGAAAAATTCAATCGAAAGATATCGACACCATGATCAATCATTGGCTCAAGAACATCCGGCTTATTGCAGGAAGGACCGAGTGTGGCGATTATTTTAGTCTTTATCATTTTTAATAATCATCCTTTCTGTTTAGACTGTTTTCCGGGTTTATCGTTTGTTCGGGGCTTTGATCTGCGTTCCTGCATAAGTATCGGTTGACCCGTTGCCTCAATTACATCACGCCAGAGTTCCCGATGTGGATCAACACGCTTTCTGCCTGAAACTGTCAGGTGAATAGGTACATGAACAAAGTGGGAATTAATAAAACTTACAATCATTCCGGTCTTTCCTGCCATGGCTGCGTGTACCGCGTAAGTGCCTAGTTTGGTACAGTAAATTGAATCATTGGAATTTGCAGGTGCACTTCTGATCATATAACTGGGGTCGATATATTTCATGTTAATGTCTATTTTCTTCTTTTTAAAATATTCACTAATTCGTTCTTTGAGGAAGAGCCCTATATCGTTGAGTTTCGCGTTGCCTGACTCGTCGAGGTCTTTGGAGTCTTTCATGTACTCCTGCCCTGCACCTTCTGCTACCAGGATTACGGCATGATTCAGCGTCTCAAGTCTCCTCTCCAGGTTGGCCAATAAACCATTTTCTCCTTCGAGTTTAAATCGTACTTCCGGGATGAGCACATAATTCACATCATTAATAGCCAGGGCTGTGTTAGCAGCGATAAACCCTGATTCGCGTCCCATAACTTTAACAATTCCAATTCCGTTGATTCCATCATGTGCTTCCACATGTGCGCAGGAAACTGCATCTACAGCACGTGAAACTGCAGTTTCAAAACCGAATGATTTGTCTACAAAGTTCAAATCATTGTCAATGGTCTTGGGTATTCCTATAATAGAAATTTTAAGATTACGTCTCTTCGCCTCTTCAACAATATCCATAGCTCCTTTTTGTGTACCGTCGCCACCTATAACAAAGAGCATGTTCATTTTCAAGCGTTCGAGGGAATCTACAATCTCTTCAATGCGATCGCCGTAACCTCGCGAAGCACCGATGATGGTTCCCCCAAGGTTATGGATCTTAGATACAATCTCCGGATTCAACTCCATGACCGGCAGGTCAAAATTTGAAAGGAGGCCTCTGTATCCATACATGAAACCTGATATCTTTTTTGTACCGTATCGATACCACAGAGTCATAACAATTGCCCGTATCACGTCATTGAGTCCGGGACAAAGCCCGCCACAGGTAACTATTCCCGCCCGCACCCCTGATGGATCAAAATAGATATTTTCCCTCGGGCCGGCCTTCTCTATCAGGTTATGCTGGTGATTATCGCGGGTAGATGAGCTTCCGGAAACTGTGATGTCATGGATTACATATTGGTCCTCTTTCACATAGTTTGTTCCCCAGGTATCCTTCTCGTGGGACATTGAGGATAGTTGTAATGTTCGTTTGCCAAGAACAGGAATTGTGAAATCCAGTTTTTTCATTTTGATTGTTTTATATTGTTATTGCGGTTCCAGCCAGACAGCATCATAAGGCTTCAATGTAAGGGAGATCTCTTCTTCTTTAAATGTATACATATTCTGGCTGATAAGGTCATACCATTTTTGTCTGGATATATTAACCGCCTTCATAGGAATTGTTATTTGAATCTCATCGCCTGTAACATTAATCAAAGAGAGGATATGCTGGTTATTGTCCGGGGATGTTCTTAAAACAATAAATATCTCAGGTTGAATCTTGAAAATATTTTGTGCTCCATTTGGATGAAATGCGCTTTGCTTTGTCCTGATGGTAATAAGAGCGTTCAATTTGTGGATGATTTGTGATGTAAGTGCATGCGGGTCCTCAAGGGTTTCTATGAGTGTTTTGTAATCAATTTCTGTACGGTTAACTTCACGTTTTGATATAGGGCAACATGCAGCATCACTATCAATTTTAGTTCCGAAAAAACTGTGCAGATAAATTCCCGGAACCCCTTGAAGGACCAGCGCTATGGCCCTTGAAGCGATGAACTTTTTGATCTGACGATCTAAATGCCCGGTGCCGTCTTCTCTATTAAGGGCACTGAACCAGGTAATATTAATCTCATATGGTACTTCTTTACCATCCTTATCGGTTTTATAAGAGATATAACCTCCATGTTCTCTTGCCCTCTGGACAACAAACTTAGTCTCTTCATCGGATAAGATACCCTTAATTCCCATAAGCCCTATACCATCGTGGGAGTCCAGGAAATTGAAAAAAGACGTTGCCTCAGAAGCCGGTTTCAGGGATTCCGCCCAATCAGAGAGCACGGTAGTGTCTTTTGTGTAAAAGGTATGAAGCACAAGAGGCGGCAGGGCAAAGTTGTAGACCATATGTGCTTCGTCATTACCGTTGCCAAAGTACGAGATATTATCTTTATGCGGAATATTAGTTTCACTGATTAACGCGACATGCGGAGCAATAAAGTCTAAGATATCACGGAAGATCTTGACAATCATATGTGTCTGTTCCAGGTTCGCGCATGATGTTCCGGGATTTGCCCAGAGAAAAGTAATAGCGTCAAGCCTGATGACATCGGCTCCCTTACGCACATATAACAGTAATATTTCAATAACCCTTATCAGTACTTCAGGGTTTTTATAATTTAAATCTATCTGGTCTGAAGAGAAAGTTGACCAGACGTATTTTTCTCCAAGGACGGTATGGAATTTTGTAAGAATATCAGAAGTCCTCGGGCGAAAAATGAAACTGCGTTCCTCGGGAGTAAGATCATCATAAGAGTTATAACTGATAAAAAAGTCTTTGTAGTGTGGAGTCCCTTCCAGAAACCTCTGAAACCATCGGCTCTTTGATGAAACATGATTGATAACCCCGTCAAACATCAGTTTGTAACGGGTTTCCAGATCTTCAATATTCTCCCACGTTCCAAGACTTGGGTCAACAGTTTCAAAATCTGTAACCGAAAACCCCCTGTCTGATGAGTGAGGAAAAAATGGAAGAATATGAAGTGTATTAATTGTCTGCTTGAGATATAGACCGCAGAATTTTGATAATGTTTCCAGGGGAGAAATATTATCTTCACGGATAAGGTCTCCATAAGTGATTAAGATAACATCCTCTTCAGTAAAGCGTTCTCCCGGTTCAAATGATTTTGTGTTCTCTATAATCTCTTCGGTTTTGTATGTATTGTAAACCTTGCAGATACGTTCAAGTTCCGGCATATACGCCTTTGCTGTCTGTTCATCGTATAAGAAGGAAAACTTGGTTAAGATTTTTTCACGAAAGTCATCTGGTATCTCTAAATGGTTTTTTTGATAATCAGGCTCTGTATTATGGATAAACTTAAAGCCGTCATATCGCCTCTTTTTTATTTCGTTTGGAGTGCCTGTCATTCCCAATCTCTTCTTTGAGTGTTGAAAAAATGGACTTTCCAACTTATTATATCAAAATATGTGCCATAACCATAAACAGCTCCAAAAAAAGTGCACATTGAGGCTGCCTCGTTTAAGTGTTTGCTGCAAAATGCCTTATGGCTATTTTGATGCAGTTGTATTGTACAAATATTATTTGAGACGTCTATACTAAAACTAATAAATGTCTAATATTCATACATTTTAGCTCTGTAAGGGTTTGGGGATAAAGGGAAAAGTAACAGTTAAGCTGGGTATTTTACGAATCAAGGGGTGATCAGTAGGGATTAGTAATGTAGGGTGGATTACCCGTCCGACCGAGTACCAAAGCGGCTCAAGGCTGAAGCCTTGAGTTACAGCATACAGCCGTATCCAGTATTACATATGTAACTCAAACCCTCCAGAGGCGGACGAAAACGCCTTTAGGTTTGATCTGTGCATGCCAACATTGATTAGCATGCACTTCAGCCGCCTGAATAGAGTTTTCTCATATCGTCGAGTGTAACAGCTTTATAATCACCCGCGTGTCCGGCTGTGCCAAAGGCCTTCATCTCTTCAATGATCCATGTACGCACGGCGTCTCTCGCAGGGCCCAGGTACTGCCTGGGATCAAATGCAGCCGGTTTCTCTACAAAGACTTTTCGGATAGCTGCCGTTATTGCCAGGCGGCCGTCAGTGTCGATGTTGATTTTTCGCATGCCCCTGCCTATGGCATCCTGAATCATGTCAGTTGGTACTCCAACGGCGTTAGGTACTTCTCCTCCATATTTATTGACTTCATCAACCAGATGTGCAGGTACCGAAGAGCTTCCGTGCATTACAAGGCTGATTTCAGGGCAGCGTGAATGGACTTCATTAACAATATCAAGGGCGAGTTTGATCTCGGTTCCTGCGGGAAATTTGTAGGCGCCGTGAGATGTGCCAATGGCAATCGCCAATGCATCAACCCCGGTCTGTTTAACAAACTCCTCCGCCTCTTCGGGCTCGGTAAGATGAACGTCTCCTGCTACCGTATCATCTTCAACTCCTCCCAAAGTACCAATCTCACCTTCAACTGATACTCCTGCCGCATGTGCGATCTTCACAGCCTCTTTTGTTATCGCAACATTATCTTCGAAAGAACGGACCGGATGCGATCCATTCTCATCTTTTGTGCTGTAATCAAGCGAACCATCAATCATAACAGACGTAAAGCCGAGGTCGACACACTCCTTTATTGTCTCAATATCCGGTCCGTGATCCAGGTGGAGTGCTATTGGGATGTGTGGATATTTCTTCTCTGCCATATAACTTACCATGGCCGCCAGCAATCCTTTATCGGCATACTTAAGAGCATTCCTGCTTACCTGGACAATGACAGGAGAGCTTGTCTCGGCAGCAGCATCACAAATCGCCTGTAGCTGCTCCATATTATTAACATTAAAAGCGCCTACGCCGTAGCCTGCTTTATTGGCTTCATCAAGTATTAATTTCATAGGTACAAGAGCCATCTGTTACTCCTTAAAAATAGTTAAGCGCGTTAGATTTAGTTTTAGAATTAATAACTATATAAACAGCAATATTTAAATCAATCAGTCTATTTGCCGTATTTCAATCTGTTTTTTTATGTAAAGAATTTGACATTCTTAAAACCTTTAAGTATACACGCATATTATCTAACTGTTTGTTCATCAGTCAACTAAAATAAACACAAATGTGGGAACAGAAACTAATTAGCACTCTTCTGGATTACTGAATGAAAAAATACTCAATTGATCTGAAAAATTTGAAAAAAGAGGTGCGGCTGGATTACTACAAAAGCTCCGGTCCCGGCGGCCAGCACAAGAATAAGACCATGTCTAGTGTGAGATTATATCACACGCTCACAGGTATAAGGGTGATTGCCACTGAATCACGTTCACAGATAAAGAACAGAGAGCTTGCTTTTAAAAGACTCCAGGTAAAGTTGATGGAGTTAAACATCAAGGAAAAAGAGCGCATCCTAACGAAAAAACCCCGTTATGTTAAGGAGCAGATCCTGAAAAGTAAAAAGAAGCGATCTGACAAAAAACAGTCCAGAAAAAGAGTTTCAGGAGAAGAAGCAGAATGATAGATCCGGCATTTTCTACAAACACGGCATTTTAAAGCATTGACAGTTGCATTTTATTTAAATACAATTAATGGTTAAGTTTACAAAGCAGCGGATGGTACATTTAATATGTCTCTGCCCAAATGCTTTTAACCATGTTGCAAAAAAATTATATTTATATACAAATGAGAATATCTATTTTTAATGCCGTTAAATGTGTCGCAGTTTTGTCTTTGATCTCGCTGTTTGCTTCAGGATGTTTTTTTAGTAATAAAAACAATCGAAGGACCACGGGAGAAGAGCCGTTTTTCCAGGACGAAGAGGGCCTTGCTGATCACGGCAAGAAAACCACCCTGGACAGAATGTATCAGCTTGATCCGGGAGGCAAAGAATTTGACATTGCAGACGCGTTTTATACACACCCGCCCAGGAAGATCGCGGTATTACCGTTTGATAACCTGATAGGCGGTAAATATATCCTGAACTCAGTCCCTCTCCCCAGGTTCAGCAAAAAAGAGACTGATGGCTGGAACTGGACCTACTCGAATAGATTGAGACGGTTTTTCTTCGGCCATTTTGCCTCCAGGGAGTTTGTTGATATAGAGTTAATGTATGTCGATAAGACGCTGCAGGAGCTTGGTATTTTATCACCGAATGACCTGTATAAGATACCGGCTCAAGAGTTAGGCCGGATACTTGGAGCGGATGCACTGATTTATGGCAAAGTTACAGAATACAAAAACTCCTATTATCTGCTTTATAAACAGATCCGGATTGGTTTGAATATCAAATGTGTCTCTACGAAAGACGGCAGTGTCTTTTTTGAAGGTGAGCAGGTAAGGCATGATAATGACATCCGTGTAGCAACAAACCCTTTTGATTTTGTAATCGCTTCGTTCCAGAACTCTATGAGCATGAGAGACGTTTATGCTGCAAGGGCGAGTGAGGAAGTAGTCCGCGAGCTAGTCCTGAGAATTCCTATTGTAAACTCATTCATTGAAGAGGAAGAGCAACTCATTAGAGAAAGAATCAGAGAGAAGATGTCACATATGCCAACGTTGAATGCGAAGGTGAGTGATAAAGAGAGTGATGGTGATACCGCTTCTCCGCCTACTCTGGACAAAGCTGAAACACAAACACGAGCCCATGTAAGTCATCCTGAAACAGGGGGTTCCCCGGTAGGCTCCTGAGACGGACTAACCATTTCTTTGGAAATTAGGTAGCTTCTCCGATCTGTATCTTAATCAGAAGTTTTTTATGAAATCAGCTCCGCGTTCAATAGCTAATTTATTGACCTCAAAGAAAGGTTCTTTTCTTCCTTTCAGGACGTTTTTAAGGCATGAGAGAAATATTGGGATGGAGACGAGATTTTTTACCTGGTTGTACGCTCCCAGCATAACCATGTTTGACGCTACGACGTTTCCAATGTCATTTGCGATTTTTGTGGCGGGGACTCTGAAAACGTCTATGTTCTTTTCGTTGTCTATTTTATCAATCATGGTTGAGTTTACAAAGAGCATGCTGTCAGGCTTGAGAAGATCTTTAAATTTCAGGTAGGACGGGTAGTTCATCATAATGAGCGTGTCTGCTTCTTCGATAACGGGAGAATAGATCTCTTCATCTGAAACTGTCAGATGGTAATAAGCTGTTCCTCCCCGCACTTCAGTTCCATACGACGGGAAAAAGGTTACGTTTTTTCCTTCCAGCATCACGGCTTGTGCTATCAGTCTGCCGAGGAGCATCATCCCCTGTCCACCCAATCCTGCTAAAATAACTTTGTCTGACATCTTATTGAGCCTTTCTAGTTCTGACTTTCCCAATCTTTGAAAATACCCAGGGGAAATGTTTTGACCATCTCTTCGTCTATGAATTTTATAGAATCAACGGAGTTCATGCGCCAATAGACCGGACATGGGGAAAGGACTTCTATCAGGGAGAATCCCTTTTTCTGTATTTGAGTCTCAAAACCTTTTTCTATTAATTGCTTTGTTTTAATTATGTTTTTTGGTGTAGTTACGGAGGCTCTGGCGACAAACTGGCTTCCATCCAGTACGGAGAGAAGTTCACATATGCGCAGAGGCGCCCCATCGTTATGTGCACTACGTCCTTGAGGCGTAGTCAGAGTTTTTTGATTGAGCAGTGTCGTTGGCGCCATCTGTCCGTTTGTCATACCATAAACGGCATTATTTACAAATATCACCGTGATATTTTCACCTCGGTTGGCAGTATGTAGGATCTCTGCTATTCCAATTGCTGCGAGGTCACCGTCTCCCTGGTAAGAGAAGATAACTTTATCGGGGTGAACCCGTTTGATTCCGGTGGCAACCGCAGGTGGACGTCCATGTGCCGCTTCACACATGTCTATGTCCAGATAGTTATAGGCCAGGACTGCGCATCCCACGGGTGCTATCCCAATGGTATCCCCCTTGATTTTTTTTTCGTCAATTATTTCAGCGATTAATCTATGAATGACACCGTGTCCGCAACCCGGGCAATAATGCGTTGGGATGTCAATAAGTGTATCAGGTGTTTTGTATACTGCTTCCATAATTTAATTCCACAAAATATATTTTGTTTTTAATATTTTAATTTGAATTTCTGATTTGTTTCTAATTTCGATATTCTTATTTCGAATTTTAACCCGCCTTGCAGTAAGGGTTATCCTCTCTTTCGAGTGGATTCCGGAATTAGAATGCTAAGTCATACAGGTTGTATTCTCTTTTAAAGATATTATTTCGGTAATTTTCTTGATGATGTCTTTCGGAGAAGGAATGCCTCCACCTGTTCTTCCATAAAAATGCACCGGACATCTTCCCAAAACACTTAGTTTTACATCTTCTACCATTTGACCGGCACTCATTTCTACTGTAAGTATGGCCTGTACTTTTCCTGCAATCTCCTGTATTACCTGAGATGGATATGGCCACAGTGTAATAGGCCTTAGTAACCCTACCTTTATATCCGGCAGTTTATTTTTCATTATAACTTCTTTACATATCCTTGCGCATGTGCCGTATGCAACTATAACAATATCTGCATTTTCAGTATTAATTTCTTCGTAGCGCACCTCTTTACTCTTAATCAGGTTAAACTTCTCCTGTAGTTTAGCGTTAAACTCCTCGAGTTCACCCTGTACCGAAAAAAAGGATTTTACTATATTTCTTTTTCTTCCGTTTGCGCCGGTAAGTGCCCACTCCTTTTTGAATGAATCCGGTTCACATTTCTTGTTAAAGACAACTGCTTCCATCATCTGGCCCAATTGAGCATCTCCCAGGATCATCACCGGGCTTCTGTAAGTATCGGCCAAATCAAAAGCATCGTAAACCAGGTCAGCAGCCTCTTGTACTGAGCCAGGCGCAAGTACTATAGTGTAGTAATCTCCATGTCCGCCACCCTTAACAGCTTGGAAATAGTCAGCCTGTGAGGGAGAGATATCTCCCAGACCAGGTCCACCGCGCTGTACATTAACTATAACGCATGGGAGTTCGCTTCCGGCCAGATAGGATATACCTTCCTGCTTGAGACTGATACCGGGACCTGATGAGGATGTCATTGTTCTCGCGCCTGCAGCAGCACTTCCGTGTACCATGTTTATTGCCGCGAGTTCACTTTCAACCTGGATACATGTGCCGCCTACTTGTGGCATCCTGATTGCCATATGCGTTAGAATCTCGTTTTGCGGCGTAATCGGATATCCATAATAGAATCTACAGCCAGCCTGTATTGCGGCTTCCGCACATGCTTCATTACCGGTCAGGAGATATTTTTTGTTCTCGTCAGTTAACATCATAAGCGGGTTGCCCTCTCCAGTTCAGTTTCTCTCTCAGGACATCATAAAAGGTTCTTGTTTGTGTGTCAATTAACTGTAGTTTTTTCTCAGCTCTTTCAATAACTATTCTATCTCCGGCTTTGACGTCAAAGTATACCTGTCCATCTACTGTTAAACCTACTCCTTTAGATTCAGAAATTTGTTCCATTTCAATTTTCGAACTACCGGAGATGACGAGAGGGCGGTTTGAAAGTGTGTGTGGGCAAATCGGCGTGATGGCAAAAGCTTCCATATCAGGCGTAACAATTGGACCGCCGGCAGATAGTGAATGTGCTGTTGTCCCTGCAGGAGTCGATACGATTAGTCCATCGCAGCTATATGTGGCAACTCTTTTTTCATTTACATAGAGTTTAATTGAAATTAATCTTGATAAAGATGTTCTGGAAATTACAGCATCGTTTAACCCAACGGTTTCATGAATTGTCTGTTTGGAACGAATTACCTTGCACCTCAACAACATCCTTTGCGATATAACGTATTTACCGGAACAGATTCTTTCCAGAGAATCATTGATATCTTGTAATGTGAGTTCTGCCAGAAATCCAAATTTCCCCATATGTACACCGATTAAGGGAATCTGCTTGTCATTTAGCTTTCTACTTGCTGACAGAATTGTACCGTCTCCGCCGAAAACGAAAACGAAATCTGCGGTTACGTTTTTTAGTTCGTCTTCATTGGAAATATCGATTACTGAAAGATGTGATTTTTTACGAAACAGGGGTTCGAGCTCTGTTATTGCTTCTCTTATTTTTTTTTTGCTTATATCGCCCAGGAGTATAATTTTCTTCATATCAAATTAGAGGCTTTGTTATACTCTTCCTTCTTTTTGATATCAGCATGACCTGTCGTGTTCCAGGCGGAAATAAAGTTCTTATAGATACCCTCTGCATTTAGATCGAGGGTCTTTAAGATAATATCGCGAGAACCCTGTTCAATGAATTTGTCCGGGATTCCCATTTTGTGAATATTTTTAGTATTAGCACCTTTGTCTACCAGTAGTTCCAGGATTGCCGAACCAAATCCTCCAACCTCAGCATGGTCCTCTACCGTAATAACTATTTGGTGATTCTTTACAGTTTTTAATATTAGCTTTTCGTCAAGAGGTTTGGCAAACCGGGCGTTTACGACGGTAACATCAATCCCTTTCTCCATGAGCATACGTGCACATTCCAGAGATGGATACACCATTGCACCATATGCAATTATTGCCCCATCCCGGCCTTCTCTCAAGATTTCACCTTTTCCCATTTCAATAGGTTTACAATCATTATTAAGGCTGTCTTCCGGTATGTTTGCCCTTGGATAGCGTATGGCAGCCGGTGTATCAAGCGATATTGCCATATGTAACATTGCTTTGAATTCAGCACCGTCTTTTGGGGCCATTAAAATAATCTCCGGTAAATGTCTCAGGTAAGCTATGTCAAAGACACCATTATGGGTTGGGCCGTCATTCCCGACAATTCCGGCTCTGTCCAGTGCAAGTAAAACACCATTATTTTGTAAGCACATATCATGAAAGACCTGATCATATGCACGTTGCAGGAATGTTGAATATATTGCTGCCACAGGTTTCATTCCTGCTGATACTAACCCATTTGCCAATCCAATAGCATGTTGTTCGCAAATTCCCACATCAATATATCTGTCCGGATATTCTTTGCCAAATGTATCAAGGCCTGTTCCGTCCGGCATTGCGGCGGTAATTGCCACTATATCTTTATTAGACTCAGCGAGTTCAATCATAGTATCGCCAAATACTTTTGTATAACTGATCTGTTTTGGATCCTTTGGTTTTTCCTTCATTTTCCCGTTCTGCATCTGGTAATTACCGGCACTGTGAAAACGGGCTGGATTTTCTGAAGCGGGGTGAAAGCCTTTGCCTTTTTCCGTGATTACATGAAGTAATACAGGGCCCTCTACTTTTTTAATATTATTGAAAATGTCGGTCATTGTTTCAATACTGTGGCCATCAATTGGGCCAAAGTAGTCAAACCCCAGATCCACAAAAATCTGCCCCGGAGTGACTTCACGTTTTAGTGCTTCAGCAATATGTTCGATTGAATGTTCCATCCGTTTACCAACGATTGGTAGTGAATGTAATACATGGCGAACCTCTTTTTTGAAATCAGTGTAAAGTGGTGAGGTTCGGATTTTGTTTAAATG
Organism: uncultured Candidatus Scalindua sp.; assembly: GCA_964438395.1. Lineage (GTDB taxonomy): Bacteria > Planctomycetota > Brocadiia > Brocadiales > Scalinduaceae > Scalindua. The sequence goes on from CAYTLC010000006.1 coordinate 25,373, forward strand.
TTTTGATATAGCTCCTATTGTGCCAGAGATTGCCATTTTATTATCATTAAGGATTACGATCAGGTTCCTTTTTAGATGTCCGGCATGGTTGAGCGCCTCAAGTGACATTCCTGCACCAATTGCAGCGTCTCCAACAATAGCAATGGCTTTCCTGTCATCAATACCTTTTATTTTATCAGCACAGGAAATGCCGAGAGCAGCCGAGATTGCATGTCCGCTATGGCCACAAACAAATGGATCATATTCACTCTCCTTAGGATCAGGAAAACCGCTTAGCCCTTTATATTGTCTTAAAGTAGGAAATTCCTTTCTCCTTCCTGTCAGCAGCTTGTGTACATACGTTTGATGTCCAACGTCCCAGATTAACTTATCATTGAGAAGGTCGAACGAACGGTGCAGAGCAATTGTAAGCTCAACTACACCCAGGTTCGATGCCAGATGACCGGGATTTGTAGAAACAACATCAATTATTACATCCCTTATCTCCTGCGCTAAAACTGCCAAATCTTCGTTGTCCAGTTTTTGCAGATCCTTTGGGGAGTCAATTTTTTCCAGTATTTTTTGTGACAATATTTTCTTTCCTAAAACTTCAATTAGTGTCTCTTGCTAATTTACGCTGCTTACTACTGTCCTTCAGTAGTTTTTTTCAGTTTAAACTCTTCTGTACGAGTTTCTCCAATTGAGTTTTTCAATAAGATATTAATCTTTTTTTCAGCCTTTTCTAAAGTCTGATAGCATTGTTTGTATATTTTAATACCACTTTCGTATTTTGCAAGTGTTTCATCTAAAGTCAGGTCATTTGTTTCAAGCTGTTCTACTATTTCTTCAAGTTCTTTCAGTGATGTTTCAAAATCCGGTTTCTTCATAAATTAGCTCCTTTCAATAGAAAGGATTTCAGAGATAATACTGCCCTTGGACAGATTAGTTTTAATCTTATCCCCTTTACTTAAATTTTTTATGTCTCTAAGAGATTTATTGTCTTCCTGTCTGGTGGTAATAGTATAACCTCTTTTCAAAACATTCAAAGGGCTCAGGCTTTCAAGTTTGCCCGCAATACCTGATAACTTTTCACGTTCAGTGTTTAGCGCATGTGTTATATTCAAGTTTAGCCTCTGCGCGAATTCATCCAGGCTCTGCTGCCACCTGTTCAGTCTGTCAAACGGTTGTCTTATGACGTAGCTATTTGCAATTCTATCGAGTTTCTCTTTTGAAAATCTTAACTTACCGGTTAGAGATTGCAAGAGTCTCGCTTTGAATTTTTCTGTTTTCTCTATCAGCAAATCTTTTCGGGGGACGACCAGTTCTCCTGCTTCGGAGGGGGTAAGGGCTCTTTTGTCTGCTACCAGATCAGCTATTGTTAGGTCAATTTCGTGTCCAACGGCAGAGATAACAGGTATCTTTGAATTGTATATGCTTCTGGCAACAATTTCTTCATTAAACGCCCACAGATCTTCCAGGCTGCCACCTCCCCTACCTGATATAATTACGTCTATATCGGAGTAATTATTTAGTTCTGTTATCGCCTCGGCAATTTCCTGTGCCGCACCTTCTCCCTGTACTTTTACCGGGTATATGAGTACTTCAACATTAGCAAAACGACGGTCTATGATGTTTAGAATGTCTTTGATTGCGGCTCCGGTTGGTGATGTTACTATTCCAATTTTCTTAGGTATAAAAGGGATCTCTTTTTTATGAGCGTGGTCGAACAGGCCTTCTTTTTCCAGCTTTTCCTTCAGTTGCTGGAAGGCAAGCTGTAGCGCGCCTACTCCCTTTGGTTCTATTTTGTTAATTATGAGTTGATATTGCCCTCGTGGTTCATAAACGGTAACTGAACCAAAAGATATTACTTCCATTCCATCTTTCAATTCAAATTTGATTCTGCTTGCAGTATTTCTGAAAACAACTGCCTGCAATTGTGAATTTTTGTCTTTAAGTGTTAAATAAACATGTCCGGAGCCTGGTTTTCTTACATTGGATATTTCACCTAATACACCTATATTAGAAAATTTGTGTTCCAGGGAAGTTCTGATTTCTCTGGTGATTTCAGAAACTGTAAAAAATTTCTCATTTGTTTCTGCAGTAAAATCGTCTAATGGTTTTTGATTTGTCTTAATATTCAGGAAGTTATCATGCATGTTTATATATTGTTTATTTCAGCTAAAGTAATAGAGCATTTAGTAGTTATCGTTTTCGGCCACTCTTACTCTTTTTATCTTTTCTGCTTTACCAGTTTCCTTGTTTACAGTTATGACTACTCCTTCGATATGGAGGTCATTTTCAGCTATATCATAGCGGGTTGGTACCTGGGTTACAATTGATTTTAATACACGATCTATATTTCTTCCTAATATTGATTCGTGTGGACCTGTCATGCCCAAATCCGTTATGTATCCTGTCCCCTTAGGCAGTATCTTTTCGTCAGATGTCTGTACGTGTGTATGGGTACCAACAACTGCACTTACTCTACCATCTAAATACCATCCCATGGCAATTTTCTCAGATGTCGCTTCGGCATGTAGGTCTACAAAGATTAGGTTTGTCTGTTTTGAAAGTTCCTCAACTGCTGCATCTGCTGCTCTGAACGGACAGTCTACGGGTTTCATAAAAGTTCTGCCCAAAAGGTTGATTATGCCAACAACACAATCCTCTTTCATTTTGATTGCAACATAACCTCTGCCGTGGGCCAATGGGGAGTAATTCGCCGGTCTGAGTATTCTCTGTTCGGACTGTAATGTATTGTAAATTTCTTTTCTTTTCCAGACATGATCACCCATTGTTATTGCATTGACACCATAAGAAAACAGTTTCTTCGCAATATTAACTGTTAATCCTGAACCTCCTGCTGCGTTTTCTGCGTTTGCTATGCAGAAATCTATATTGTGTTCCTTAATGAAGCCATCAAGTTTTTTTTCTAAAACCTTCCTTCCAGGCTGTCCAACAATGTCTCCAATAGCGAGGATATTTAATAGCATTTAGTAATTTACTATAATTTCGAAAAATAAATAAATGTTGTTAGCAAGCGATTTTGATTTGTTTTCAGTTGCTGTTGGTTTTGCTTCGAATTATTCTATTGAGTGAGTAATCTTTGACGGAGTAGTTTCTCTACATCAGAAGGTACAAATTTAGAAATATCACCTCCCAGGCTTACGGCTTCTTTAATGAGACTGGAATTTAAAAATGAGTATTCTTGACTCGTCATTATGAAAACGGTTTCTATATCTGTTTTTAATACCCGATTTGTAAGTGCTCTTTGAAATTCATACTCAAAATCCGATACTGTCCTGATACCTCTCAGTATTATATTAGTTTGCATTTTTCCCATGTAGTCAGTTAGCATTCCCTCAAAATAGTCTACCTTGGTATTCTGAATTTCTCTGGTGTTTTTTGAGAGCATATCCATTCTCTCTTCAACGGTAAATATGGGTTCTTTAAATGGGTTGTGACCAACCGCTACGATCAGTTCGTCAAAGATTTTGCTGCCACGTTTGATCACATCAAGGTGGCCATAAGTAACAGGGTCAAAAGTACCGGGATAAACTGCTTTTTTCATATCATGTATTAAGAGAGATTAAAGGTTAATCTATTAAGTTCTTTGTTTTGAATCAAAGCTGGTGGAACCATAACGCCCAATGATCTGGGTGGGTGGGAGTTGCAACTCCTAATTCGTACGGCAGAATATTGAACAAAACAATATTATTGTCTTCTCCAGCAGCAATTGTGCTGCCCTCCATTTTTCATTTACCGCTAGTGTTGAAAAACATGATTTAGAACAATCTTCTCTTTGCCGGTTTTCCTTGCTGCGGTGTTTGTGGAATCATAGTACCCAATGATCTGAGTGTAGGAGTTGCAACTCCTAATCCACGTGGAAGAATATTAAATAAAACAATATTGTCATCTGCTCTGGAACCAATTTGACTTATGCTCATCGTGGCGATCCAATCATGGAAGAGCCTTGTAACATTAACACCGGAATATAAGCTTCTCGAGTCGTCGTCAGTAACACCGGTCCTAAAGGCATATTGTTGAGAAATGCTTACACTCCATTTATCATTTGGTTTGATTGATGTTGAAAGGAAAACGGTTTGACTGCTACCATCAATATACCTGTTTCCTGTTGTGAAACTCAGTCGAGGTGAAGGTGTGTATCCAATACTAGTATTCAAAACATCAACTCCTCCTTTCCTCAAGTTAATCTCGTTTCCGACTGTACTAAAAGAGAGATTATCGGATGGATTTAATTTTAAGTACCATCCCATATAGTCATCCCGTCTTCTATTAAGACCTGCATCCCCAGGGAATAAGGTTAATTGAGCACCTATATCGACAACATTCTCCGTTTTCTCACTTCCTGGTTTCCCTCTTTTTGTCTGGAGTCTATTACGCAGGCCAAGCTTGACTGATTGATAAGTATCAATTGCATCTATTCCGTCAAACTGATTCAGCTCTTCTGGGTCCTGTGTGACAATCGGCGTCAAGTTAAGAGATAATTCGGGTTCAATGACATGTCTCAGTCTGTTAATGCTTAGAAATTTATTATATACACTGTATGTTCGTGAGAGTTTTGTACTGGTATTAATGCCAATGGGAATTGCTACCCTTCCTCGTGCTGTACCACCGCCTTCATTGTGCCCTAAAACAGGGTCAACTTTAATACTCTCACTATAACCAGTTAGTCGGATTCCTATGAATGGATTAAACCGTTGCCTCATGAAACCAAAAGGAGCATTGATCATATTGTATGTATCAAATCTGATAGTTTCCTTTGGATCAAATCTCGCTGATGATCTGTCAAAAACCCTTTCCGCAGTCAGTAAATCTCCACGACCAAGGAAATCAGTTTGAGCTTTTGAAGACGAAGAACCGTCAAACGATCTGTTTGTAGTCGAAAGCCTGTCAAATACCCTGTTTTGATATGCCAGCTCAGTTTCGGACGTGATATTAAGCTTGCCATCCCACAAAGGTTCACCAATAATTCTGTATTTTAGTTCTGGAAACTTTTCGTCTTTTCTACTAAGCCTTATTGAATCTATTAAAGTGTCGTATGTCCGTAATTGATGCTCCGCCATGAAAGTAATGCCTCTGTTACCAGAAATATTTCTCAAATAAAATAAAGTAGTTCTGTCCTTTTCATTTTTAAATGCCGACTGGAGATACTCTCTAAAATAGGTCCTGTCTTTAACATGTGATATCTCAGTATCCACTACCCAACCATCGTTATCAGTAGTCTCTGCTATCCACTTGTCTAGATTTCTATTATCAGATTTACTATTGTCAGTGCTGGATTTATCTCTAAGAACCTTAGAAAGCATCAGCCTGTTACGCCATAAAAAATGACCCCTGCTCTCATTCTCTACCGCGATACCATTGATACCTGTGTCATCTCTATCGTTCATCTGGTATGTGTTTAAGTAGCCAGTGAAATTTTCTTTTCTGTATTTAATATTCACTCCCGCTCTCGGCCCCTTCAACTCCATGTAATCTAAGTTAACTGAGACGTCGCTCCAGTTATCCAGCTTTTCGCCAAAGCCAAATCCATATAGATCCCATTTTGTTGTAACAAACCGTCCAAATCTCGTAGTTGTTCCAGTATCCCATTCTTCGAGTCGTTTTGGACTTCTTTTTAAATTAAAGTTTAAATATGGAATATAAGCTACTGGTACTCTCCCAAGCTTGAATACATTATTTGTTGCGGTTAGAATTGAATTTTCCCCAGATTTAATAATTCTTACTTTTGAATATTTAAATCGGTAGTGGGGGTGTCCGTAACCACAAAGAGAGAAATCACCGTTATTTATTTCATAATTTCCTTTTGT
>CAYTLC010000007.1:0-12745 GCA_964438395.1 uncultured Candidatus Scalindua sp.
CAAGGATATTGTTAAATTCATGGGATATCCCGGCAGTTATTGTCCCTATTGACTTCAGCTTTTCTGACTGTATGAGCGCTCCTTCCATCTTCTTATTCGCAGTGATGTCTTGGGTAGTTCCAATCATACCAATAACATTACCACTATCATCAAGTTGTAATTCCCCACGACTATACACCCATCTAGTTTCACCATCGGATTTTCTTATTATAAGATAATCTTTATCAAACGGTATCTTCTTATCCAATACACTCTGTTGATAGGCGGCCAAACTATCCCGGTGATCTGGATGAATTATTTCAACCCACTCTTCAACGGAGTACTCTCTTTTTTTTCCTATACCCAATATAGAATATAGCATGTCCGTTCCAAACCAAAGGCCTGTAGTCACATTAAGCGTAAAACTACCAATCTTACCCACACGTTGTGCCTCTGATAGACGATTTTCACTCTGAATTAGCGCCTCCTCTGCTTTCCTACGTTCGGTTACGTCTGTGACAAACACAGTAAACCCTGTAACATGATGTAAATTGTCATAAATCGGGTTAAAAATCAATTCATACCAAAACCGACAGTTTGGGTTACCATACTCTTCAATTTTTACAAATCGCTCACCTTTCAGAACTCGTTTGTAATTTGCTTCCGCTTTTAGACGGTCATCTTCTACGGGAATATATGACAGGATATGTCGGCCAATCTCAATATCGGCACCATACACTTCTTTCATCTTATTCATATGAGCCATGTTAAAGATCAAATAATTGTAACTCCTATCCAGAACATAAATAATAATATTATCAGGACTCTCGATAACGGTAGACAGCAACGAATTTGATCTTTGGAGTGCCTCCTCTACCTGCTTGCGTTCAGTAATATCATCCTTAACAGCAATGAAGTTTGTAATAACACCATCATTATTTCTTACAGGAGATATGGATGCAGACTCCCAGTAGAGATCACCATTTTTCTTCCTGTTGCAGAATTCTCCCTTCCACTCATAGCCTAATTTAATAGTACTCCATAGTTCTTCATATACTTCATTAGGCGTTTCACCAGACTTCAAGATACTTGGATTATTGCCAATAGCTTCTTCAATACTGTAGCCGGTAAGTTGCTCAAACCTTGGATTGGCATATTCAATATTCCCTTCAGTATCAGTGATTACAACTGTTGCAGAGCTGTACTCTATAGCATGAGACAATTTAGCGACTTCGGCAGTGCGTTCAACCACACGTTCTTCGAGAGATTCATTAAGCGCAATAATTTCTCTTTCGGCTTGCTTTCGTATAGTAATATCAACAAAGCTCACAACCGAGCCTACAGTATTGCCATCCCTAATGATTGGAAAAGATCTGTATTCGGTCTCAAAACTTGTACCATCAACACGCCAGAATACCTCATCATCTACATGAGTACCTTTACCTTCCCTAAAAGCCTGATAAATGCAACACTCCTCTACAGGATAATGAGAACCGTCTTTTCTGGTATGGTGAATGAGGTCGTGCATGTGCCGACCAAGTAGTTGGCTTTCATTTTCATAACCGAGTAATCTCAGACAGGAAGGATTGCAAAAGGTACAGTTGCCATTAAGATCTATGCCATAAATAGCCTCACCGGTCGAGTTCAGCAGGAGGTGGAACTTCTCCTCGCTCTCCCTTATGGCCTCTTCAGAACGCTTACTATCTGTAATATCATTTATATCTTTAACCATTACCACACACTCTACCATGAATAGGAACCTGCGATTTATAAAGCAGGTCTTCTTCAAAAAAATATTTATCTCTGTCTCATATATTTTAATCGTAAAAAAATAATAAAGAGGCTGAAAGCCAATCCGGCCGCATTGGCCACAATGATTATCATATCCTCAATATGTATACCATAGGACAACCACAAAGAAAGCCCTACTATCAGGAGTATATACATTACCGGAGAGATGTCATCCAGTCTCTTTGTGCGTATGCCTCTTATTATCTGCGGTATAAAGCCTGAAGTTGTACATATTGCGGCAATTATACCAATAATTTTCCACTCCACCGGAACGTCCTCCTTTAAGCTACTATTTGAATAAATTGTGATTCAAAAAAAAAGAGACAGTTTTTATATTCTAATATAAAAACTGTCTCTTTTACGTATCAACAAATCTATGCCACCTGCACATCGCACTCCGGCAACTCTTCTTTTGTAAGAACCGAATCTTCTGAACTATGCACTGTTGAAGCAGCCTTGAGTGAGTTAAGTCGAGATATCATAAAGTAAAGTAGAGGTATCACACCAGCGAAGAATAGTACACCTCCAACCGCACGCATCCACGTCAACACCTGGAATGCACTGCCAAGAATGAATTCCTGTGAACGGGCAACCCAATAGCCATTTTCAACAACCGATCTGAATTGTAACACTCCGGCCGGAAATGTGTCCATCACCACCATCAACAGAAGTCCCACGTTTATTGCCCAGAATGTAGAGCGTAGAAGCCTTACATTCCAACGCCTGGAGGTTATAACATGCCGGCTGCAGAACAGAACTGCAGCTATGGAAAGATTGCCATAAACACCCATTAAAGCCGCGTGACCATGATTGACAGTCAGGTAGGTACCATGTTCGTAGTAATTCATTATCGGAAGGTTTATGATCAACCCAAATACACCAGCACCGAAAAAGTTCCAGAAATTCACAGCAATCAGAAACAGGAAAGCCTCTGAGAACCCGAAGGATGATCCTGTTACGGCAGAATTTGTTGAACGTCCAAATGAGTACCCAGGTACTCGTACGAACTTCCAGACTTCAAGCGTCAGCAGTACAAGCGGAATAACCTGGAGCGTTGAAAAAACACTTCCCATGGCCATAAGAGCGGCTGGTTTTGCGTTCCAGTAAAAGTTGTGAGAAATACCCAACAGACCGGAACCAAGAAACAGCAGTGTCGCCAGGTAAATCACCCTGGTCGCACCCTGCCGTGACACTAAACCCATGAATACCATATAACAGGCGATAACTATTGTTGTAAACACCTCAAAAAAGCACTCTGCCCACATGTGAATAACACACCAGCGCCAGAAATCTGCAATGACAAAATTAGTATTTTTCCCGCCCACAAAGCTTGACAGGAATAGAATAGTTATAGCGATAACAGAGTAGAGAATCCAATATGGCAGAGAGAATGCTGACTGGCCTTTCAATGCCGGTTTCACCCCGCGGTATATTATCACGGCCCACATAACGTGTGCAGCGAAGAGAACAACCTGCCACAATTTGCCGAGTTCAACAAATTCCCAACCCTGATTTCCCAGTAACCGCCAATGGTCGCCAAGCAGATTCTTTGGTCCCATAAAGCAGCCCACAAACATACCAATAACTACTGAAACCAGCAGGCCGAAAAGCACATTGATAAGAAGTACCTGACGCTTTGGCTCCTGCCTGTAAATACCGGGAAGAATAAAGATAGAACCGGCTATCCAGCAGGTAGCTATCCACAGAATCGATAACTGTACATGCCAGCTACGCGTAATGGTTATCTGCAGAAATTCAGAAATGTTGTAACCGAAAAATGTTGTAAAACCGACAAAATCATGAATCGTCAAGACACCTGCTACAATCTGTATGAATAACAGTGAAACGGCAACCACAAAAAACTTGTATGTCGCACGTTGACTGGCCGTGGGGGCTGATGCATCAACGCTTTTATTACTAACAGGATTTTCTTTGACTTGTAACTGTGAAGCCTTTGAATAATAACTATAGGTACAGAGAACCGCACCCAGACCGAATATCAGGAACAGCATTCCAATAACGCTCCATAGGATTACTGATGGTGTCGGAGTATTCCCGGCATATTCATCAAAAGGCCAGTTATGGGTATAACTGGATTCACCTCCGGGCCTTTCCACCGCACATACCCACGCACCCCAGAAGAAAAAGGCTGAAAGGTCTTTGAGTTCGGCATCGTCTGTAATGTAGCCTGCCGGCTTGAAAGCTTCCTTGTGATCTCCCTTGAATTTTGAACTATAGTATTCAGCAAGTCGTCCTGCTGCATACGTCTGCCCCTCGGTAAGCATTACGATGTTTCTCTCCCTGTCGTAACGATTTGTCTTCAGTTCACGCTTCACCCTGACAGAGATACCATCTTTCTCTATTTGAGATAACTCATCCACATTGCCATTTGCAATCTGTTTGCCATAAAAATCGTTCATCTCAACCGCAACCTGGTGGAGTGCCTCGGCAGTAAAATCCGGTCCACGTGCAGCTCCATCCCCGAACATACTCCCGTACTCCATCAAAGCATATCTCTGGAAGATCAGCTGTCCACGTTCAACAGCACTCTTTTGAACAATCTCTTCCCCTGATGGTGAAATATAATCAGGTTTAGGTGGCGCATCTTTGTACGTACTAAAACCCATAAAAATAACACCGGAGGCACCGACAACCAGAACTGCAAGTAAATATTTCCACCAATTCGTACTTTTCATATTATATTCCTGAATGTCCTTCTGCCATTATTTGTGATATAGGAGGATGAATCGTACATCAACCATACATCAGTGCATGGACATCCCTTATGTTTAATATACCAAACCACTCACTATAAAAAGACAAAACCTATCTGCCTTTTGCCAAGCAGAAAAACTTGAATTTTATCACATAAAATATGTAAGTTCAAGTGTCATATAGCCTAGTACTTGAAATAGTGTTATAAGAATCATAAACTGAAGAATGGTTTTTAGACGATGTTGTTATTTCCAGAGATGTATTAACGGCAAGGTTTATTCTTAGAAGGTATGAAGAAGGATGAAAATATTAGATGGATAGCCTTGAGGATTTTGAACGAATGTAACCTAAATAACGCCGGTTACACCATATACAACAAAATACCCTAATACTCGTTCCCACATTTTATGCGGGAACGAGTGCAGATTAATTTATAGACTTATCGTTTTAGAAGGTAATAGAGCTTTCCAATGGTATTGAAGTTCTTCGCTTTTTGGACAGCATCTTCGCCTATCCCAAAGAAAATTTCTGCCCTGTCAGTCGTTTTTGTGGTACTCCTTGAATCATGTGTCAATGTAAAAAATAATTTCCCAGCTTGCCCCTTCTCATTAAGGTTTGTCGCCTCTTCTATTACCACAAATGCAAGCCCACCAGGAGGAAAAGCCCTGTCATCGGTAGCTATGCTCCTCATTGGCGTGACATGTAAACCTAATGAACCAAAATAGGATGAAGATTTAAAATTCAAATCATATGCAAGGCTTGTACTCTTTGTAACATTCTTGTCGGAAACGGAAAACCCATAACCTGTAAAGTTGACTACGCCTCCGTTTTCCTTCCCGGTAACCTGAAACACCCTGAAATTTTTTGCAATAAAGTCGGTCAGCTCCTGCGGGCTCTTGCTACTAACGTATCCATCCCTGAAAAGTTTTAAGGTCTCTATCTGTTTTTCGGGAGTAAAACCCATTGACTTAAAGGAGTCAGGATATGACTCGACCTTTTCAAAATATTTCCTGCTATTGTCTACTGCGTAAAGCAATTCTATTCTACCATAATCATCTTTAAAAGCAGGAATTTGTTTTGGATCTACAATCTCTGCCAGGCCGGGTTCTACTGCCGTGAGAGATGGTGATGTTTCCACCGCCTCTGTTGGCAATGGTGGTGTCTCTTTCACCGTAGTTGTTGCACACCCCGCCTGGAAGATTATAACCAGGAGTGCGACAACCAGCAAACAGTTAAGAGTGTTATTTTTTGGTATCATAAACTTAAATGCTCCTTCCTCGAAATATTGTTGTAAATGTGTAATTCGTGTCTAAATTAGTGTTTAAAGTGTCTCTCACCGGTAAATACCATTGCAATTCCGTGTTCATTTGCAGCATCTATCGATTCCTGGTCCTTTTTGGAACCACCGGGTTGTATTATAGCAGTAATTCCAACCTTTGCCGCAATATCTATGCAGTCCCTGAAAGGGAAAAAGGCATCAGAGGCCATAACCGTTCCAGCGGTTCTGCCACCTGATTTGCTGATTGCAATGTTTGTGGAGTCAACGCGGCTCATCTGACCAGCTCCCACACCAATAACCATCTTATCTTTTGTAAAAACTATTGCATTTGATTTAGTGTGCTTGCAAACCTTCCAAGCAAATAGCAACTCATCTATTTCATCTTCTGACGGAGCTTTATCTGTGGCCACCTTCAACTGATCCTTGTCACCGGAATTCATATCTTTATCCTGAACCAGCACTCCCCCGACAACACCTCTGAGTTCTTTTATTCCCTTCTTCGTAGACGAATCACCCAGCGAGTCTAATTTCAACAATCTAAGATCCTTTCCCCATCCACGCTTTGTAGTCAATATTTCAATAACCTTATCGTCAAAGCCCGGTGCCGCTATCGCCTCAACAAAATGACCCGGTTCTGTAATAGCTTCAGCAGTCGCCACATCAACATTCCTGTTTAAGCTCAGTATGCATCCAAAAGCCGAAACTGTATCAGTGCTGTATGCTTTTGTAAAAGCGTCTTTAAGGTTTTCTGCTGTTGCAACACCACATGGATTAGCATGTTTGATTAAGACAGCAGCCGGCGTGTCATCAAACTCCTTAACAATCTCAATTGCAACATCAGTATCCAGTATATTATTAAAAGACAACGCCTTACCGTGCAACTGTACCGCGTTTGAAATACATGGAACACCAAGGTCCTTAGAGCCATAAAATGCTGCTGTCTGATGTGGGTTCTCACCATATCTCAAGTCCTGCTTTTTATGAAGATCAATGCTTAACGCGTCCGGATAAGCCTCTTTATTGTCCCTGTTAAAATAATCAAAGATTATCTTATCGTATTGACTGGTATGTTTAAATGCCTCGGTAACCAACTCATAACGTGTCTCATATGAGAGATCGCCACCCTTTTCATTCAGTTCTTCTAACAGCGTATCATAACGCTCAGGGTTCACAACGATTGCAACATGTTTGAAATTCTTAGCAGCAGACCTGATCATGGATGGCCCGCCAATATCAATATTTTCAACCGCCTCTTCCTGAGACACACCTTCTTTACTGATAGTCTTCTCAAATGGATACAGATTGACAACAACAAGGTCTATTGTACCAATCCCTAAATCCTCTATCTGTTTCATATGGCTTTCGTTGTCCCTTACAGCAAGCAGACCACCATGGATCTTTGGATGTAATGTCTTTACCCTACCATCCATAATCTCCGGAAAACCCGTATGCTCTGACACATCGGTAACGTCAACACCATTTTCTCTGATAGATTTAGCAGTACCACCTGTTGACAAAATTTTAACGCCAAGGTCTGCCAGACCTTTTGCAAGTTCTATTATCCCCGTCTTATCAGAAACACTTATCAGAGCGGTTTTTATCTTCGCCATAAATAACTCCCTTTCATTGCTGATTCTTTAGATTTTCAGTGTAGATATATATGCGTAACTGCAGTCCCTATCGCAAGTTCTTTACATAAACATTTCCCATATTGTACTTTCTCGCACATCCAAACATATTAAAAATTAGAGAAAAAATGCTACCAAAACAGCCTTATTATGTCAAAACAATAAGCTTAATAATTTTCCTTGCTAGACATAAATATGTTTGATAGTATCAAATTTCACTTCTAGCCGCCTGATATACTCAGGAAATGTGACGGAAATACCATGTTACGTTATGGTTATGTTAGAAAGGCTTTTCACACCATGATGTTAATTTTGACTAAGCAAGATTACTAAGCAATTTCGATCATTGATCTATATTGTCATAAATTTGAATAAAGGTGAAAATTATGAAAAAGAAGTACATTTATTTCTTCGGTAGCAAAAACGCTGATGGCAATGCCAAGATGAAGGATCTACTCGGAGGCAAAGGTGCAAACCTTGCAGAGATGGCTAATCTTGGATTCCCTGTACCATCCGGATTTACCATTACAACTCAGTCATGCAATGAATATAACAACAATAATAAAAAATATCCTACAGGACTTCAAAGTGAAATTGACAGAAACCTCTCCCGACTTGAACGTGAAATGGGAGCTAAACTGGGAGACGCAAAAAATCCCTTGTTAGTGTCAGTTAGAAGCGGTGCAGCGGCTTCCATGCCGGGCATGATGGATACAGTTCTAAACCTGGGACTGAACCCTGATTCTATACAGGGCCTAATCCATAAAACGAATAATAAGAGATTTCCATGGGATGCGTATAGGCGATTCATTAATATGTTTGGCAATGTTGTGATGGGTATGAAACATCATGACTTCGAGGAGATACTTGACCGACACAAGAAGAAGGCAAATGTAGAAAATGACACAGACCTTAACGCTGAGCAATTGAAGGAAATCTGTAAGGATTTCATTGCTATCTACAAAAAGAAAACAGGTACCAACTTCCCCACAGACCCTAAAGAGCAATTGCGTAAATCGATTGTGGCTGTCTTTGATTCATGGAATAATCCAAGAGCGGTAAAATATCGAAAAATATATGAAATCAGTGGTCTGATGGGAACAGCTGTTAACATACAGGCTATGGTCTATGGAAATACCGGTAACAACTCCGCGACAGGTGTATGTTTTACCAGAAATCCATCTACCGGAGAGAATAAATTCTACGGAGAGTTTCTACTGAACGCACAGGGAGAGGACGTCGTAGCCGGAATACGAACACCGGAACCAATAAGTGATTTGGCAAAGGAGTTACCCACAGCATACAAGAAATTAGTAAGTATAAAAAACAAATTGGAGAAGCACTACAAAGACCTGCAGGACATGGAGTTTACGGTTCAAGAAGGAAAGCTGTTTATGCTCCAGACACGTAACGGGAAACGAACCACACAGGCGGCGGTAAAGATAGCAGTAGACATGGTAAAAGAGAAACTTATCGACAAAGAAACTGCTATCAGCAGGATAGACCCAAACCAATTGGACCAGCTACTACACCCAACATTTGATCCGAAAGCAAAACGAGATGTTATGGCATCAGGCCTGCCGGCATCACCTGGAGCAGCTTCCGGTAAAGTAACATTCCACGCCGACGAAGCAGAGGCGTTAGCGGCAAAGCATCAGAAGGTCATACTGGTAAGAATAGAGACCTCACCCGAAGATATTGGAGGCATGCATGTCGCGCAGGGTATACTTACAACCAAGGGAGGTATGACCTCACATGCAGCTGTAGTCGCCAGAGGCATGGGAACATGCTGTGTAGCTGGATGTGGAAGCATTCAGATAGATTACGAGAAAGAAGAATTTATTGTAGGTGAAAAAACTATTAAAAAAGGTGATTATATCTCTCTTGATGGATCGCGTGGTGAAGTCATACTGGGACAAGTACCAACAGTAGAACCGAAACTCAGTGGAGACTTCAGCAAACTTATGAAATGGGCTGATGAAATTCGCAGACTCAAGATCAGAACAAATGCCGATACACCGGAAGATGCTAAGAGAGCCAGAGATTTTGGAGCAGAAGGTATTGGACTGTGCCGCACAGAACATATGTTCTTTGGTGAAGATCGTATTGATTATGTCAGGCAGATGATACTTACAGCAGGAAATGCTACCACTCTGCAGGCGGCTGTTATCGAGGCAGAATCAGAGCTTGGTAAAGCGTCAAAGAGAAAACTTAATTCATTAAATAAAAAAATAAAACATTTAAAAACTAAACTGAGTGCATCACATAAATTATATAAAGGCGCACTGAATAAGTTGCTACCTATGCAAAGAGGTGATTTCTCAAAAATCTTTAAAGTCATGAACGGCTTTCCTGTTACTATCCGACTCCTCGATCCACCATTACACGAATTCCTGCCCAAGGAAAAACAT
Organism: uncultured Candidatus Scalindua sp.; assembly: GCA_964438395.1. Classification (GTDB taxonomy): domain Bacteria; phylum Planctomycetota; class Brocadiia; order Brocadiales; family Scalinduaceae; genus Scalindua. Next base: position 9,804 of record CAYTLC010000007.1, read on the forward strand.
TTACAAGTTATTCTTGCAAAAAAGATGGGAATGACTCTTAAAGAAGTCAAAGACAGGGTTAACAGTCTCCATGAAACCAATCCAATGTTGGGATTAAGAGGATGTCGCCTGGGTATTGTCTACCCTGAAATTTATCAAATGCAGGTAAAGGCGATAATTGAAGCTGTATGCGCTGTAAAGAAGAGTGGTATCAAAGTAATACCAGAGATAATGATTCCACTTGTAGGCACTGACGAAGAGATGAAGGTCCTTAAAGAGGATGTTAATATGGTAGCAAAGGGAGTATTGGCAAAAAAGGGTGTAAAAATAAGTTATAAGATTGGTACGATGATAGAGATACCAAGGGCTGCTTTAACTGCAGATCGTATAGCTAAGCACGCTGAGTTTTTCTCTTTTGGTACTAATGATTTAACCCAGATGACATTTGGATATAGCCGTGACGATGTAGGATCGTTTGTACCGCAGTATGCCGAACGCGGAATCTTAGAAAAGGACCCTTTTCAGGTTCTTGACCAGGATGGTGTAGGACAGTTGGTTACAGCCGGTATCAAAAAGGGACGACAGGTAAGACCCGGTCTCAAGGTTGGAATTTGTGGCGAACATGGAGGAGAGCCTTCTTCAATTCAATTTTGCCACAGAAATGGTATGGACTATGTAAGCTGTTCACCATTCAGGGTACCAATTGCACGTTTATCCGCTGCTCAGGCCGCAATAAAGGGAAAGATATAGATGGAAAGTTTTCACACTGATAAGTACAAGAAATCTCCTCCACTGACAAAAGCAAACTTTTTCCTGAAATCCATTAATTTTATTAAGGAAAGTCTTGTATGGTACTTTTATGAAAAGGATACCCTTGAGGTTAAAATAAAACAGAAGGACAGTCAATTAGAAGATCTTAAGTCACAATTAAACATTGTGAATCATATGTATGAAGAGGGAAGAAACCTCTTGAAGGAACAGAAAAGGGATCTTGAAGAGATGCTGAAAGTGGAACGTAAAGGAGCAAACATCACTTCTCTATTACAGTTAGACAAAAAACAACCAAAAATTTCTCAAAGATCTAAAATAAAGATCAATAAACTGAAGGCAAAGATAGAGAGACTGACAAAAGCGGGCATCCCAACTTCACTGGAAGGGTATTATGAAATCGGTCTTACCTCCTATTACAATGACCGGATTGATGAAGCGATCAAACAATGGGAGACTGTAATAAAGCTGGATAAGCACAACATAAGCACTAATCATAATCTGGGAATTGCTTATTACAAGATCGGGAGATATGATGAAGCTATTTCTACATTATGTACAATTGTAAATAGTAATCCTAAAGACCACACTCCGTATTATTGCCTGGGGCTTGCTTATAACAAAAAGCAGAATTTTGTATCTGCAATTCCTGAATTCAAAAAAGCCCTATCAATTCATCCCGACGATGATGCTATTTACTACAACCTTGGTTTGTCTTATGAGTATAATGACGAAACAGATGAAGCGGTTGATACCTACAATAAAGTAATTAAACTGAATGCCAAACATATCGATGCACTCTTCCATCTTGGCGTTCTTTATTGGAAGAGAGAGTTATTTGATAAAGCAATCACCGAATTAAAAAAGGTCATCAGTGCTGATACCTCTAATGTAAAAGCACACTATTATCTGGGATGTTGCTATGACGAAAAAGGATTGACCGCAAGCGCCAGGAAAGAATTCGTGAATGCCCTTAAATCCGATCCGCAACACATCCCTTCTCTATACAGTCTGGGCATTATTTTTTCGAAAAATGGAGACAACAATGATGCTGCTTCCAATTTCAAAACCATCCTGGAGATTGACTCTAATAACCATGACGCTCATTACAACATGGGACTCCTTTATTTCAAGGATGAGAAATACGATGCTGCAATTGCCGAATATAAGGAGGCATTAGATCAGAACAGTGACAATGCAGACATTTATTACAACATGGGACTCACTTATTCGAAGATCAAACTTTATGAAGATGCAATTTCATCTTTTAAGAATGCGCTTCAAACCAGGAACAAACATGTAGAAGCTCTACACGGGTTGGGAAATGCGTATAATAGCATTGGAAATCATGAAAAAGCTATTTCTCTGTTTAATAAGGTTTTAGCACTGAACCCCGACAATGCAACTTGTTACTTTAACCTGGGCAATGCTTACCGGGCAGACAAAAAACGCAATGAGGCACACACTGCTTATAAAAAAGCGATTGAAATCAACTCTGACTATGCTGAGGCCTGGAATGCCTTAGGTATCATGAACAGGGCAAGAGGGAAGCATGATGAGGCTGTTCAAGCACACAATAAGGCACTGGAGATTAATCCGGACTATGCTGAGGCACATAAAAATCTTGGTGTTTTGTGCGATGACAACGGAGAATTAGAGAATGCAATTAGCCATTACAACAAAGCGACTAAACTCAGATCTGATTATGACGAGGCATACAATAATCTTGGAGTAGTATATTCCAAACAGGGCAACACAGACAAGGCAATAGCATTCTATAAAGCCGCCCTGGATTTAAATCCGGACTATGCGGATGCGTACAATAACCGTGGAGTAGCGTACGACAGTAAAAACATGCTGAACGAAGCCATAGAACAATACGAAATGGCAATTGAAAAGAATCCTGAATATGCTGAGGCATATAACAATCTCGGCACTACTTACGCAAAAAAGGTAATGCTCACTCAGGCAATTACAGAATATAAAAAAGCTATCAAAATTAATCCCGAATACTCTGAAGCGCACTTTAATCTCGGTATCGCTTATAACAAGAAGAAAATGTATGATAACGCAATTGAATCGTTCAGAAAAACCATAGAATTAAATCCTGATGACGAAACCGCTCATTATAACCTCGGAATAGTTTACAGTAAAAAGCGAATGTATGACGAGGCTATTCTTGAATACAAGAAAGT
>CAYTLC010000007.1:12845-19311 GCA_964438395.1 uncultured Candidatus Scalindua sp.
TTGATTGCCGCTTCAATAGCTTCCTGAGCCAGAACTGAGCAGTGCATCTTATTTGGTGGTAAGCCATCCAGTGCCTCAGCTACCGCTTCATTTGTAACTTCCAGCGCTTCATCCAGAGTCTTGCCCACAATCATTTCAGTAGACATACTACTTGTTGCAATTGCCGCCCCGCAACCAAATGTCTTAAACTTTGCCTCTACTATTTTATTACCTTCTACCTTCAGGTACAACCTCATCACATCACCACAAGCAGGATTACCCACGGTCCCAACAGCATCTGCATCCTTTATATCACCCATATTTCTAGGTTCCATAAAATGGTCCATCACCTTTTCACTGTATGGTCCATTCATATCATCAGACATAAATCAAACTCCTTTCAACTTTAAAAATACGGAGGGTTTAACTATTACGAGTATGCCCATTCAATCCGACTGAATTAACTATTCAGACAGCTTCTCAGGATGACTTCCACATCGTTAGTAAAGAAATCACAAACTGTATAAAGAAAGCAATTACCGTAAAAACACCTCCAATAAATACGGCAATTGCAAAAACTGGTATCTGTTTTGTTATCCACCAGGAAAATACATCCATCAACAATGATCCAAAAGGAAATATCAATAAGATCATTTTAAGCTTCTCATTAATCGACGTAAACAAAAAAATTATTCCACTTAAGGCGAAAATCACACCTATGCTGATTATATGGATATGACTAAGTGTTATAAGCCTGGGCACTGATATTCCATTATTTATCTTTGTAAAAACAGCACTGACAGTTGATAGTTTATCAAACGGAGCAAATGCCGCATCTCCACCGGCTGTATGGCAACGCAGACAATTCTTCAGTATGATACTTTTCACCTCATTGGACGACTCTTTTTTAGCACCTCCCTTTGCCCAGTTAATCAGACTATTTCTTTCGTACTCATTATCAAGATGTTCCCTCATAGTACCATTGAGTTTCGACTCGACAAGCAAAACATCCGGCTGACCGTAATAAGTCAAAACTATATCTTGAAGTGAAAACCCGGCTACTCCGTCAGCCCTGTTATATGTAAGAAAAATATTTATCTGGGAAAAAACAAAACCTACTCCCATACATATCAGGAAAAGTGTACATAGCCACTTCCCGTTCACAGGTAATGTATTCAGCCGGGATTCACGCAATCTAATCATTCAAAACTCTCAAGGCATTCTCTAACAATGAATAGATCTCCCGGAATCAAGTTTATGACTCTTCATAGTTCTATTCTCAAATGTAACATATTCCTCATAGCCGGCCTCACCTGCAAGCGATATTGCCTTATCAAAATCTCTACCCACATCACCAGGAGTATGAGAATCAGAACCGAAGACAATAGGTATATCGAATCTCTTATAAACCTTTAGAATTTCGCATGACGGATAAATTTCCTTCACCGGTTTTCTCAAACCAGAGGTATTAATCTCCACCGCAACATTGCACTCTTTAAACACCTTCGCTGTGTTCTCTAAATCATCCAATAGTTCGCAACTTGGCCTGTTGCCAAATTTCTTCACTAGGTCACAATGTCCAATTATATCAAAAAGCAAAGTGCGGGCAGATTTACGTAGTAATTCAAAATATTCCTTATAAACTAAATCAACATCCTTACTATCCCATTTTTTCCGTTCACCAGGATGGTCAAAAGCCCACTCTCCTATGTAATGCACAGAACCAGTTACATAATCAAAATCATGCTCTGCTAAAAGATCTTTGGTATAAGTCACAGTGTCTGGAGTATAGTCAGCCTCTACTCCTAGTTTAACTCTAATCTCCGGAAATGACTTGCGTAGTCCTAGCACTTCATTTACATAATCAGGGAGTTCATGAAGCGCCATTGCCAGCCCCAACTCCTTACCGCTATCACCACGTAAAGGCAGATGGTCATTAAAACCTATTTCATCAAGTCCACAATTTATTGCAGCCCTTACATAATCCACCGCCTCTCCATCCGCATGGCCACATCTATTTGTATGTATGTGATAGTCTATCACTAAATAGTCCTTTATTGCTCTAATAAGTATTTTATCTTGAGTTTGTTATGACAGAACTGCTACGGCTGCAGACAGTTACATCAAGTCGTTGAATTAACAGCTATATGCATTGCAATATAGCGCTATGCTTACTATCATAATAATTCTACCTGTGTAATAAGGTAATAACAATAAGAAAATAGAATCCTGTCACAATTGGCCGATCAAATCAAAAATTTACAATCAAATACGTAACAACCATTTTAATTGGCAGTATTTGGTTTGGCATTCTAATGATATTTATGATAAATTGCCTGTTTAGGGTAATACCGCTACAGTACCCATGATTTGATAAACAGTGCAAAGTAAAAATAATAAATGATGAAAAAAACAACTCAACTGAAACAGATGATAACAAACCCACAACTGGAGTTTCTCATGGAGGCTCATAGTGGCATGTCAGCTAAAATTGTTGAAGAAGCCGGGTTTAAAGGAATATGGGGTAGCGGGCTATCAATTTCCGGATCTTTAGGAGTTCGAGATAATAACGAAGCGAGTTGGACACAAGTTTTAGATGTTTTAGAATTTATGAGTGATGCCACAACGATCCCTATTCTCATGGACGGAGATACCGGCTATGGCAATTTCAACAATATGCGTCGTCTCGTTAAAAAACTGGAGCAGAGAGAAATTGCGGGAGTCTGCATCGAAGATAAGATATTCCCAAAAACAAACAGCTTTCTCCGGGATGGAGCCCAACCATTAACTGATATCGATGAGTTTTGTGGAAAAATTAAGGCAGGTAAGGATATTCAGAATGACGATGATTTTGTCATTGTCGCCCGGGTAGAAGCCTTTATCGCGGGATGGGGACTCAAAGAAGCTTTGAAGCGCGCAGAAGCGTATCACCAGGCAGGAGCAGACGCAATCCTGATGCACAGCAAATTATCCAACGCATGCGAAATTTTTGATTTTATGAATGAATGGGGAAACCGTGCCCCAATCGTTATTGTTCCAACTAAGTATTATACAACACCTACCGAGGAGTTTAGAAAACACAATATTTCACTAGCCATCTGGGCAAATCACATTTTCCGTGGCTCTGTTCAAAAGATGCAGGAGATCGCCCAACAAATATACCAGGAACAAAACCTGCTGAATGTCGAAGACTCTATTGTCCCGGTCAAGGAAGTCTTCCGTCTTCAAGATGACAAAGAACTCGCCGTGGCTGAGGAGCAATATTTGAGTCCGAAAACTGGAAACCAGCGAAATGCCATTATCCTTGCGGCAACTCGTGGAGATCAACTTGGAGAGCTCACTGAGTTCATTCCCAAAACCATGATTAAGATTGGGAAAAAGAGCATACTGGAACGAGCGGTAGATCATCTTAATGAACATCATATTAACAATATCATGGTAGTTGCCGGATATAAAAAAGAGACAATTAATCTACCCAATTTAAATGTTATTGCAAATGACGACTACAAGATGACAGGTGAAATGGTATCCCTCACTAACGCGATTGATACTACCCGGGAAGAGTGCGTAATATTATTTGGTGATGTCCTCTTTAAAAAATACGTTCTCAGTATCTTGCTGGATGATCCTTCAGACATCGTCATTATTGTGGACTCTGTATTTTCTCTTGAGAAAAAATACCAGTCTGATTTTGTACATGCATCTCCTATGGAAGGCAAGTCACCCTTTCCGGAAGACAACTTCTATCTTGAAAGAATTGTTTATGATCAACCAGGTACAGAATATTATGGAGAGTGGCCGGGAATGGTAAAACTGACTATGAAGGGTTTGAAAATCGTAAAAGCTTTCATTCAGGAGTTCCGAAACAAACCGGAGTTCCAGAAAATGAATATCAGGGACATGCTCAACCAATTAGTGCAGCGTGGAAATAAAATCAAAATCCAGACGATTTCAGGACACAGGATTGATGTAAATAATATTGATGATTTCTCTTTAGCCGGAGAATTTTAGAATCAGAGATACATAAATCTCTCTCTACTATTTCGCCTGCAACAACTTCTTCAGCAACTCCTTGTCCGGAAGCGCATTCGCCTTGTACACAATCACCCCATCCCTATCCAGGACAATATTCAATGGTATGCCGACAACCTTATAGAGACGTGCTGCGACAGCCTTAGAGTCAAGGGCAACAGGATAATTGACCTCATTTTTATCCATAAGCGATTTGACCTTTTTTGCACTTTCCTGTATGTCAATGCCTAACACGTTCAAACCATCATCTTTAAGCTCACTATAATATTCCTTGAGATGCGGTATTTCATGCCTGCACGACGGACACCATGTTGTGCCGAAAACCAGCAAAGTAACCTTGTCTTTAGCAAAGGCTCCTAACTCAACCTCCTTACCACCAAGAGTCGGCAGACTAAATGAAGCTGCTCTCTGCCCTATATCTACGCCTGTCTCAACCTCAGCAAAGACTTTACTGTCTGAAGCACCGAATGGAAGAAATAACATTCCAAGTACACTTAAAAGCAAAATCACAAAAAATCTCATAACTATATTCATGAGCAACCTCTCAATATTATTTAAAATCTAAAAGTGTAGTATAAAAACAAAATGCTGAAAAAGCGGATCATACTATTGCTTGCTTAAGCAGTCTTTGCAAGTACCGTAGAATGAGACGTGATACCTGGATGGTGTAAACTCTTGCAATATTCCGTCTGGCAATTGAGGGTTCACACTCTCTGCATCAACATCAGAGATTTTATTGCACCCTAAACAGATAATGTGATGGTGTGTATACGTATTCGGGTCGTAATGTTTTCTTTCATCATCTATAGTAATCTTCAACACCTCTCCCATCTTTTCCAGGATATCCAGCGTCTTATAAACCGTTGTAAAAGAGATGGTAGGATATGTTTCCTTTATCGTTGCAAAAATGTCCTCCGCTGATGGATGGTCCAGGTTACCCTCAAGAATCTTAAATATTCCCAAACGCTGAGGCGTAATTTTGTAATTTCTGTTCCTGAATTTTTCTACCAGATCTTCAGATGTATTCATTTTGTCACAAACAATAATGTGAAAAGTTTCATTACATAGACATAAAAAAACTATCAAATCCAAAATGATTAAACAATAATCATTTCAAATTGTCAAATCTTTATTTGTCTGAATTAAAACATTCTTTTACTAGTTTACTGTAGTAATAAATTATATCCATCTATAGTTTTGCTGGTTTCATTGGTAACAGGCCCACCAAGCCCTACCTTGCCTTCTGTAAGACTGCAAGTTGGTGAAAACGGTGTATCGTCAACATTTGTCAGTACCCAGTTTTGTGCAATAAACATGAATACCAATACGATGAAGATGGTCATCATACCTTCAAAAATAAGCTTACACACATCCGACTGACTATCTTGTTCGTCAGCTTCCGTCCAACCCTTTATTGACAAGTCAGAATTAGTTTTTGCCTTGCTTTTCATAACATTCCTCCTTTTTTAGAAAATTTGCAAAAATAACTCGCCTATCCAACCAATACCAGCAAGCAGTAAAATGACAGAGTGTCCAATCTGCCTGAGGTTTCAGTACACAATCTATTTCTCTATTATCGTCGTATTGTAATTTAACTTTACCAACAATCTGTGCCAGGTATCCATTTGAGATAACATCGAAATTTTCTTATACGAACTTAGAGATTGAATTTAATAAAATAAAATTTATAATCTGCCTGAATAAGCAATTGAACAACCACCTTGCGAACATTAGCGATTTTCAGCGAATTTGTCAAGCAATAAATTCGCTACTAAATATGAACATCCTACAACACCTAGATAAGTTTATATCTTCAAGGCACTTAAAGAGAGGGGAGTTTGCGAATTTAATTTCGCTTTCAAGTAGTTATGTATCAGAAATCCTCAGCGGCAAACGAGACATATCATTAAAATTTAGAAAAGGATTCCAATCAGCTTTTGGTTTTTCACTAGAAGAACTGCCCCACAGAGTTCATATTTCACCGCAAGACCACTCGGCACACGACCCCAACACAGGAACAGACGACACAATCTATTGCAAGATCCCACTTTTCAATATAAAGGCATCTTCCGGACATGAGACCTTTGTAAATGATGAGAAAATTGGTGCGGATCTAATATTTAGAAGAGATTGGCTGGACAGAGAGCTGAAGTCAAACCCCGACAATCTATTTATTCTCAGTGCGGATTCAGACTCTATGGAGCCCACGATTCAGCATGACGCCCTACTGATTGTAGACAAGAGCATCGACAGAATATTAACAGAAGGAATATATATTCTGCGGAGAGGCGATACAATCCTCATAAAAAGGATCAGGAAGCTGTCCGAGAATACGATAGAACTCATCAGCGACAATCCTGCATACGGCAAGGAGACAATAATGCTGAACAACCAACCTGAGGTCGCAATTCTGGGTAAAGTAATTTATATCTGGAGTGGAAGGAAGATATAAAAA
>CAYTLC010000007.1:19411-28012 GCA_964438395.1 uncultured Candidatus Scalindua sp.
GGGAGTGTTAAGAAGATTGGACAGAGATGTGATTCTTCTAGAACCTGACATTGTAATTGTTGCAATCGGAACAAATGATATATTTACCAGATTAAGCGCTGATCCGAACTCAACTCCTGAAACATACCAAGCCACCATTGCAAAGATATTCAACAAGCTGCAACTGAAGCTACCCGACACACCAGTCTTTGCCATGGGCATGACAACATCACTTAGAAAATATGCCAATATAAGATTTGGAAATTTCCTCCCGCAACAGGATGTAGTGCAGACTGTTTTTGACGATTACAACAATACTCTCAGGAGATTGATAAATGAGTACAAGTTCTCCTATGTTGATCTCCCATCCCAATGGCCGGAGGAGGTAGAGGAGAGTTGGAAATTCTGTGCTGATGGTATCCATCCAAATGATGCCGGTTACGATCTCATGACGGAGATTCTGTATGAAGCTCTAATGTCGACAGTCGTACCATGATGTTAGCTGGATAGTTATATTTCCATTATCACATCCCGCAATGTCTTATCAAGTACGCGAATATCGTGCGGTTTGGCAAGCACGCCTTTAAAACCATATTCCTTATAGTTGGCCATTATGGGATCATTAGCATAACCACTCATCACAACAGCTCTAACCTCAGGGTCAATTTCGAGAAGTTTTTCAATTGTTTCCTTACCTCCCATGCCACCGGATATAGTAAGATCCATTACAACCACATCATATGGTTTACCAGCCTCTCTGGCAGCTTTATACAAACGTATAGCCTCGGTACCTTCTTTGACAGCTTCAACAACATATTTCAGACTTCTCAGCTGTTCGCTTAATATGACTCTGATTGTATATTCATCATCCATTAACAGAACCTTCACATTACTATCACCATTTTCGTCTTTTTTCTCCTCAACAGGTCTGATATCAAATTCATTCATTTCATTCAAAACAATCTCTTTCTGCGAAGCAGGCAAATAGATGCTGAAGATCGTACCATCTCCTATTTCAGACTCTACGGCAATGCTCCCTTCATGCTTCTTTATTATAGAATACGTAGTTGCCAGTCCAAGGCCAGTTCCTTGCTGTTTAGTTGTAAAAAAAGGATCAAAAATCTTTTGCAAATCTTTTTGTGATATGCCAGTTCCATTATCAGAAAATGATATTTTTATATATTTTCCTTTTTTCAATCGAAGTGAATTCGTTTCTACAGCATTAATATTTTCTGCACATATTTTAATGCTTCCTCCACCAGGCATTGCCTGGCAGGCATTGATAACAATATTATTGAAAACCTGGTTTAACTGTCCTTTATCGGCATCTACATTCCAGAGATTATCCGGTATGCAAAGTTCGCACTTAACATTAGAACCGCTCAACACAAGTTTGACAGAATCATTTGTCAATTCTGATATAGATATGGCTTGCTTTACAGGCTCTCCACCCTTGGAAAAAGTGAGTAGTTGTTTGGTCAAGTCCTTTGACTGGAAAATTGCTTTTCTGGCATTTGCCAAATTTTCTTTAGCTCCAGCATCAAGATTTGATTTCATTTCTACCATAGTAATATAACCTAAAACTGTCTGCAAACTATTGTTGAAATCATGAGCGATACCACCTGCAAGGACACCAATGGTTTCAAGTTTCTGCGTCTTTACAATCTCTTTTTCCATTTTTTTGCGTTCGGTAATATCACGAGCAAACCCAACCACGGCAGTGATATCACCTTTCTCATTCCGCAATGGGCTGAGTGATGTCTCATGCCAGAAACTGCCGCCGGGAACTTTAATAATATATTCCACTACCTTCTTCTCTCCGGCATCAAAAACAGTGCGAATGTCTGCTATTCTCTGATCCGCATGTTCTGGTAGTGCTATTTTACGGATTGAATTACCAACCATGTCTTCAGCACTAATACCGTATCGTTTATCCATTTCCGGCGTACCCCAGAGAGACATAACTTTGCCATCTCTATCATAAACTACTATAGCAGCCTCATACAGAGAGGATAACACACTCCGAAATCTCGCTTCATTCTTTTTAAGTTCATCTTCCCGTTGTCCAAGCTGTTTTGACATTTGATTAAATGCTTTGCCAACTAAATCCATCTCACCAGATAAACCTGCTATCGGCTGATCATAATTTCCATCTTTTACTAATTCAATACCTGAAGAAAGCCTCTTTACCGGTGTTGTCACGTATCGGTTCAGCATCCATGAGATCAGAAAAAACATACCTGTGAAACTAGCCAGATGGACCCATAAATCTTTTTGAAAACTACTCCACACATTTGAATTCAGGTGAGAAGCCGGCAACTTTATACTCATAACTCCCCGTAGTTCTCCCAGCTTGTAATTGAAGGAAGTTGCATATTTTGTACGAATGGTAGCGTGCGCGTCTTCTCGCCTACCGTGACATTTCAAACAATACTCCTCAATCCATATAGGGGCGGAAAAGTGGTAAAATGATTCGCCTTCTTTTGATTTAAATGGTACAAACCGTTCCTTCTCTGTCGGGTTTTCACGGTAGTACGTTATGGCTTCTGTCTCAATCGCATCTGCAGCATTGTCCGGATTGCGTGGTCTATCCGAAACATTGTTAAAGGATAATTTATCTTCTGTCCAATTTGTGAAATCAGTCGATATACGGCTCAACGAATGAGCGGGTAAAAAACCAAGTGTCTTTTCTGTCAGTGGTATACCACTGTCCAGAAATTGCCGGTGATAGACTCGGCGTGTTGCCATAAGTATATCTCTGACATTTCTGGCCTCTCGTCTTAATTCACTAACAACTCCAACCTTAATGGATTGATAACGAAAAAACTCCACGGTAGAGAATGTTAACAGGAAGACACTGATTAAGATAAGTAGTAACTTTGTCCGAAGCTTCATAACTGCATTTTGAATATTTTCAATTTGTTTTAAAGGTATAAATCATATGAACACTATTAATGTCTATAGCAAAAATCATCATAAACATATGTCTATGATGTATTCTTCTTAATATGATTTGCTGTAACCAAGGCTATTTGCAGTATATATGTAAATGGCATTATAAGATAAACGAATATATATGCAAAACATTTCTAGATAATTGATACGAAATGATATTTGAAATGATACGTAAACAACTTACTGCTTATTATTCTTTACTGACTTCACCATCTGCCAGCGCCTTTTGAAGTATCTGTATTGAGTGGGTAGTCTTTACCTTGGAATCCTTACCAGCAAAACCATCGGCTATCTGCATGATACAGCCCGGACAGTTAGTTGCAACTGTGTCCGCCCCGCTTCTTTCGATCGAGTTCACCTTTCTCTCAAGCATCTTCAGGGTGAGATCGTAATGTATAATGGTAAATATCCCACCGCCGCCACAGCACGAACCTGCCATGTCCATATCAACGAAATCAGAAGATTTCTTTAAGACATCTCTTGGCTCTTCAGTGATACCACGTACCCACATAAGATGGCAGGGATCATGATAGGTTACTTTTTCATCAAGAGGCTTTGTCTTAAAATCATCACCACAATACTTTTCAATAAACTCTGATATGTCATAGATCTTATCAGACATCTGTTGCCATGACGGACCCAGTGTACGCAGGTAATCCAGCTTGATACTCTTGGTGCACGTTGCACAGGCACTCACTATTGCGTCGAGGTTCTGTGTTTCAAACACCTCTCTATTCACCTCTGCAAGTTTCTTACTGGATTTGTGATCGCCCATTGTGGATGAGGGTGTTCCACAGCACAACTGGCCTTGCGGTATAACGACCTCTATATTCATCCTGTTAAGCACGTCTACCACGGCTTCAGCTATGTCCACGTAAATGTAATTAATCAAGCATCCTGTGAACAGCCCCACCCGCATTTTTGGATTTTTCAGTTTCCTTGTTATACGAAATTTTTGTAAGGCGGTTTTCTTTGCCAATGTAGGTATCCACCGCTTACCCATAAACAGAAGCGGAAGATGGCGCATCTGCCCACTCCTCTTTCCCGGAATGAACCTCTGGATTTTAGAGCCCACTTTGAGCATGAGATCAAAAAGAATCCTTCTGGGTAGTATATATCGGAAGATTATCTTCGGTAACAGGGGGATACCCATCTCGTCAGCCACTCCACGCAACAGTGCAGTAATGATTACCTCATAATCAACATCTGAAGGGCAAACTTTCCTACACCTCATACATTTTTTGCAGGAATAGACATGCTCACGCAACCTTTCAGTATACACAATCTGTTTATCCCGCAATGCTTCAGCCAGGCTGATTTTCCCACGCGAAACCGATGACTCGTCTCCAGTTTCCAGAAAAACAGGGCAGACAGTCTGGCATTTACCACATTTCGAACATTTACTTACTTCTTCTTTCCAATCAGTAGTCATTATCTTATAAACATCTTACCGGGATTCATAATCCCTTTGGGATCAAAATAACTTTTGAATCTTTTCATAATCTCATATTCATGCGATGGGATTTCCAGTTCCATAAATTGAGATTTCTTGTTTCCTATGCCGTGTTCACCAGAAATCGATCCTCCTAACTCCACCACTTCTTTCATGACTTTATTTACAATAATCTCTGCCAAATCCTCCTGGCCCGGATCATCGCTATACATGATGTTTACGTGAATATTGCCATCACCTATGTGCCCAAAGTTTGCAATATAGATCGGATGGCCATCTTTAATCCGATCAACCCGCTGCAACATTTCCTTTATCTTACTTCTGGGCACACAGATATCTTCGTTTATTTTATGAGGTGCGATATTGTACAGCGCGGGAGAAATAGAACGCCTGCTCGCCCAGATAGCATCTCTCTCCTTTGCTGTCTGCGCTACTTTAATTCCGAACGCCTTACTTTCCTTACACGCATTTTCAATTATTGGTATTTCATGTCTGACACTCTCTTCTGTACCATCAATATCAATTAACAGTAGTGCTTTAACATCTTCGCCAATGTCTGCTCCGTTATGACTGCGTACAGCACTTATGGTCATATAGTCCAGAAATTCCAATGTACGTGGGAGGATATTGTTATCTATAATCAAATCTGCCGCATCAATAGCACCATCATTATCGCTGAAATAAGCAGCCACTGTTTGGATCTTCTCAGGTCTTGGAATCAGTTTTACCGTTATTTTGGTAAATACACCTAACGTCCCTTCAGATCCGGTGAACAACCTTGTCAGATCATAACCCGTTTTCCTCCCTGTATTAATTACAGTTCCATCAGGGAGGACAATCTCCAGGGCAAGTATATAATCACGCGTCACTCCATATTTCAACCCGGTTATCCCACCGGCACATTCTGCAACATTGCCTCCGATAGTCGAAAATGCCGCGCTTGACGGATCTGGGGGATAGAAAAGATCAAATTTGGCAACTTCATCCTGTAACTCCTTTGTAACTACACCCGGTTCAACCGTCGCAACAAAATCATCCGGGCAGATTTCAATTATTCTGTTCATATTCTTGAGATCAAAAACAATTCCACCCATTAGTGGAACAGCCCCACCGGTAAGCCCGGAACCTGCACCTCTTGCGTATATAGGCACTTCATACTTGTTTGCAATCTTTAAAGTATTTGAAACATCTTTTGTGTCTCCAGGCCTGACTACGATATCGGGAAGCACCTTCTGCTTTGTACCATCATAAGAGTAGCATATTCTATCCTCAATCTCAGAAAGTACCCTCTCTTCCCCAACAGCCCGTATCAGTTCATTAAGCGCATTCTGATGTTTATTAACACCTTTTTTAGTTTTTTGAAAAAGCTTCATTTTTCCACCTGTCTGTTTTTAAATAAGAATAGTAAGAATTCACCGCAAAGGCGCGAAGAGCGCAAAGCTTTAAAGATTATTACTCATCTCTTAATTCCTTATTTTTTATCTGTGTCAATACGTGGTTGAATTCTCTTTTTTTCTTTTGTCTGTAACCTATATTCTGTTTTTCTCTGTGTCCTTTGCGCCTTTGCGGTGAACAGATCTGTTAAAAAATCTTTCCCGGATTCATGATACCTTTCGGATCGAACATCTTCTTCAGGTCTTTCATTATTTCAGTCTCATGGGGTGTGAGCTCTGATATGTTAGCTCCACCATTAGACTCAACACCATTCAATATTTGAGATACCAAGTCATGAACTGACACAACATCTGCATCTGCACTATTACCTATTACGTTCAGGTGGATATGCCCCTCTCCAATCTGTCCGAATGCAGCCACTTGCAATGAATATGTCTTACTGAGTTCATATAATTTTTTCAAGACACCTCTAACCTTGCTTCTCGGCACGGAAATATCTTTGTTAAAATTTACAGAAGCAACTTTAGAGAGAGATGAAAGAATCGATTCCCTGATATCCCATAATCTGTTTCTCTCTTCATCAGTATGCGCAATTAAAGTCTTCAAGGCGCTGTTTTCCCTGCTAAGAGCATCTATCCTACTAAGGTCATTTGTCACATTTTTCTCATTTCCATCCACATCAATTAACAGCATAGCCTCCGCTTCTTCAGGAATTTTTCCATTAACAGTTTCTCTGACAGCATCAATACAAGCTTTATCTGCAAACTCCAACGCCCGGGGATTCAAATGATGCCTCGATAAGATTGTATCTGTAGCATTGAGGGCACTTTCAATATCTTTAAAACAGGACATAACAGTGCTTGTTTGCTCCGGCATTGGTAGCAATTTTAATGTTATTTTTGTGAATACCCCTAGAGTCCATTCAGATCCAACGAAGAATCTGGTTAGATCGTACCCGGCAACGCTCTTGAGAGTTTTACGACCTGTATTTATGACAGAACCGTCAGGGAGAACAATCTCCAGGGCAAGAACATAGTCCCTCGTCACCCCATATTTCATACCGGTCATCCCTCCCGAACATTCCGCCACTCTTCCACCGATAGTTGAATAACTTCTGCTTCCTGACTCAGGCGGGTAGAAAAGCCGAGACTTTACTACCTCGTCCTGCAAATCTTTTGTAACAACACCTGGTTCCACGGTTATCGTCAGGTCTCTTGCATTTAGTTCCACTATCCTGTTCATGTTCTTCATGTCAAGCGCAATACCACCTCTAATGGGAACCACTCCTCCTGACGAAACACCCCCACGCGTACAAATCGGAATATTATGTTTGTTTGCAATTGATAAGACCTTAGATACATGATCCGTGGCATGCGGAGTTACTACCAGATCGGGTATGGATTTCACATTTGTAGATTCAAATGAATAGTATTCCCTTTCCTCAATACTATCGATAACGTACTCCCTGCCAATTGCAGCACACAGTTCATCTAATACACTCTTATCAATCTTATTTTTTCC
Organism: uncultured Candidatus Scalindua sp.; assembly: GCA_964438395.1. Taxonomy (GTDB): domain Bacteria; phylum Planctomycetota; class Brocadiia; order Brocadiales; family Scalinduaceae; genus Scalindua. The sequence continues at coordinate 26,715 of CAYTLC010000007.1, forward strand.
AGCCCGTAGTTCCATGGTGTTAGAAAATGCGTATAATTATAAATATCTTCTCTTATTCATAAATAACACGACTAAAGGGTTTTTTCCACATCTTTTTGACACCACATTTGTTTAAGTTTGTACTGAACTTTAATTTAGGCAAAATAATATTATGTATATTGTTTTTTAGTTTTTTCGTATTTTACTTTATGGTATACAGTTCCATTATAGTCCATACTCAATAAGCATAAACTTATATAATGAAAGTAATCATAATTTCAGACATCCATGGAAACCTGGAAGCTCTTAATAAAGCATTGGAATATATTGACAAGCTGAAAGGTGAGAAGCGTGTAGTCTGCCTTGGAGATATTGTAGGCTACGGCCCGGATCCGGCAGAATGTTTTAACTTAGTCACATCTATTACTGACAAAATATGTCTTGGCAATCACGAAGATGCTGTTCTCGATACAGATTATGATTATCAGATCAACATGTATGCACGTGAAGCAATCAAATGGACAAGGAATATACTGAACGAAGAAATTAAAAATGTGATCGCAGAATTACCACTTAAGATAACTGAAGGTAACGTATTGTATGTCCACGCATCACCGGATGATCCAATGTTATGGAAGTATATTACAAACGATAGAAATGCATATTCTAGTTTGATAGGGATGGAACATACTCTCTGTTTTGTCGGACACTCCCATATCCCGGGAGTATATAGTTATCAGAAAACAGAGAGAGACGACAAAGAGGTTGCAATATCTAAGAAAGATAGAACAATCGTCAATGTCGGAAGTATAGGGCAACCCCGTGACGGTTCTCCATTGCTGTCATTTGCAGTATTTGACGATAGTAACTGGAACGTGGAGATAATCAGATTAGAATATGACTATTACAAGACAATGGCAAAAATTGAGAAAGCCGGTTTGCCATCGCACCTGGCCGAGAGGCTGGCAAAAGGAAGATAATAGAGTAGTTGCAGGTACCGATAATCACGCCTTCACAAATCTTTTCCCGGAAAGCTGCTTTACCAGTCTTTTTACTTCCAATATCATTAATATGCTTGATACATTTGATGGTGGCAAGCCGGATTTATTGGTAATATCGTCTATAGCCACAGGGGTACTTGAAAGAAGTGAGAATATTTTGTTCTCCTGAGAATTCAGTGTGAGACTTCTAATGTCTGCAACTTTTTCACTATCATTTATATGGATAGACTCTGCAAGTGGCCCAAGTTCTTCTACAATGTCGCTTATGTCTTCAACGAGTTTTGCACCGTCTTTGATAAGTTTATTGGTGCCTCTGCT
>CAYTLC010000008.1:0-27823 GCA_964438395.1 uncultured Candidatus Scalindua sp.
AAGTGCTGATATCTTTTTCATTTACCAGAGCACCTGCCATCATACCGAGATAAACAGGACTCCCCTGAGAGTCAACACCTTCAGCGCCCCAAAGAGGAGACATCATATGCTGAAACGCAGTCTTTCCCGTTTCCTCAAGCAGATTTTCCTGAGGAAAAACCTGGTCAAGATCAATCTTAAACGTCGCTTTTTTATCAGGATCTACAAGAACTTGCCAGAATGCGGTAACAGCCTTGAGGAAGCTATAGTGCCTTCCATATTTCCCATTAACACCCACAACTTCTCTTAAGAGAGATGCTGCATCCTTTATATCTCCAAAATACTTGTTTGCTGCAGGAACGAGAATTTCATGGATTAATTCGGCTGTCTCCGCCTCGGTAAAAAGATATACTTTGAGCCCAGGCAGGTCATGGGATTTCTCCAATTCAGACTCGATATATTCCTTCACAATCCCCTGTAACCCCTCGTGTGTAACAGATGCCGATAGTACAACAGTTAACTCATCCTCTTTCCCTGCATTCTCTAATTTCTTCTCATAATGAAGTGACTCAGACAGATGGTGAAGGCCATACAGAATCTCATTTCTATCCGGTTCAACACCTATCTGAACAGGATGGTCATACCAGAAAACCTGTTCCTCCTGCACAACCTCTTCAAGGGCATTCCACAAACCTGGTTTTATACCAAGGTCTTTAAATTTTCTTCCGGCAGGCGGAATAGTTATTAGAGCATTCGACGTAAAAATAACTTCTTGTGATACGTTTTTTATCGGTTTGGAATTTAGATTAGTTATCTCTATTTTGCGCTTACTTCTAAGATTATCTGCCTGGCGCTCTTTATTATCCAGGATATCAGTTGCTTCAGGATGAAATAGTTTCCATATTTCCTCCTGAATTGATTGAGGAAAGGAGAGATGGTTTTCTTGTTGTGCTAATTTAGCCACAAACACTTCAACCCGCTCTACACCATGATTGTTATTGGAACAGAAATCCTGAAACTCCTTTAACAACAAGCTAAGCCCTTCTTTATAGAATGTGACAAGATTTGTCCAGAGGGGATCATTCTCTATCTCATCCAGATACTCTACGGCCGCAGTATACCTGGAATGCCCATCTCCTGAAAGAGAGATCAAAAATGCAGCATTGACGTTTCTGGGAATTGCCTCACGACTATTATCTTTCGGCTGAAATTGCTCTACAATATTTATCCCACAAGCCCCATTTCCAAGTCCATCACCTATGAGGCAACTAAGAATATCATGATAAGCTTTTATTATATCGCCTGTAGAAAGTGCCACTTATTCACCTCATTTTTCCAAAAGTAGTAAATGCATTACATAATTCTTTCTGCACACTAATGTACTGCCATACAAATCCTTCCAGCAAATATAGATTAAGGTAGAATCAATAATATGGTATTTAATCATTTCCACAAGAAAAAAGATTCATCTGTGGTGATCTTAACAACACGAATAATGTATAACAGCACATTATTCATTGGTAATGGCTACTGTGATTTGATATAAATTATGCGGCTATTTGTTATGTAATTGCATTTCAAATGAAGCTAATTCTACAATTCACAAGGGTTATAAGGAGAGAAGATGAGTGGCAGTTTGATAAATCGAACCTTTAGAGCAGCAAAACTAGATGTCCAGCTTTATGAAGAAGTTGAGGCTGATAGAAGCGCAATGCGCCAGGCTATGCTTGTCGTAATTCTCTCCGGTATCGCAGCTGGAGTTGGAAGCATATCACAGGGTGGAGCGTTAGGGGTTGCAATGGGAACTGTCATGGGATTGGTAGGATGGTACATTTGGGCGTTTATCATATATTTCATAGGTACTAAATTCCTACCGGAACCTCAAACCAAATCTAATGTTGGAGAACTATTGAGAACCATAGGATTTGCAAGTGCACCTGGCTTAATTCGAGTATTTGGTGTCTTCCCGGGAGTAGAGAAACTTGTTTTCCCGGTTGCTACCGTCTGGATGTTAGTTGCAATGATTATTGCCGTAAAGCAAGCTCTTGACTATAAGGGAATGGTGCGTGCAGTTATCGTTTGTTTAATTGGTTTGTTTGTCCAGATTGCGATTCTCTTGACAATCTTCTCCTTCTTTAAAGTTTTACCAAAACCAGCTTAAATTTTTTATTTTTATGAAAGGTGATGAATAATCATGGACAGAATATCTATTAAACATCGAATTTTAACAATTTTTGTCTTCTCTTTTGTAAGCATTGCAGCCTTTAGCAGCATGCCACAAGATGTTAAAGCGGAAGGATTCAAAATTGGTGTTGTTGACATAAACGAAATATTCGACAAATCCGACAAAAGAATTGATCTTGATCAACAATTAAAGGACACCGAAGCGGAATTCAAAAAAGAGATAGAGAGCAAGAAGAAAATAATGATTGACCTAAACGAAGAGACACAGTTGCTGGATTTAGGAAGTGAAGAACGAAATACGAATATCGAAATACTGGAGAAAAAAAACGTAGAGCTTGAGGGATATGCTAAATTTGCTGAAAACCAACTCACGAAGAAGTACAAAAATGCCTTTGAAGTGATATATGAAGAGATAATTGAAGAAGTTAATTCATTCGGCAAAGAAGGAAACTACAGTGTTATAATAAAGAAGGAAAAACCGAACTTACAAAGCAACCAGCTTTCTGATCTTCAGTTTAAGATAGGAATCAGAACAGTCTTGTACAATTCAAGTGCTATTGACATTACACAAGCCGTAACAGAACGTATGAACTCTAGTTACCAACAAGAAAAAGCAAGTGCTAAGTAATGCGGTATGAAAAAGTAGTACAAGTGTAACTTACCTCCTCCCATAACAAAAACGTTATGGGAGGACACTATCCAATTAGAATATTTCCTTCCTTAATATATCAAAAGGGTATATTCCTTCCTACCGTTAGCAATATACAAAAACTGGTATTATCGTAAACAAATCAGGCAGCCTGTACAAATTTCTCAATAGCAATTTTTTTAATACTTTTATAATCAACTTTGCCTGATGGAAGCATGGGTATGGCGTCTATTGACATGTAATGGTCAGGTTGAGACAACTTTGGCAAACCGGCTTGATCGAGCCCTCTATTAAGTGAAATCTTATCCGGATCTGCATCAACAACAAAAGCAATAAGTTGCTCACCTTTTTGTGCATGAGGAATATTTGTGACAGCACAACTTCTTTTTTCATTTTCGGCATGCTGGTCCAGAACATGTGATAATTTATCTTCTATAGGTGTCAATGGGATCATCTCACCCCCAATCTTGGCAAATCTTTTAAGACGATCAGTAATATATAAAAACCCACTCTCAAATTTCCCTATATCACCGGTGATATAAAAACCGTCGTGAAATGCCCGGCTGGTTAATTCAGGAGACTTATAATATCCGTCCATAACATTTGGACCTTTAATGCATATTAAACCCTCTTCGCCCGGCTGCAACTCTTCATAAGTTTCAGTATTCACTATTTTGCATTCAACATTCGGCATGATCCTCCCAACACTTCCATGACAAAAATCATTTGGATAATTCACTGTAATACAAGAACAGCTTTCTGTAGTCCCGTAGGCTTCAAAGATGGTAATACCCAGTTTTTCATTGAATTTTTCTCTGACGCTTTCACTTAACTTCTCTGCTCCTGCAAATGCCAGACGAACACTCGAAACCTGCTCACGCTTCCACCTTTTCATAAATCCTCTATAAAGTGTGCTGGTACCTAAAAGCATTGTAACACGAAATCTGTGAACAATTTTACCAAGTCTCTCATAATCAGTCGGATTTGGATGAAAGACAGCTCCCATCCCCATTATCAAAGGCAACCAGAGGCATACAACAAAACCAAAGACATGAAAAAATGGCAAGGTACCTAACACCTTGTCTTCCGGATTTGGCTGAAAAACTGTACTGAAAGCCTGTATACTCATGTAAATATTCTTGTGTGTCAGAGGAACACCTTTAGGATGGGATTCAGAGCCCGAAGTGAATAGTATTATGGCAGTCTTATCAGGAGCATCGCACTCTTTAAATTTTTGAATCAAGGACTGGCTCGACTTAAGCTTACAGGAAAAATAGGTCAACAGTTTTTCCAGCTTTGATGTCTTTTCTTTTATATCTTCAATGAAAACCATCCTAGGGTCTTCAGCAATTTCCGCCTTTTGGACAAACACTCGTGAAGTAAAAATGGTTTTTATACCACAAGTCTTCATTGCCCACTCCTGCTCATCCTTACCTGCAATAAAATTAAGGCCGACAGGGGTTTTGCCTGACAATGACGTGGCAATGAACGCCAAAGCTCCACCTACAGAAGCAGGAAAAAGAAGAGCTATGTTCTCACCTTCAAAATTGCGAACATGTTTGGACAGAAGAATACCTGCAGTAAGCGTCTGGCCAAATGTCAGGGACATCCCTGTTGAGTCTTCCTGAACGACTTTGTTGAAATTCCTTTTTGCAGTCTTTATAAAGCTTTCTATAATCATATATTTCGGATCCCTCTCACTCTACAACTTCATAGCCTTTTTCTATCCATGATTCTATTCCGCCCAGCATATTAAAAACATACTTATGCCCCCTTGATGTAAGCAATTCACACGCAACCTCACTTCTATTACCGTTATGACAATATACCAAAATACTTTGACCAGATTGAATCTCGTGCATTTTTTCTGTCAGAATCATAATCGGTATGAGGACAGCTCCTTTGATATGAGACCTTGCATATTCCTCACCTGTTCTTACGTCAAGAACAAAGTCAACCTTGTTGTTATTCTGTTCGCTCATCATATATTTCGCTTCTGATACGGAAACATTATTAAATATTTCCCGCGCAAACAACTCTGACATAAAAAAACCTGATGCCAAAATAACCAGACAAATAGTAACCTGAAATATTATCTTTCTATTCAAAAACTTTCTCATTTCTATTTCTTCTTCCTCCACGCTACCTTGTCTTTTTTATCTTCGATGATAATCCCCAGCTCGCTTAATCTATCTCTTACTTTATCCGCAAGTTCCCATTGCTTACAGGCTCGTAAATCATTCCTGGTATCAATTAATGTCTTTACCAGATCATCTTCCATTTTGTAAACATCTGCTCCATCTGAAGCATGCTGAACTGTCTTTTCTGTAATGATGCCCAGAACATTACCTCCGTAAGTTCTGTAGAATGAATCGATTTCTGACAACACACCCTCACTAACCTCACCATCCATGCTAAGAAGGCCATTTACCTCCTTGGACAAATTAAAGAGAACAGCTAGTGCTTCTGCTGTATTAAAATCCTCATTCATTGCTTCTTCAAAGGAATTCTTGTAACTTTCTAATTTTGCTTTCCATTCTTCCTGCCCTTCAGTTCCATTGGCAGATTCCATTCGCTCTTTTATACTACGCATTGTATTCAGTAATCTCTCAAGTCCAGTATTAGCAGCGTCTAAAGCCTCATCACTATAGTTGATCGGGCTGCTGTAATGTGTATTAAGAACGAAGAAACGTATTGTCAAAGGCGAGAATTTTTTAAAGGCATCCTTGAGGGTAACGAAATTACCCAGGGACTTACCCATCTTCTGTCCATCAACTGTTACCATGTTGTTATGCATCCAGTAACGCGCAAAAGGCCGTTCATTAGCAGTCTCACTTTGAGCGATTTCACACTCGTGATGAGGGAATACATTTTCAATCCCTCCACCATGTATATCAAACGTCTCTCCCAGATATTTCATAGACATGACTGAGCACTCAAGGTGCCACCCAGGAAACCCCATACCCCAGGGGCTGTTCCATTTCATAATATGCTCGGGACCTGCCTTCTTCCAGAGTGCAAAGTCTGCCGGATGCTTTTTCTCAGGATTTATCTCGATACGTGCCCCAGACTCCTGCTCATCCAATTTTCTCCCGGAAAGCTTGCCGTAGTCCTTCAATTTTGACACATTGAAATAGACAGACTGGTTTGACTCATAAGCAAATCCCTTATCGATTAATGCGCCAACAAGATCTATCTGCTCCGGAATATGGCCGGTTGCACGGGGTGAAATATCAGCCCGAATGTTATTTAAATCGTCCATATCCTCATAATAGCTTCGCATATACATTTCAACTAATTCCATAGGTTCGACTTTCTCAAGCTTGGCCCTTTTTTCAATCTTATCTTCTCCGGCGTCCGCGTTATCCGTTAAGTGCCCAACATCAGTAATATTCTGCACATATCTCACCTTGTAGCCAAGATGCCTTAGATAGCGGACGACAATATCAAAACTGACATAACTCTTTGCATGCCCAATGTGAGGATGATCGTACACAGTCGGCCCACACACATAGATGCCAACCCGTCCCTCTTCAATGGGGACAAATGTTTCTCTCTGCCTTGTTAACGTATTATAAATTTTTAGTGTCATTGTTCGTATCTATTATTAAGTGTTTATTGAAATAAAAAATAAGTTATGTAAAACGTTTAGCTATCTGACTTATTGTTGGCTTCATAAGCTACAATCCTGTTTCGTCCAGACTCCTTCGCCTGGTAAAGAGTCTGATCGGCATGAGCCAATAAATCATTTGCTGACTCTGCATCATTACTGAATGCGATACCAATACTAACCGTTATGTGAAACTGTTTCGATTCATATTCAAACGATAGTTTTGACACCATCTTCCTGAATCTTTCGTAAGCCGGATAAATACTGTCTCTACTCACATTTGGCAGGATCACGGCAAACTCTTCCCCACCATAACGACAAGCTAGATCATTTCTCCTGACATGCTTCTTGAGTATCTTCCCAACATCTGTCAATACCATGTCACCTGCGAGATGACCGTATGTGTCATTTATTTTCTTAAAGAAATCCAAATCCAGCATAATGAGAGCCATCTCTGCCCCATAACGACTCGCTCTTTCAAACTCTCCTTCCAATGCCTCTACGAAAAATCGACGATTATATAGTTTTGTCAATTCATCTACAGTAGACATCTCCGCCATTTTTACCTGAGCTTTTTGCACATCTTTTCTGAGGCTAGCCCTTTCAAGTGTGTTATTTATAACTCTGGAAAGGGAGTCCAAATTTATCCTGCTCTTCGGCAAATATTCATAAGCGCCAAGCTGTATCACCTGTGACGCAAGCATTTCATCACCTTGCCCTGTAACTACAATTACAGGAGTTTCTATATCCTCTTTATCAATATTTTTGAGGAATTCAATGCTTGTTCCATCTTTCAAGATATGGTCCAGAAAAATCATATCAAAATGTTCCTGCTCTAACATAGCAAAAGAATCTTTAGAGTTTTTTGCCCAGGATAAATTGATAAGATCCTGATCTCCCAAACAAGTTTTAATTCCTTCAAAAACGTCCTCCGAATCGTCCACCACAAGTATATATATTTCTCTATCAAAGCTGACTATAGCAGTGCTATCGTGGCCAGACGGCAAGGGTTCTGAATAATGTAAAGTTTTAATCTTCTTTGTTATGCTGGATATCTTCTGCCCAGACGCTTTCATCCGATTTATACATTCAACAGTTTTCTCAGGGCTATCACCAATCTTTTCCATCAATTCTATATCTTCCAACAGAGATGCCAGTGGTTGGTTCAGCTCCTGGGCCTTTGCTCCGGCCATCTGAAGCAATACCTTAAGACGTTCTTCTTCAATAACCGCTTCCTGTTGTTCCAGAATTCTCTCATTTGCCTTCTTCAACTCAGCATTAGTTTTCTTCAGGGCAATTTTCTGTCCGTGCAACTCAAGAAATATATTAACTTTACTCTGTAAAATATCAGGGTCTAACGGCTTAAATAAATAATCCACTGCACCTTTATCGTATCCTTCAAATATGTACTTTTGTTCTTTGCTGATTGCGGTCACAAAGATAATAGGAATATGCTTTGTTTCCTCATTTCCGCGCATTATTTCTGCAACCTCAAATCCATCCATATCTGGCATTTGAACATCAAGGAGAATAAGTGCAAAATCATGTTCCAGGATCAAAGCCAGGGCGTCATTACCGCTTGAGGCCTCTATAATTTCCAACCCGGGTTTGGCCAGGATCTTTCGAAGTGCCAGAAGATTTGCCGGTTTGTCATCTACAATAAGAATGTTCATTTTATCTTTCTCGCCTAATTTATATCACAAAGAGCTGTCTTTGGCTCTTCAAATTTGTGGTATAAGCTTGAGTATTATACAGCCCTTATCTTTCGCTTTCAAGCTTTCTAAGTAACAGCCCTATCTCGTTAAGTGGCAACACATAATCAGGGTCAACAGCCGCTATAGCTGCCTTGGGCATCTCCTCAGCTTCAGATGTTTCTGGTGTCTGGACAATTGCAAGACCACCATATTCCTTTATTTTCTTTAATCCCTGGCTACCATCTTTATTCGCTCCAGTCAGAATAATACCGATAAGCCCTTCTCTATAAGCTTCTGCAGCTGACTCGAAAACCACATCTACAGACGGTCGCGCGTAATTAACAGGCCCCTCTACTGATATGGAGAACGTACAGTCATCCTCTATCAATAAATGGTAGTTTGGCGGTGCCACATAGACTATTCCTGCCTTAATCTCCTCTTTTTCATCAGCTTGCTTAACGCGCATCTTACACCCATCATCCAATGACCGTTCTAAGTAACCATCTGTCTCTTTGTGTCTGTGCATGACGATAATAATTGAGAGTGCAAATTCTGACGGTAAAACTGATAGAATTGCTTTGATCGCCTTTAAGCCTCCGGTAGAGACACCTATAACAATTACCTTAAATTTATTACCCTTTGTTGCGTAATAATTTTTTGACTTTTGTATCATCTCAGTAATATTAAATTTATGTTGAGATATTTTCAATATTTGTTAAGTACATCCCGACTCCGCTTAGTGTGGTGCTATTCTTCTATATATTTTTTCATTCTCAATTGCATTTTCAAAATCTTCAGAGAGTGATGAAAATCTTACGGTTTCTTTGGAGCCCAGGCAAAGGAATCCACCCGGGCGAAGGCTATCCCTGAAAAGCCTGAATACACGTTCTTGTAACTCTCTATTAAAATAGATGAGTACATTCCTGCACATTATCAAATCCATTTCCCCGAAAACACTATCCGTTACCAGATTGTGATTGGAAAAGACAATATTCTTTTTTAAGGAGTTATCCATGATTGCATTATCATATCTGGCAGTATAATAATCAGCAAAAGATGCAAGGCCTCCGGCCTTTCTGTAATTGACAGTAAAGTCTTTCATCTTTTCAATTGGAAAAATCCCTGATTTGGCTTTATCAAGTACTAACTCATTGGTATCTGTAGCATAAATCAGGGACGATTCGTACATCCCATTCTCCTTCAGTAGGATAGCTGTAGAGTAAATTTCCTCACCGCTGGAACAGCCGGCGTGCCACACCTTAATGAAAGGCTGTTTTTTCAGTTCAGATATTACGATCTCCCTGAGTACCTTAAAGAAAGTTGGATCCCGAAACATCTCAGTAACATTGATCGTGAGGTCTAAGAGTAATCTATCAAAGAATTTCTTATCGTTAATTAATTTGTGCTGCATTTCAGATATTGTTTTGAGGTTTGACTGGGAGAGTCGGTAGCGTAAACGGCGTCTTATAGAGGCCTTTGCATAATCCCTGAAATCATAACCGTACTTCTGGTAGATTGCCTGCAATATCAGGTCTATTTCAATTTTCTCATTTTCGTTTGTACTGTCCATAGTCGCTATAAAACGTGAAAACTGTTTTACTCAAATTTACATAAACGTCTTAGGATTATACACTTGACGATAATCATGTCAACAATATGTCTTAAATCCATATCACCTGTCCATCTCACTGTTCACCCACTATACAACACAAATGAAATACATGTTCGGGGAAATCTCTTATGAATTAAACAATGAGGAATTTATCTATAAGAGTCAATATTAAAAAGACTTAAGGAATATTTTCATTGACAACCCAACGTCACCGTATAAAATTACATGTAAGTACACCGATAATAACTACAGTAAACGAATTGGTTAAGGAAAGAGGCGTATGGAAGACACTAAACACTCAGATTATAAAAACTCGCTTAGGCTCAGAGAGGAACCTGAGCTGTGGAGAATCATTGGCAGCAGCAAAGAGATCAAGGACGTTCTCTCAAAAATACAGACTGTCCTGGAAAGTGATGTACCAGTGGTTATTCAGGGAGAAACCGGTACTGGAAAGGAGCTGGTTACAAAAGCGATCCATTACAGAGGCCCAAGAAGCAAGCAGCCCTTATGCACTATAAACTGCGCGGCAATTCCTGAAAATTTGCTGGAGAGCGAATTAATGGGACACGAAAAAGGCGCATTTACCGGAGCAATCCAACAACAAATAGGCAAGCTTGAACGCGCAAATAAGGGCACACTCTTTTTGGACGAAATAACCGAGATGCCTCTTGCCATGCAGGCAAAAATCCTGCGCGTAATTGAAGAGCAGGTATTCGAGAGAGTTGGCGGACAGAAATCTATCAAAACAGATGTACGAATTATTTCTGCAAGCAACAAAGAATTATTAGATGAAGTTAGTTCTAAAAACTTCAGAGAGGATCTATATTATCGTCTTAACGTTTTTCGAATTCACATCCCTCCTTTGCGTGACAGAAAAGATGATATTCCAGAACTGGTTAATGTCTTTGTTAATAGATTTGGCGCGCTATCAGGAAAAAAAATAAATAAATTAGACCCTTCAACCATGGACAAGCTGACAAATTACCGTTGGCCGGGTAATATCAGGCAACTTCAAAACAGCATCAGAAGAGCTATCCTTATAACAACTAATGATACGCTCCTTCCGGAACATTTTGATTTCCCTGATCTGGACGCAAATGGTTTGAGAATGATTGAATCCCTTGAAGATGGTCTGTCCAAATTGGAAGCTGCGCTGCGAAGAGGAGACGTGCTGCCCTTAAGTGAAGTTGAAGAGATCTTCATCAGAAGAGCACTGAATGCAACAAATGGTAATATATCTGCAGCATCTGAGAAATTAGATATCGGCAGATCCACAGTCTATAGAAAGATGCAAGAGTACGGAATAGAAATAGAAGAGTATCAAACATCCTAAAAGTTTGGATTTTTTATTGATCTGGTTATCAACGTCTTTTGCATTACCATGAAAAAACTGGTGCAATCCCTGGGAGCATAATATCAAGCACTCAACCAATCAAAACTATTACGGCCTCATCTGGGGGCTGTCAATTGCGGCAATCATATCCCTACTATATTTCACAGGAGTTTTCAACCGCCTTGAAAAGCTTCTTTATGACTGGCGTATCACTCACAACACTCACAAAAATACTCCTGATATACCAAAGATAGCTATAATCGGTATTTCAGACAAAGATATGGAGCATCTGGGAAGGTGGCCATGGCCCAGGAACCGTTACGCAGAATTACTTTACTACCTGAAAGAAGGCGGTGCCGGAACCATTGCCTTTGATATGTTCTTTGATCTGCCTGATGTAGAAAACATCAAAAACGACGTGGCATTATCAGAAGCTGCCAGCGACAATAACGCAACAATCTTTCCTGTCTGGAGCCCTACCGCCAATCTTATGAGATCAAGACCGGCAGATGGAATATACAAAGGAAGATTAAGTAAGAACATTGACATGATCGCAGATTCAGCAAAAGGAATAGGACATCTAAACGTTTTCTATGACAGTGATGGTGTGGCGAGGAGTACACCCATACAGATATCAGGTACCGATAATAATGAAAGATTTATACCTCTTTCTCTTGCTGTTTTCCTGGAACACATGGGTATTGATTTGAAGATGGAATTAAATCCCGGAAACTCATTAAAAATTGGTAACTTGCATATACCCCTTGACTCAAGGAGCTGTATACCAATCAATTATATTGATTTTGAAAAACAGGTAAACATCTATCACGGAACAAATATTAAGTGGATAGAAAAACTTGGACAGGAAAAACCCATAACCTTGTACTCTTTTTATGACGTATCTCCACAGAATGAAAACAGGGTACCCGCAGACCAATTCAAAGACAAAATTATTTTTATAGGAGTCGCAACTCCGGGATCAGAGCAAGATGTCCATGTTACACCATTCGGCCGCAAATTTGGTATATTCATCCAGGCAAACCTTCTTTACAATTTTTTGACAGATAGACTTATCTCCATTCCCGGGCCTTTCTACACAATCTCAATAGTAACAGCACTGTCTATAATCTTCGGAATATTAATCTTCAGAATACATGTAAGAGGCAGTACATACTCGCTGCTTGCCGGTGGATTTCTAGTTCTATTCGCAATCTCGGCAATTATCGTATTTACAGGGCTTATACTATTTCAGAAATTTAATATAATGATAGACATGATCCCTCTGGCTGCCATGTTTCTCATGCTTATAGGAACTTGCCTGGCTGTGAACCTGAGCTCTGTCAGTGGAGAATCTGCCATAAGAGATCTGCAATTAAACATGCTTCTTGAAGTAGGTGAAATGACAACGTCTAAAGACGAATCAGATCAATATTCTCTAAAATCATTTAAGGAAGACATTGAAATAACATCTGCGCTCGCAATCCCTTCAAGCCCACCGGAAGAGTTACTGGATCCGATAATGAGAATAACCCACTGCGAAGCAACTGCTCTATACACCCTGGATGCTGACACAGGAGATTACACATTTACTGCTTTTACAGGACCTGACGATATCAATGGAGATTCACAAAAAATCTCCGATTCTATAAACAAGTGGATACAGTCTGAAATAAAGCCAGTCTGGATTGAAAATGTGTCAAAACATCCAGAATTATCACAGGCAAACTATGACAATCTGCGATCCTGTCTGGCGGTACCTCTCATTGTAAGAAAACGAACAATAGGAATACTATATCTCTATAACAAACAGACCTCAAAAATCTCTCCCTTTGCTGAGTTTACTGCTGAAGAGTTGAGAATGATCTCATCATTCTCTCATCAAGTAGGGATTGCCATGGAGAACCATAGACTCTATTCCGATATTCACAATATTTTTCTGGATTATATCAAATCGATTGCTGCAGCACTTGATGCAAGAGACGCGTACACACACGGGCACTCTCGTAGAGTAGCAGAGTTCAGCATTGGAATAGGAAAGAAGCTAGGACTTTCAGAAGGCGAACTTGAATTCCTGGAACTCTCCGCCACCATTCACGATATAGGCAAAATCGGAATAGGTGAGAGTGTTTTAAATAAACCGGACAAATTAACTGATGAGGAATTTTCAATCATCAAATCACACGTTGTCAAGGGAAGCAAAATCCTTGAGCCCATGTCACGATTGCGTGCCTTGATGCCGGGTGTGCGTAATCACCATGAGCGTTATGATGGTAAGGGATATCCGGATGGTTTAAAAGGTGATGAAATCCACCTTGTTGCCAGGATCATATCAATTGCCGATACGTACGATGCAATGACAACCAGCAGGGTTTATCGAAAAGGTCTTCCAAAAGAAGTAGCCTACAAAGAGATTGAAAAGGGAGCAGGCACACAGTTCGACCCAAAACTTGCATTAGCATTTGTTGAATTTATGAGAAACAATGAAGAAACAACAAACACCCAGACTGAGAGCAAAGATGCCTAAAAACTAAACACCATGTTAAATAGTACCAGGCTATGGAATATTAATTATATTCATAAATCTTGTATTTATACTAGACAACAGCAGGGTAAATTATTATAACACAAGTGTTTATCTATCTAGACCTGTCCCGATGGATATACATGGCACGCTACACTCGTTACAAAGGGTATATAGTTTGCTTATTCTGTATGTGTTTCTTTAGGTTTAACCGTGTTGATTGAACATGCGGGAGATTACAAAAGATAACCCGCAAAACTCAACAAAATGATCATGTGGATAATTGGAGGTCTATCATGTGGAAAGGGAAATGCAAAGGTGAAAACAGAGGATTCACACTTATTGAAGTCCTTGTAACGATTGGGATAATCGCCGTATTAGCAGGCATCGGAGTTGTAACAATTGGCAAGGTAAGAGGGGCAAATAGCCAGACAAGATGCATAAGCAACCTGAGGTCGCTATCTCAGGGCTTGCAATCGTATTATAACGATTATATGGCCTTCCCCAATGACGGTTATCCAGACGATAGCGACGACATGTACCCTCTTTCTACCGAGCTAGCAAGCTATATAAAAGACAAATCCACATTCATCTGCCCTGAAGACAGCAATACCACCAGCATAAGCAACTTTGCAAGTTATGATCCATACTATGTGGCACGAAAGGGATCTTATGATAGCAATGAACTTGCCCTCGGCTGTCCTCGCCACAGAGGTACTAAGAATTCAACAACTGCCTTCTCCACAGGTTCTACAGAAATCACTAGTGTTGGTACCGTACTGGATAAAAACGGACAAGAGATACCACCTGATGGCACCACTGCACAGAGGACAATCAGCAGCGTAAATGATACGTTGAATTTTGATGATGGAAGTACTGTTACCTTAGAAAACAAGTCCGGAGGCAGCTACGGCTGCTTCCTGGTACAATCTGTCAGGCTTTCTGACGGCACCCTGTACAGCATCGTAAAAGTGCAGGATAGTGGGACTATAGACGTTCAGGTTACGACGGGTTCTAAATTTGAGGTTGTTACGCCAAGTGCAATTGTTGGAGTAAGAGGCACAGAATTTACAGTGACAACCAGCGACAACGCTTCCGAGGTCGGCTACCAGACAGTTGTTACGCAAACGGATGGAATTGTAGTGGTAACAGACCGTGAAACAGGTAATGTCACTACACTAAAAACCGGTGGTACAACATCCACGACAACTGGAAATGCGCCACTGCATTCACACTATCATACTCATGTGAATGGAGAGAGGCACATGCACGAACATCCATCCCAAAACCAGGCTCACCATAAGAAGCCTAAAGCGGGCACTGATGACGATGACACCAGCGCTAATCCCGATGATGTAACCATCTGTCACAAACCGGGTACAGCTGCAGAAAAGACTATGACAATAGATAATTCCGCCTTGTCAGGCCACCTGGGCCATGGAGACACATTGGGTTCGTGTCCGCAATAGAGAAAGTGATGACAGTAACGAGAACGAAGCTTTTTACTTGAATATTTCATTCTCATTAGATAGATTAAACTTAGAGGTTACAGAATAAGAGTACATTATATGGTATCAATCATAGCTTGGAGGTTAGGGTGAGATTCGGTGAATATTTAATTAAGAAGGAGAGGATTGATGAAAGTGAACTGGACGATGCTCTAAAGTTTCAGAAAGAAAAACACATAACTCTTGGCGTACTGGCTGTAAAAGAAAATTTCTTAAGTAATAAGCAATTGAGTACAATTCTGGATAACCAGAGAGAGAACGGTGGGCTCTTTGGAGAGATCGCAGTTGAATTGGGATTTATTAACGAGGAAAGTATTGAAAAACTCCTCGTATTACAAAAGGAGAAACGTAATCTGCTTGGCGAGATACTGGTTCTATACGGTGCCATTAGTAAAGCGGACATGGAAGAAGAATTGAAGCAGTTTCTTGAATTAAAAGAAAAGGGAGAAACAGATAATATATAAGGTATTATTACTATTCTCATATACACTTCTGCTCCAGACTACTTCTTCTAAAAACCATTACCACCTTCACCATCTCTACCACAAACTGTAAATAATAATCAGGAGAGAAAAGATGAAAAAACCGGATAAATCTTTTGACAACTCTGACAAGGACGCTCAATCAAACCAGATGGACAACGACGAGCTATTGAGCGGTTTTGACGAAAGGCGACGTGCCTTTTTGAAAAAGCTTCTCATCACAACCGCATATGTAACACCCGCAATACTAACATTTTCCATGAGAGATCTGGAAGCGAGAAGGAGAAGAAAAAAACCCACAAGGAAGGCAAGAAAGAAGAAGCAACGAAAGAAGAAGAAGAAAAAGTGGTAACATCAACAATGTTACGTGAGACCACTGTGTTGAGATGTAATGTAACTTTTGGATCCATATGCATAAGTTTAACCCATTGATAACATAAATGCCTGACGACAGTGTTTTCTCAATCATGAAGACTTGAGTTACACCTGAAAATAATATGAAAACTTCATATTCATCTCTGGGACAAATGCTGCGAGACAAGGGAATAATCTCTGATGAGCAGCTAAATAAAGCTCTGGCACACCAGAAGATACAATCAATCAGGCTGGGAGAAGCGTTGGCAGAGATGGGCTATGCCGACGCTGAAGACATAACAAAAAGCCTGGCAGAGCAATATGACTTTCAAGTCGTCAACCCCATGGCAGCATCAATTCCGGAAGACGTGATAAACTGCGTCCCAAAAAACATCGCAAAAAAGCATAATATCGTTCCTGTAGCAAGACAAGGCGAACTGCTTATCATTGCCATAAGCGACCCACTGGATATCGGCACACTTGAAGACCTGCGTTTTACATTGAATATTAATGTTGAAGGCGTGTTGGCTACGAAGAATGATATTGAACACGCTATAAAAAAATATTATGACAAGGAAAGGGTA
The DNA here is from genome assembly GCA_964438395.1 of uncultured Candidatus Scalindua sp. GTDB lineage: Bacteria > Planctomycetota > Brocadiia > Brocadiales > Scalinduaceae > Scalindua. The sequence continues at coordinate 16,511 of CAYTLC010000008.1, forward strand.
GTCTCATTTGATGGATATCTGGATGGATTTAAGTCAATAATTGCCAGCGCTGATAAATCTTTGGACTACACATTTGGTGCTGAGGAAGAGGCGGAGGCGCCAATTGTCAAACTTGTTACCTTCATAATTGATGAGGCAGTTAAGACACGAGCCAGTGATATCCACATCGAGCCACTTCCAAATAAAACCCGTATAAGATACAGAATCGATGGTGTATGTCAGGAAGTACACTCAATTACAAATCGCATACATGAAGCGTTGATTTCCAGGATAAAGATACTCTCCAATATTGATATCACAGAAAAAAGAAAGCCACAAGACGGGCGCATAAGCTCTGAAGTGAGTGAGAAACCAATAGATATCAGAGTAAGTACAATACCAACTACCTGCGGTGAAAGTATTGTAATGAGAATATTGGAAAAATCTACAGTACTCATACAACTAAAAAATATGGGTTTTTCTGATCATGATTACAATAACTTTAAAAGCATACTGAAGAAACCAAACGGAATATTTCTTGTTACCGGACCTACCGGCAGTGGTAAATCTACAACCCTTTATGCATCCTTAAATGAAGTCGACCGCGCAGAAAATAAGATCATTACCGTAGAAGACCCGATAGAATACAATCTTTCAGGAATTAACCAGTGTCAGGTAAACGAGAGGATAGGATTGACCTTTCCGAGCATACTCCGTGCCGTACTGCGACAGGACCCAAATATCATTGTCATAGGAGAGATTCGAGATGTAGAAACAGCGGAGATAGCGGTTACTTCCGCATTAACCGGACATCTGGTCATGAGCACTCTTCATACAAATGACGCACCTTCAGCAATTACAAGGCTAGTCGATATGGGTATCAAACCTTTTCTTATATCATCATCAATTCAAGCAATCCTGGCACAACGTCTGGTTAGAGTAATATGTCCAAAATGTAAAGCTCCACATAAAGTAGAGAACGATGTCTTAGAGGCGCTGAATATGGATAGTGTTAATCTTGAAAACACGGAATTCTACCATGGTCTGGGATGTGAGTATTGTAATAAAACAGGTTACCGCGGCAGGAAACCTATCTTTGAGTTCATGAGTATGAATACTGAGTTGAGAAACGCAATATTCCATAATATGCCAACAAACGAACTAAGGAAAATTGCGCACTCTAATGGAATGTGTACACTAGCCGAAGACGGGCTGAGATTGGCACGTGAGCAAATCACAACACTGGAGGAAGTGATGAGAATCACTTCTATAGATTCCATCTAAAACTTCACTCTAACGTAAAATAACATGGCGACAAAAGAAGATAAAAGAAAATTATTCGGACAGATATTATTAGAAAAAAGACTGGTAAGTAAAGACCAGATAGATGAAGCTCTTGAAATACAGGAAATTAATGGAAAAGCTCTGGGAGACGTATTGGTAGACCTTGAATATACGACTAGCAACAAAATCATGGAAGGACTGAGTGATTATCTTGGAATGGAAGTCATTGATCTCGAAAATGTTGACATTAATCAGGATGTTCTGGACAAAATCCCACACTCTATTGCTCAGCTTTATAGAATAATTCCGATAGCCTTTGAAGAAACTACAATTACCGTCGCACAACAGGATCCTCTGGACATACAACAGATGGATGATCTCCGGTTCCTCCTAAAGTATGATGTAATACCAGTCTTAGTTGAGAGAGAAAATGTCGCAAACGCCATAGATAAATATTATCCCGGCGGACATGAATCTGTAGAAGAAATCCTGGACAAATTCCAGCATGATTTATCCGGAACAGATGACTCCAACAGTAGAGAAATCATTGAAATGGAGCATTTGAAGGAGATGTCCAGTGACACACCAATAAAAAGCTTCGTCAATTTAATTCTTTTACAAGCCATCATAGTCAAAGCAAGCGATATTCATTTTGAAGTGTTTGAAAACGAATTCAGGGTTCGCTACAGAATTGATGGAGTACTACGTGAAAAGGTACCGGTTCCGGTGCTTTTTGCAAGCGGCATTATCTCAAGGATCAAGGTCATGGCAAACATGGACATAGCGGAAAGAAGGTTACCGCAAGATGGCCGCATCTTTCTGACTATAAGAGGGCACTCTGTTGATGTTCGTATTTCAACATTACCTACTAATCACGGAGAAAGCGTTGTCATGAGGATACTTGACAAGAGTTCAGTTTCGCTTGATCTGACCAGATTAGGTATGATGCCTGACAATCTCAGGACAGTTAAACAACTGATGCATAAACCCAACGGAATTATTCTGGTTACCGGCCCTACGGGTTCAGGAAAAACAACAACTTTATACGCGTGCCTCAACCATGTTAATGTAACCGGACTAAAAATCATTACGACTGAAGACCCTGTTGAGTATGATATTGACGGCATAATGCAGATTCAAATTAATCCGGAGATTGACGTAACATTCTCTAATTGTTTAAGGTCAATATTAAGGCAGGATCCTGATATAATTCTGATAGGAGAAATCAGAGATCTGGAAACATTAGAGATAGCAGTGCAGGCTTCACTGACAGGTCATCTGGTTCTAAGCACATTACATACAAATGATGCTCCGTCAACAATAACAAGATTAATTAATATGGGACTCAAACCATACTTAATAACAGCTGCACTGGTGGCCATAATCAGCCAGAGATTAGTAAAAAAAATATGCCCGGACTGCAAAGAGGAATACACTCCTGGCGATGATATTCTACATGAGATTGGATTGCTTGATCTCGATTTACAAGACAGGCATTTCTATATGGGAAAAGGCTGTAGTAGCTGTAATCGTACGGGTTACAAGGGCAGAATGTCAATCCTTGAGATAATGTCAGTAGATGAAGAGATATGCTCACACATTATTAAACGATCATCTACTGAAACGTTAAGAGAAATAGCCCAAAATAACGGTATGCAGACATTATCAGAAAGCGGGCTGAGCGCTGTATACAACGGGTTGACGACTCTGGAAGAGGTCGCAAGAGAAACCAGTATTAATTAAATACCTAAAGTTTGAAGTGAACTAAAGTTAGGGAAAAGCGAGAATTATTAATCCGTAAATAATACGCATATATTTTCCCAACCTACTTTAGGCACTTCACACTTTAGGCACTACTAACTTTATAGAATAACTATGCCAATATTTAAATACCAGGCTTATAACAGTGACGGTACATTTGTAAAAGATGAGGTGGAAACAGTATCATATGATGAGGCACTTGTATCTATACGCAGCAAGGGATATTATCCTACTTCAGTTAAACAGCTCAAAGAAAAAATTGTAACAGAATCCATAACCACAAAAAAACGCAAAAGATCGCTATCTTCAATCACTATTGGCAGAGTAAGTGATAAGCAGATTAATCCATTCACAAGACAACTATCAACACTCCAAAATGCCGACATACCTATTGTACAAAGCTTGACTATTCTTGAAACGCAAATGAAAAAAGGTTTGTTAAAGAGTGCTGTTGGAGAAATAATAACAGATATTAAGAGCGGAGACACCCTGTCCATAGCAATATCAAAACATCCCAAAGTTTTTGACAAACTCTACGTAAACATTATCAACGCGGGTGAGATTAGCGGAACTCTCGATGCAATCTTAGAGCGATTGGCAACATATAGAGAGAAAATGCAGAAGCTCAAACGAAAAATCATTAGCGCTATGATGTACCCCGCAACTGTTATTCTCGCATCTAGTGCAATACTGACTGCTATTATGATGTTCATAATACCCAGGTTTGCAACTATGTTTAAAGAGATGGGAGTGCCACTTCCGTGGTTGACAGCAAGTTTGATAAGCGTAAGTAACTTTTTATTTATTCACTGGTATTCTATTTTTGGTATACCTGTTGCCGTCTTCATTATGTTTAAGTTAATAGGAAAAATAGACAAATGCAGATTAGTAATTGATAGACTGAAATTTAGTATACCGATATTCGGTAAACTTATTAATAAATCTGTTGTCTCCAAATTTGCAAGAACACTTGCAACCCTGATATCAAGTGGTGTGCCTATCCTGGAAGCCCTGAACAATGTGAGAAATATTACCGGAAACATGGCAATGAGTAAAGCGGTTAACCGGATACACGATAGCATTCGCGAGGGAGAAAGTATTGCGAAACCGCTACGTGAGTCAAAAATATGTGAGCCTATGGTAGTCAATATGGTTGAAATTGGTGAGCAAACCGGAGAACTTGACAAGATGCTCACCAAGATTGCCGAGAATTATGACAACGATATTGACAGTCTTGTTGAATCACTGACAAGTATGCTGGAACCGGTGATAGTGATATTCCTGGGAATATCGGTCGGTACAATAGTAATAGCACTTTTTCTACCACTGATAAAGCTTATGAACAGCCTGGGAGGCGGGATATAAGTATTTATACATTACGAATTGATGGATTGAAGAATTAAAAAAGTTGCAAAATTCTAGAGTACCCAAATTCGTAAATCCTTAACAACAATCTTATAAAATGAGACCTATGCGACATTCAAAAATAAATCGCAAATCCAAAACCGTAAATCTAAAATCAAAAGGTGGTTTCACACTCATAGAGCTTTTAGTCGTTATTGTAATCATGATGTTCCTTGCCGGAATCACAGTTCCCATCGTCTCTTCAATTCAGACCAACGCCAGGAAAGGAGTTGCTTCGGCACAGATAAGCCAGCTGGGACTTGCACTGAAGCAGTTTGAAAGTGATTTTGGATTCTTTCCTCCTCAGAGCTATACAGCAGCTTATAGCCCATCACTATCTCTTGGTGGTGTAGCAATACCGCGAGACAATGATCTGAGTTCAGGCTCAAGGTGTCTTGTATTTTTCCTTGGTAGTAAATTTGAATTCACTTCACCCAGTTTTACTGCAACGTATGGCCCTTATATAGAATTTAAGAGATCACAGTTGTCTCAGGTTTCTGGAGCGGATTTCAGTGATACAGAGGCCATTCAATACATCAATGTAGATGGGATAAATGGGCAACCCAATGTATATGAGTACAAAGACCCTTTCGGTAGCTATTATTTTTTTGACAGTATCAATACCCTACCTGCTCCCACTATTAATAACACAGCCTCATTCGATATTTACTCTTATGGCCCTGATAAAAACGATGATTCCGGAGTATCTACAAGCGATGACATTACGAACTGGTGAGAAAGGTTTTACGTTAATGGAACTGTTGGTTGTAATAGGAATAATTATCGTCATCGCTGCAGCTGTGCTGACCGTTATTCCCGGCATGCGTCAAAAGACACAGGAAAAGGCGACAAAGGCTTTCATGGAACGCCTGGAAGTAGCGATTGAACAATACTATGATGATAAGAGATCTTATCCAACCACCGGGATTACAAATCTCAACACAGCTCTACAATCTTCTGACCCAACGGTAAAACAGTATATTGAATTTGATGACAGCGAAGTAAACGGCAATGATATTGTAGACTATTGGGGAAACCCTTTTGTGTATACCACGCCCGGCACCCAGAATACAGGCACATACGATTTATACTCTCTGGGAGTGGACGGAGCGACTGCTTCCAGTGGAGGAGATGCTGATGATATTAATAACTGGAGTAGATAACAGTAACTAAGTTTAAAGTGCCTTAAGAGAACTAAAGTGACTAAAGTCAATAAACCATTTTCTCACCTCAACCTTTGCCTTTCGCTCATCCTAAACTGCTGACACCTTGAAACCTGTTTTCCTAACTGATATAATCCTCACATGACAAATAAAAATGGATTTACTCTCGTTGAAATGCTTGTTGTCATATCAATCATTATCCTGATAAGCGTTTCCGCCATACCCGCAATTACACCATTCCTCAAAGGACAAAGATTAAGCAAAGGCGCACGCATAGTTCAGGCAACTGCCCTGGCAGCGAGGACAATGGCAATTAATTCCAGAAAAACACGGTGGCTCGTGTTAGACTCAATAAACTATAAATTATCAATCAAAGACGAAACTAATTCAAATGTATTGGGAAAAGAAGAATTCCTACCCGGCACCATTGAATTTGGCACAAGCACTGGAACATGGTCAGCAGGAACAAGTACCGTCTCTTTTGACCCAAACGGTACTGCCGACACCTCAACCCTGGGCACGGATACGGTTACCATTCAGGACAAACAGGGAAACTCCAAGAATCTTAAGATAATTGATTATACAGGACAGATAATAAGTGATTAGAAACCTGACCAGAAAGAATTTGAAATCACAAGATGGTTTTACACTGATTGAAATTGGAATCGCTATCTTCATCCTCGGAGTCGGACTGATAAGTATGTTGACCATATTTCCTATCGGTGTCGACTCTATGAAAAAAGTAACTCAATATTCCAATGCAGCAGTCCTCGCTGAATCAGCAATATCAGATTTAAGGTCAAACGATATAGTAAGCATTGTAGGCACACAGACCGGCAGTAATACGTATCCTGATGCCGGAAATATAGATCAAAACAGACAGTTTCTGGATTCCTTCGGAAACGCAACACATGCTCAATATTCCTGGCAGGCCGTTACCAAGAACGTAACAACAGACAAAAATCTTGTCAGGGCACAAATTGCAATATTTAGAAATTTCAACTCCTCACAATTTGGAACCGGCACGGCTGACTTTGCACAACAAGTAGATAAAACAACTGTAGAAAATCTATCAGCATTTCCTTCATGGCTGACATCTAGTCACTACATAAGAGATACTGATAATAGCAGTGATGATAAGTTCTGGTACAGGATAGAGAGCGTAGGCACTTCATCCTCAACCATTACATTGGAAGGAGAGTTTTTGGGAACCGGGGGAACCGGACATACATTCTCTACAACAAAAGACATTATCGATATCTACGAAACCATGTTTTCAAAACGATGAAATATGAAGAAATTCACCGCTCCCCGGACAAAAAACGCCGAGGACACGAAGTCGCAAAGAGCGCAAAGATAAACTTAAAATGAAGAACACGGATAGTAAGAAATCGCCAATCAACAATATTCAAACGACAATACTAAGCCGTTCCGCCTTCACCCTGATAGAGTTAATCGTTGCCATAGCACTGGCTTCAATACTTATCCTGGTAACGGCGATGATATTCAAGCAGGCAAGCAGCGCCTTTTCACAATCAGATGCGCGCAGCGAGGTATACCAGAATGTAAGGGCTGCATTCGACACCATAAAGAAGGACATTTCCGGATCAACCTTGAATACTAATCGTGAATGGTTCAATGGAGATCTTAATACAATAGAATTCCTATCGAGCACTTCAAACAACAATGATCAACCAATTGCACTGATTAGGTATTTCTTGAGCGGTACTACCCTTTACAAATCAGAAAATACTGATACAACTTTCCTTAATGAGCCTATATCCTCATTTGGCACAGCTACCACAACTGGTATTCTCGGCTTAAACGTCAGCTCATTACAGTTTAGATATTATGATAAGAATGCAGTAGTAAATTGGGGAGACACTTGGGATTGTCCCGGCACAAATACCTCGTTTTTACCGGATTCGGTAGAGGTAAAGATAACAGTTTCCGACACGCTTAACAGATATACGGGAACCTCTACAAATATAATTTCAATACCGTGATAAAGAATTACGATTTACACAAAGAATACAGATAAAATGAAAATAAGAAACAAAACAGACAAAACATCGATATTAAATAGTAAATCTAAAATCGTAATTCTTAAATCCCAGGATGGTTACGTCCTGGTAGTTATTATTGGCATATTGACAATCCTTTCACTGATGACGATTACGTTCGCCACTCTATCACGGATAGAGACCAGGGCCACCAGGAATTATACCGATAGTGTCAAATGTGAGAAGATCGCAAAGGCCGCACTGGAGCATGCGATATACGAAATAAGACTGGACAAGTTCGGAGATGATGATGAGGCATATAATGATGACAACGGCGATGAAAACTACGACGCCTCTGGTTCATCATGGCCTGGTAATAGCGTTTTCCCCAACACCGGTTCTAATGATTATGATAATGATGGTAATGGCACAGACGACTCTACATGGATATACTTCCCTGCAGCTGATCAGAATTCCGACATAAGACTTCCCGGTAACCTGAGAGCAAGATATGCAGTGCTGATAACCGATGACAAGGAGGCAAGGGTTAATGTGAACGTAACCGGAAACGAGGCAAAAGCCAGCACACACACTTCCAATGAAGGATGGTCTACATTTGAGATCGACCTCTCTAATATAATCGAACTGGCGTCATCTGGTAATGGAACCTCAACTGCAGCCTCTATTATTGACGCTAGACTGGGGAGTGACGATGCCCCCGGAACCAGCACAGCAAATGATGATACCGGAATAGTACCAGATCCGCAAAGCGATATTATTGATAATGATGGTGATTGGACTACGGGCAATGATACAAATGGAAACGGAATACCTGATTCCGGAGAGACCGGTGTTGATGATGGAGACAATTCCGAATCGATTGACGAACCAAACGAGTTCAACTCAATCTTTCCATATAGTGATGATGTTCCTTTCGGCCTTCTTTCAGAGGCAGAGATCATGGGCACTTCATCATACACGAGCAGGCTTGAAACAATCTTCAATAATCAAAGCATATCTGAAAGTGAACAGGGTTTGCTAAACAGCTGGGTAACCACCTGTTCTGCCGACACAATACTATGTCCCTCCTACCAGCTGGATGGCGGCACATCTACAACCAGGTTAAATATCAATGCACTCGTAAACAACGAAGGCGCATATACTAGCGGTACGTATAATTCTAACAAAAAGGCACAGATGCTCGTGGACGTCCTTACAGCAGGAGGCGTACCGGACGTCGAGCGCCAGCAGATGGCGGTTAACGTAATAGACTTCATAGATTCTAACGGCACTGTGACGGCATACAATGATGGGTCAAACACATACTACGGCATCGAGAAGACTCCATATATAAATGAAGTGGAAGCCAACACATCAAGTGGCACTGGTAAATTTATCGAACTTTTCAACCCGTACGACACAATTATTGATTTGTCAAGCTGGAAGATTACGGGCACAACCATGCCCGAGATACCACTCAGCGGGTCTATTGGCAGCCAGACTTATTATGTCATCTCAGATAGTAACACAGAATACGTAACAAATTTCAATTATAATAGTGGAGCAGATGCAGATTTGTATGATACCAATGTTAACAGTCTGACAACTACAGGCGAAACCTTAACTTTAAGTGATGCCGACGGCAATCCTGTACAGAAGACAGACTACGGAAATACACTAGGCAATGATACTAACACCATGCAGTTAAATGACCCAAGACCGATACCTTTAACTGCATCTGCATCTGAACCTTGGGAATGGACAAAAGGGAATGAAACCGCTGGAGAGGAAAATCTGGCGAGCATTTTTGACCCGGGTGAAGGTGGCGATGGCTGGTCTGATACTACATGGAAACCCAGTTTTCTTATTGCAAACAGAAGATTTTCTAACATCGGTTATCTGGGCTTTATTCATAGAGGCAGCGAGTGGTCGAGCTTTCTAGTTGACAGCAGCATTATCTATCCGAATGTTTTGCAATACGTCACCGTCGCAGACCCATCTATGGACAATATTGATAATGACGGAGACGGCAGTGCAGATTCTGCCGATACGGGTTCTCAGTCCGGTGATTTTGACGGGCAGGAGCACCGTAGCCCCGGCCTGATTAATGTCAACACTGCGTCAGTCGAAGTTCTGCAGTCTTTACCGAACGTAGATTCTACGATTGCAACGGCAATTCAGGGTAGTGGAAATAAACCATTTACGAGTATAGGAGACATGGTAGATGATGTGACTCAAATTACTGGTTCCGGTACAAAGTGGAGTAAAGAGAGCACATTCCGCTCAATATCAAACCTGATTACAACACGTTCAAACGTATTTACGATTTATGTTACTGCACAGATAACAAATGAAGGTGAAACAGAGGTATTTGCGGAGAAACGAATCCTGGCAATCGTTGACCGTTCAGTTGATCCGATCAAGGTGCGATATTTCAGGTGGCTTGTAGAGTGATGAAGAGAGAGGCAAGAAGCAAGAAAATGAGGTATTAAAAAATTCTTTAATTCCCTAATACCTCAATCCCTTAATTAACAAATAATACTTACTTTACTTCAACATCTTCCTTATCAATATTCTTAATATCTTCCTTTACATCGTCAACCTCATCATTGACGCCTTTTAGGCCCTTTTTAAACTCCACAAAACTCTTTCCGACTGACTTCATAGTGCCCGGAAGTCTTTTACCAAAAATCAACAGAGCAACAACCAGAATGATAATCCACTCAAAACCACCCGGAATACCAAACCACCCAATTGGAATATTAAACATTTTAAATCACCTCCAATTTGTACTTCAAAATAAATAATGACCCTAAACTTAATCTATTTACTGCCACATGTCAATCTATTTTCGTTGAAGTGCAAGTATGTTAATATGTTATGATGGATAAGCCGAAATCAATCCGCCCGAACGTAACGTTCGCAATGCCACTGAATTAAGAATTTCTTATCAATTCGATGTATACTCTTAAACTGTAGCAGAACGGCTTTAGACTTCCTTTTATACACTTAGGTACGATAATGGAAACCTAAATGGTTTCTGTTACATCTTAGTTTCATGGTATTGTGTACAGTTCGGTACGGACTGAAATTTATGGAAAATAAGAAAGTTTTACAGTAGATTATCATAGATTGATTTAAGCATTAAAAAAATCTTAGAAAATATATTTGTTGACATATACAACACAATGCCGTAAGTTCCACTTTTTACCCACTGCATATACTGTAAAAGACTCTCATTAAAGCAGTAAAATGCAACACGGATGATAACCTTTACACTATCAAGGACAAAACCTGTGGAATAGCTATACATGCCACCTAAAGACCATAACGAGCATTTGATAGTGATGCCAAACACTATCCAACGAAAACTCCATTTAAGCAGTACACGTTTACGCACAAGAGAGCTCCATAGAAAGCAACCAGAAGAGATCTTGTCTCATTTTGCAATAAATTATAGGCAAATTTGACTATGGTTATCAAATAACTTAAAAGGAAGGTTAGGCGTTTAATGATTTTATATCTCCATCCAGATTTAAACCGACGATAAATATTTTTCAATTAGCTGAACTCTTTAGTGAAAGGTGTCTAATGTGAAGAAAATAAAATGGCCTCTTTTTCTGCCGATTGCAGTTGTAATGCTTTATGGTCTAATAAACACCGTATTTGCGGATATAAATTTAACGGCACAGCACCGATTAATGTCGCAAGCTGAAGGC